>NZ_KB906502.1:0-287331 GCF_000381445.1 Thioalkalivibrio sp. ALE22
CGGCGTGCAGTACGTATCGGTGCGTTACACCGACCGCCTCGGAGAAGCCGGGCTCCAGCCCTCGGTGGGCCGGGTCGGTGACTCCTACGACAACGCCCTGGCGGAGACCCTCAACGGGCTGTACAAGACCGAGGTCCGGGCCTACTGGGGACGTCTTAACGATCGACGCGACGTCGAGTGGGCTACGCTCCAGTGGGTCGACTGGTTCAACCGGCGACGCCTGTTGGAATCCAACGGGTATCGACCGCCGGCAACGATCGAAGCGCAGTACCATCAACAAGTTCAGGGGTCCGTTCGTGCAGCGTGACCCAAACCAACGGGTCTCCGGGAAACCCGGGGCGGTTCACTTTCTTGGGCAAGCAAGAAAGTGCCTCGGGGCGCGCTGGCGAGTCAGCGCCGGGCAGGCGGCGGACCGGAGGCACCGTAAACACCGGAGGACGAACCAGGACCAGCCACAGAAAGGCATGCGGCTGAACAAAGTCTCCGGATACACCCGATGCCGAAACAGGGTCTTGATGGGGCCGGGCAACCGAGGCGCTCGGCCAACGGCGGACAAGCCGCGTCACCCGTCCACTTTGGATGACGCACCGAACGCGTCGCGCAGCCAGCCTCGCAGGGCATCAAACCCTTCTTCGGCAGACTCGGACGGCGGCTGCATCCCCGACACAAAGCCGCGCGCGCGGAACGGCTCCAGCAACTCTGGATCGCCCGAGATCACATGCACCGGCACCGCCCAACTGGCGTCCTGCCCGGTGATCAACGCCGCCGGCTGATGATCCCCCAGCAGGAAAAACAGCGTGTCCTCGTCCGCATAGCGTGCCGCATAGTCCCCGGTCACCTCCAGCGAATAGCGCACCGACTCTGCGTAGAAATCGCGCACCCGGCCGAAGTCGCGCCAGAGCACCTCCGGCTCCGGCCCCTTCCCCGCCCACTCGTGGAACCGTTCACCATCCCCGATGCCCTCCCAGTCCTCCAGGACCGGCAGGATGGGGGTCCACGGCGCATGCGAACTGACCAGCGCGAGCATCGCGAACACCGGTGCATCGGAAGGCGACCGAACCTGCTGCTCGAAAAACGACCAGGTGTACTGGTCCGGCATGGTCACCCAGAAGAACGGCGGGCCGGCGTAGTCAAAGCCATGCTTGTCCACGATCCGGTCCCAGCCGAACCAGCGTCCCTCGGGCCAGTCGAGCTGGATGGCCGGGGACAGCATCGCCGTGCGATGGCCAGTCGCCACGAAGTCCTGCACCAGGGTGTCCCGCGGCGCGTCCTGCAGCGCCTCGTAATGCCCGGCGTAGCGCACCTGCAGACCAGAGAGCAGGGAGGCATGGGCCAGCCAGGACTGGCCGCCGGCGATCGGCGCCTCCAGTACGCCGCTCACCACGTGCAGGTCCGCGGCCTCCAGATCCTCTTCCAGCCGGTCGAGCGCGGGCACGATGACCGGCGCGTAGCGCGCGTCGAAAACGGCAGAGACGCCATAGGACTCCACCAGCCCGAGGATCACGTCGACCCCCGCGAGCCCCGGAAGGGCAGCCGCAACGGCCTCTTCGCGGGTCGCCTCCAGACGGGCACGAAAGCGCTGGTTCTCGGCAAGGGCCGACCGCCCCGCCGCGACCTGCTGCTGGATCATCGCCATACCCGGCGCAGCCGTTCCCGGGGGTGCTGCTCCGCGCTCGGCGGCCAGCACGCCCCCCAGACCGACGCCAAACGCCCCGATGGCGATGGCCAGCGGAACACGACGACCGCCCCCCGCAGGCGCCGCGAGGGCACCGAGCCCCCGCCCGGCTCCCCAGATGACCGCCACCAGCAGGGTCACCAGGAAAACCCCCAGCAGCCCGGTCGCCAGCGCGCCCAAGTTGCCGGTCACCAGGCGGTAGACGGCGTCCAGCAGCACCCAGTCCTGCACCACGTTCAACGGTCGGGACAGGCTCGCGCGGGTCAGGGCATCGAACAACGCCAGCACCACCAGGATCAGGAGCACCGAAGCAACGAGCCAGGCCAGCCCCCGCGCAAGCCGGCCCGCCGGCAACAGTGCGAACAGGCCGACCAGCACGAAGGCCTCCCAGGCCAGCCCGTACGGCGCGAGCCCCGCATGACGCGGAATCTCCAGCCCCAGAAGGACCGCGTTCAGCGCCACCAGCGTCAGCAGCCACCGCGTCATCGGTATGCCGGGATCAGGATCGGCCTCGCCCGAAGGTCATGCGCTGCATCACCCCGTCGCGGCGAATGCGCCAGTGGTAGAGCGCGGCAACCACATGTCCCGCCACCAGGATCAGGGTCACCCGACCCAGGGCCTGATGCCAGGCGAACAGCGTCTCCGACAACGCCTCGTTCTCCGGGAACAGGCCCGGCAGGATCAGCGGTCCCAGTTGCACCGGGTAGCCACCGGCCGCGGTCGCCCACCAGCCGATCACCGGCATCAGGATCAGCAGGACGTACAACAGCCCGTGCACGGCCTCGGAACCCATCCGCTGCCAGCGAGCCAGCGCGACCGCATACCCCGGCTTGCCGCGCCGCAGGCGCAGTCCGATCCGCACCAGCATCAAGACCAGAATCAGCACCCCGAAACTCTTGTGCCAGGTATAGAGCGTGTTGGTCGCCGCCTCGCCAAAGCGCGCCTGCAGACCCTCGAAGCCGAACCAGCCAATGGTCCCGCCCAGCCCCAGCGCCCCCAGCACCAGCACGGCCACCAGCCAGTGCAACACCCGCTGCGCGAGGCTGTAGCGCGGCCAGACGGCCGCATCCCCTTGCTGTCGCATCCCGAACCACCTCCTCGAGTCGGCTTTGCTGTCCGAAGGAAACACCCTATCAGTCCGCCACGCCCGGAGTATCCCCAACGACATCGGCCATATAACCGCTGCGTGCGGTGCCCGCGCTACCCTTGCGTGGATGAACCGTTCCCCCATCAGCGGACCGTCCCGGTCACATCCACTCGACCCGACCCGCATCCGCTGCCTGACGTTCGACCTCGACGACACCCTGTGGCCGGTGATGCCGGTCATCCACCACGCCGAGGCGCGCTTCTACGCCTGGCTGCGGGAACAGGCCCCCGCGGTCTGCGAACGCTTTGATCCAGACGCCCTGATCCAGTCCCGCACGGCCTTCATGCGCGCGGCCCCCGACCACGAGCGCCACGACCTGACCCGCCTGCGCAAGCGCTGGCTGCGCGAACTGGCCGAGACCTGTGGCTGCTGCCCGGAGCGTCTGTCGGGTGAAGGCTTCCAGGTGTTCTGGGAGGCGCGCAACGAGGTCACGCCCTACCCCGAGGCCGCGGGCGTGCTGACTACCCTGGCCCGCCACTTCCGTCTGGGCGCAATCAGCAACGGCAATGCCGACGTATTCCGCACCCCCCTCGGGCGGCACTTCGACTTCGCCATCGCCGCAGGCGAAGCGGGTGCGGCGAAGCCCGACCCGCGCATCTTCCACCAGGCCCGCGAGCAGGCCGGAGTCGAACCCGACGCCATCCTGCACGTTGGCGACGACAGCACCGCGGATGTCCTCGGTGCCCTGCAGGCCGGCTTTCGCGCCGCCTGGTTCAACCCGGCGTCCCTGCCCTGGGAGCACGGCCAGCCGCGCCCCTGCCTGACCCTCGGGCGTCTCGGCCAGCTGCCCCGCCAACTCGGCATCCCCACCTGACCCTGCACCGCCTTCCGTAGGAGGCCAGCCCCCTGGCCGATAGGGCGCTGATGAACACCGAATCGGCCAGGGGGTCGGCCTCCTACAGGGGGGACACCACCACACCCGTGGGAGCCTGCTTGCAGGCGAAGCCCCTGCCCGCGCCCGACTCTGGCAGGGGCTTCGCCTGCAAGCAGGCTCCCACGGGGCAGAACCGATGAAGGAGCCAATCCTGCGATCCGGGATTGGCTTTGCCCCGCGATTCTTCCAAACTGCCGCCATGATCCCGACTGCCTCCCTGCGCCCATGAAGCTCCTGTGCGT
Source organism: Thioalkalivibrio sp. ALE22 (assembly GCF_000381445.1). Lineage (NCBI taxonomy): Bacteria > Pseudomonadati > Pseudomonadota > Gammaproteobacteria > Chromatiales > Ectothiorhodospiraceae > Thioalkalivibrio > Thioalkalivibrio sp. ALE22. Next base: position 3,939 of record NZ_KB906502.1, read on the forward strand.
GGGCGATATCCACCTGGGCCGCCAGCCCTCGCGCATCCCGCCCGCGGTCGATGACGCGGTCGGCATTGCGGCGCTCGGCCCCGCGGCGGCCTGGCGGCGCAGCGTCGACTACGCCTTGGAACAGCCGGTCGACGCCGTCCTGCTGGCCGGCGACGTGGTGGAACAGGAGGACGACTTCTTCGAGGCCTACCGCGACCTGCGCGAAGGCGTTCAGCGCCTGACCGCTGCCGGCATCCGCGTCCTCGGGGTCGCCGGCAACCATGATGTCCAGGTCCTCCCGCGCCTCGCAAAGGCCCTGCCGGCGTTCGAGCTGCTGGGCGCCGGTGGTCAGTGGGAGACCCGCGAACTTCAAAGCCGCGAGGGCGGCCGCGCGCGTATCGCGGGCTGGTCATTCCCGCAGGCCCGCGTCAGCGAAAGCCCGCTGGAGTCCGGCTTTCCCGAGCCCGTCGACTGCCCCACCCTCGGTCTGCTGCACTGCGATCGTGACCAGATGCGCAGCCCGCATGCACCGGTGCGCAGCAGCGCGCTGGAGGCGGCCCCGGCGGAGGCCTGGCTGCTCGGCCATATTCACCGCCCCGACGCCCTCGCCGCGCCACGCCCGATGGGCTACCTCGGCTCCCTGACCGGCATGGACCCGGGCGAGCCCGGGCGCCACGGCCCCTGGCAGCTGGAACTGGCCGCGAACGGCACGCTCTCCATCCAGCAGGTCCCGCTGGCACCGCTGTACTGGGACACCCTGGAGATCCCGGTCGACGGCCTGGACGTCGCCGCGGACATCCATCACCGCGTAACCGAGGCCCTGGAACGCCTGCACACCGAAATCGAGCAATGGCCGCAGCGGCCACGGGCGGTCGGCTGCCGGCTGCGATTCACCGGCCGCAGCGACCAGCGCGCGGCACTGGAGCGCGTCCTGAATGCGGACGATCCGCGTGCCACGGTGCAGACCCTGGGGGATCGCCTGTACTTCGTCCACGACTGGCGCCTGGAGGCCCAGCCGGCCGTGGACCTCGAGGCGCTGGCCGCGGGGAATGACCCGGCCGCCCTGCTCGCGCGCAAGCTTCTGCTGCTGCAGGGGGCGGACAGCGAAGCGCGCCGCGCCCTGCTGGACGCCGCGCGCGAGCCCCTCGCCGAGATAACCCGCGCCCCGCACTACCGCGCGCTGGGGCGCGAGGCCCCGGATGACACCGCGCTCGCGGCGACCCTGGAGGCCGCGGCCCTGCACGCACTGGACCGCCTGCTGCTGCAGCGCGAGGGCGACCAGTGAAGCTGGAATCCCTGGACATCCAGCGCCTCCCCGGCATCCATCCGGGCTTCCGGCTGGAGGCCCTGGGACCGGGCGTGAACGTCGTGGTCGGCCCCAACGCCTCGGGCAAGTCCAGCCTGCTGCGCGGCCTGCGCGCCGCCCTCTATCCACAGGAACAGCGCAACAGGGGCGTGCAGGTCGCGGCCCGTTTCAACGACGCACAGGGCAGCCTCGAGGCGCAGCGCGTCGGCACCGACCTGTACTGGCTGCGCGACGGGCAGCGCGGCGATCCGCCGCCGCTGCCGGATCATCGTTTCATCGACTGCTACACCCTGCACATCGAGGACCTGCTGGCCGCGGACCACGCGACCGAACGGGCGATCGGCGACTGGCTGGCGCGCGAACTGGCCGGCGGCTACGACCTCCCCGCCCTGCGCGCGGACCCCGCCCTGGCCCTGAAGACCACTCATGCCCGCAACGAAGCACAGGCCCTGGCCACCGCCGAGCAGGAGCTGCGCCAGCGCACGCGCGAACAGCGCGCCCTGCAGGAGGACGAACAACGTCTCGCCGAACTGGAGGCGCAGCGCCAGGACGCACAGCGGGCCAGCGACGCGGCCGCCCAGTACGAACGCGCCCTGGAGCTGCTGGAGGCCCGCCGCGAACGCCAGTCCCTGGAGACCCGGCTGGCGGCCTTCCCGGAGGGCCTGGCCCGGCTGCGCGGCGACGAACTGGACAGCCTGGAACAGCTGCGCAAGACGCTGCGCCGCCTCGACCACGAGCGCCAGCAGGCCCAGGCCCGGCTCGATGCGGCCCGCGACCAGCTGGATACCAGTGGACTGTCCGAAAGCCCCCTGGAAGCCGCCGCGTTCGACGACCCGCGCGCCCGCGTACGCGAACTGCAGGGACTGGAGAGCCGCGCCGACCAGGCCGCACGCGAGCTGCAGTCCGCCCGTTCGGCCGTCGCCTCGGCAGCTGACGCTCTGGGCGCCGACCCGGCTGCCGTCCCGACGCTGGACCCGACCGCGGTCCACACGACGGAACAGGCCCTCGAAACCCAGCGCCAGCTGCAGGCCGCGATCCGCCGCCGCGAGGACGAACTGGCCGGCCTGCCCGCGGCCGACCCCGACCGGCCCGACCCGGAGGCGCTGCGCCGCGCACGGGACGAACTGCTGCACTGGCTCGGCGCCCCGCGCCCGCCGGCGAACTCCGTCCTGCACCGAGCGGCGCGGATCACGGCCCTGGCCGCAGCTGCGGCGGCCATCGGGAGTGCGGCCCTGTGGGTCCACTGGGGCTTCCTCGTCCTGGCGCTCCCCGTGGCCTGGTCGGGCTGGATACTGGCACGACCGAACCACGACGCCGTCCCGCGCCAGGCGGCCGAGGCGCGTTACCGCGATACCGGCATCGAGCCACCCTCGGCCTGGACGCCGGAGGCGGTGCGTGAACGCCTGGAGGCCGTGGAACGGGAACTGCGCGCAGCCGAGGCCGACCGCCACGCGGCCGAACGCCGCACCCGGCTGAAGCGTGAACTGGAGGAGAAGCACGACGCGCTGGCAGCTGCTCGGGAACAACTGCGCCAGACGGCCGCGGCGGTCGGCTTCGACCCCGAGTGTCTGGATGCCTCGTTGCAGCGCTGGATCCACCTGAGCGCGGAACTGGACCGCGCCCGTCGCGACGAGGCCACGGCCCGGGGCGAGCAGGAGCAACTGACGGCCCGTATGGACGAACTGCGCACGGCCCTGGTGCGGTTCCTGGACGCGTACGCGGCCGCCCCGGAGGACGCGCAGCCCACGGCCGACGCCCTGGCGCAGCGTCTGGAACGGCTGGCCCGCCGCCTGCAGGATCGGGACGAGGCACGCCGCGAACAGCACGAGGCGCAGCGCGAGCTCGAGCGCCTGGAAGTCGAGGCCGACACCACGCGCGCACGCGTCACCGAACTGTACGCCCGGGCCGGGCTGGAAGAGGATGACGAAGCGGGACTGCGCGAACACCTGCGGCTGCGGCCGGAATGGCAGCGCCTGCAGGATGAGCTGCGCGACGTCCGCGCCCGCGAAGGCGATCGCAGCCGTCACCTTGAGGCACAACCGGACCTGCTGGCGCTGGTCGATCAGGACGCCGAGGCGGCGCTGCGCGAAGCGCTGGCCGAATGCGAACACCAGGCGCAGCAGCGCGACGAGCTCACCCGCGAAATCACCCGCATCGAGACCGAGATCGACCGCGCCGGACGGGATCGCGCACTGGAGACCGCGCGCGCCCGGTGGGCCCAGGCCCGCGACGCCCTGGACACGCGTCTGGACGAGGCCCTGTTCGCCACCGCGGGCCAGTTTCTGCTGGACCAAGTCACCACCGAGCACGAAGAGACCGCGCAGCCCGCTGCCCTGCGCCGGGCGCGTGACTGGTTTCAGCGTTTTACGCGGCATCAGTACGAGCTGCTGTTCAGCCCCGGCGAGACGGCCACACCATTCGCCGCGCGCGAGACCGCCACGGGCGACACCCGCGGCCTGTCGGAACTCTCCAGCGGCACCCGCATGCAGCTCGTGCTGGCCGTGCGCATCGCCTTCGCGCTGGAGGCCGAGCGCGGGCGCACGCCCCTGCCGCTGTTCCTGGACGAGGCCCTGGGCACCGCCGACCCCGAGCGCTTCCGCGCGGTCGCCGAAAGCCTCCAGCTACTGGCACAGGAGGATGATCGGCAGGTCTTTTATCTTACGGCCCAGCCCGAGGATGCGCGCTACTGGTCCGCCCGGGACGCCACGGTGCGGAGCATCGACCTGCCGGCCGTGCGCGGCGCCCAGCACGCCATCACCGATGCCGACGATCTGGCCCTGCCCGAGCGCCGGGCGATCCCGAGCCCGGGCGACGTCCGTCCCGAGGACTACGCCACCATGCTCGGCGTGCCGCCGATCGACCCGTGGCAGGATGCGGCGCGGATCCACCCGTTCCATCTGCTGCGCGACAACCTTGACGCCCTGCACCGCCTGCTCACCCTGGGGGTAGACAGCGTCGGCACACTGGAGACCGTCCTGCGCGGACCCGATGCCGAACTCCTGGGGGACCCGGCGCAGCGCGAGCAGCTTGCGGCCCGGGTCGCGGGCGCGCGCGCCTGGCTGCGCGCCTGGCGCCAGGGCCGCGGGCGCCCCGTGGACCGTGCCGCGCTGGAGGGCTCCGGCGTGATCAGCGATACCTTTATCGAAGCGGTCAGTGAACTGGCCACGCAGGTGGACGGAGACGCCGAGGCCCTGGTCCGGGAACTGGAACAGGGCGCGGTCAAGCGCTTCCAGAGCGCGACGCGCGAGCGCCTGGAGGCATGGCTCGGCGAGCACGGCTACATCGACCCGGAACCGACCAACAGCGACACCACCCTCGAGCACCGGGTGATCGCCACGCTGCAACCCTTCAGCCCCTCCCCGGACGCCGCGACCCGCGACGGCCAGGCCCTGGCGCGCAGTCTGCAGGCGGGCCTGCGCTCGAACTGAGTCCGCGGGCGGGGATCAGGCGCGGGCACGCCCGGACAGGAAGGCGTCGACGCGGTCCAGGTCTTCCGGGGTGTCGACGCCGGGGGGATGGGCCTCGGTGCGGCGGCCGACCTGGATCCACGCGCCCATGTCGAGGGCGCGCAGCTGCTCCAGCTGCTCCAGTTGTTCCAGCGGGGCCGGCGGTTCGGCGCTCATACGCCGCAGGAACCCGGCACGGTAGGCGTACAGCCCCAGATGACGGGTGGCCTGCTCTACTGCCGGTACCTGCCCGGCGCGGTGGGCCTCGCGATCCCAGGGGATCGGGGCACGGGAGAAGTACAGCGCCCGGCCGCTGCGGTCGGTCACCAGCTTGACCTGGTTGGGGTCCGCCAGGTCCTGTGCGCAGCGGATGGGCACGCCGAGGGTGGCCATGTCCGCCTGCGGGGTCTGCGCCAGCAGGGCCGCCAGGTCATCCAGCAATGGTCCCGGGGTCAGCGGTTCATCGCCCTGCAGGTTGACCACGATGGACTCGTCCCCCCAGCCCTCGGCGGCCGCGACCGCGGCGATGCGGTCGGTGCCCGAGGGCAGCGCGGGATCGGTCAGGAAGGCTTCGGCCCCGCACTGGCGCGCGACCGCGAGGATGCGCTCGTCATCCCCGGCCACGATCACGCGGCCCGCTGCACTCTCCTGCGCCCGGCTGATCACATGCGCGATCAGCGGGCGCCCGGCGACCGCCGCGAGCGGCTTGTCCGGCAGCCGGCTGGAGGCCATGCGGGCCGGGATCACCACGACGAAGCCCGTCATGCGGCGACTCAGGCCTCGCGCCAGCGTCCCTTCTCGTCCTCGGAGAGCACGCGGGCCTCGTCCTCCAGCATCACCGGGATGTCGTCGCGGATCGGATAGGCGAGCCCGGCGGAGACCGAGATCAGCTCCTGGTTCTCGCGGTCATATTTCAGCGGACCCTTGGTGACCGGGCAGACCAGAATATCGAGCAGACGCTTGTCCATGCATTACCCCAGATGTTTGAGCCGACTGACGGTCTCCAGACGCGCGAGCAGCGCCGGCTCGAAAGTGGTTGGCAACCGGGCCGCGATCGGCCAGTACCAGTGATTGTCCTGCGCAAACGACCGGCATTTTACGGCATCCTTCTCGGTCATCAGAACCGGCAACTCGTCATCGAAGCGGATCTGGTGCGGCAGGAAGCGATGATGGTCGGGAAACGGATGTCGAATGATACCGATCTTCGCCGCCTCCAGGGTACGGAAGAAGCGCTCCGGATCGGCAATACCGGCGATCGCGTGGGCATCGCGCCGGGCAAACCGGTGGGGCTTGCGCGACTCGTCGGCCCCATCCACCCGCAGCAGCCGGCTGGCCGGGACCAGTTCCATCGGAATCTCGCCGGGGCCGGCTTCGCCCCCGGTCACGATCACGAAATCCGCCCGCTCGCGCGCCCGCCTGGGCTCGCGCAGCGGCCCCGCCGGCAGGCACAGCCCGTTACCGAAGCGGCGCTTGCCGTCGACCATCAGGATGGTGATGTCGCGCGGCAGGCGGTGATGCTGCATGCCGTCATCGGCGATGACCACGTCCACCCCCTGCTCGGTCAGGGCCCGCGCGCCGCGAACCCGGTCGCGGTCCACCTGCACCGGCACCCCGGTGCGGCGCGCGATCAGCAGGGGTTCATCCCCCACCACCACCGGATCGGAATCGGGGGTCACCGCAATCCCGGCGACGTCCCCGCGCCCGCCGTAGCCACGGCTGACAATACCCGGCCGATACCCGGCGGCACGCAGACGCTTGGCCAGCCAGACGGTCATCGGCGTCTTGCCACTGCCACCCAGCGTGAGATTCCCCACCACGATCACCGCCTTGGCCGGGATGGTGATGTCGCGCCGCAATTGTTCCTGGCGCTGACGGTTCCACTCGGCCAGCCCGGCATACACCAGCGACAGCGGAAACATCGCCGCCGCGAACGGCCCGCGCTGGCTCCACTGATCCCACAGCCGGGCACCAAGCCATGCCTGCAGCGAGCCCATGGCTACCAGTCCCAGACCTGCTGCAATACGGCGTCGAAATTTGCATCCACCTGGCGTCGCTCCTCCCAGAAGCGTCGGCGGGCCGCGTCACCCTGCTGGCGCCGCGCGGCCGGGTCGTCCCGCAGGGCCTGCCAGGCCGCCAGCACCGCGTCCGGCTCGCCCAGCACCGGACAGGGCACCTCCGCGGCCGGCGCCTCGCCCAGGCTCACGGCCGCGCCGCCGGCCAGGCCCTGCCACAGGGCCTGGCGATCCGGCGCGGCCAGATGCACCGCATGGGCGGCACTGGCCGCGGCCGCGAACCAGCGCCGATCATCCAGGTGCAGGATAGTCCCCGGCGGGAGCGCCGACCGGTCCCAGTCCGAGACCACCTGATCGGCACCTGGCAACGAGGCGGCGTCCGTCTCCCCACGCAGGCTGGCCAGCAGGATGTCGGTCTGACCCCAGCCGGAGGCCTCCCAGGCCGCCCGCCAGGCCAGCCACTGCGCCGGCGTGCCATGCCACCACCACAGGCGTTCCACCCCGCCCCCGACCAGCGAGCGCAGCACCACATCGGCCTGCGCCTCGACGAACCGGGCCTGGGGGTCGGCCGGGTCCAACGCGTGCGCGCGGGCGGCGGCCGGCCAGCCTTCGGCGGCGACAGGATCGACGGGCCAGTGCCAGGCCACCGGGGACATGCCCCCGGCAGCCGGCGCGGTGTTCACCGCCATCACCGGCGCCTCGGTCTCCTGCAACAGATTGACCGGCGCCCGGCCACCGGCCAGCAGGATGCCGTGGGGCTGAAAGCGCCGCAGCACCCGGCGCACCACCCGCGGCCGGTCACAGGGGCCGTAGCCCACCCCGACCTTGCGAAATGGCTGCATGTGGCGCTCGAAGAGTTCCGGGTAGTCCTGCTCGAAAGTCAGGACGATGCGCACGTCCTGGCGCTTGTCGCGCACCGCCCCCAGCAGCTCGATCCCCAGGCGCACGTCCTCGGGGCTTCCGCCGGCCTTGATCCAGATCAGGCGCCCGCGATCCGCGGGCGGGGTGAGGAAACCCCGCCGGGCCCGTGCCCGGCTGCCATCGCCCCGGCGATAATCCCGCCAGGTCGCGCGCCAGACCGGGAGCGGACGATCCCCGTAGCCCCCGGCATCAGCCCCCATCCCCCGCCTCCTCGCGGAACTGCAGGCGGTGCAGGTGGGTGTAGACCCCGCCTCGAGCAATCAGCTCCTCGTGGCGCCCGCTCTCCACGATGCGGCCGTTGTCCATCACCAGGATGCGGTCGGCGCCCTCGACCGTGGAAAGGCGGTGGGCGATGACCAGCGTGGTGCGCGTGCTCACCAGCGCATCCAGCGCGGCCTGCACCTGGCGCTCGGATTCGTTGTCCAGCGCCGAGGTCGCCTCGTCCAGGATCAGGATCGGGGCATCCCGCAGCAGCGCGCGGGCAATCGCCAGACGCTGGCGCTGGCCACCGGAGAGACGGGTGCCGTTTTCCCCCACCAGGGTCTGCATGCCGTCCGGCAGGCGATCGATGAATTCCAGTGCATGCGCGGCGCGCGCCGCCTCGCGGATCTCCGCCTCGGTCGCCTCGGGCCGGCCGTAGGCGATATTGGCGGCAACGGTGTCCGCGAACAGGGTTACATTCTGGCCGACATAGGCAATCTGCCGGCGCAGGTCGCGCAGGCGGATGGTCTCGAGGTCATGGCCGTCCAGCAGGATGCGCCCCTCGGTCGGGTGATAGAAGCGTGGCAGCAGGTTGACCAGCGTGGTCTTGCCGCTGCCCGAGCGGCCGACCAGGGCCACGTTCTCGCCCGGCTTCACCGCGAACGAGATGGCCTTCAGCACGTCCGGGCCCTCGGGACTGTAGCGAAACGCCACGTCCTCGAATGCCAGCTGCCCCTCGGACCGATCCAGGGGCACGTGGCCGGTGTCGCGCTCCGGCGTCTCGTCCAGCACCGCGAAGATGTTCTGCCCCGCCGCGATACCCCGCTGCAGGGTCGCGTTGATCATCGACAGCCGGCGGATCGGGCTCAACAGCAGCAGCATCGCGGTCAGGAAGGAGACGAACGTGCCGGCCGTGACCGTGTCGTCGCCGAAATCCGAGGTCGCGACCCAGATCACGAAGGCCAGCACTGCCGCGACCAGGAACTGGATGGTCGGGGTATAGGCGGCCTTGATGCCCTCCATGCGCATATGCAGCCGGCGGTTGCGCTCGTTGATGTCCTCGAAGCGCCCGCGCTCGTAGGTCTCGCCGCCAAAGATGCGCACCACCCGGTGGCCCTCGATCACCTCCTGGGTCACGTGGGTCACGTCGCCCATGTTGTACTGCAGGCGGTGCGAGATGCGGCGAAAGTGCTTGGTGACGACGCGCACCAGCACGGCCAGCACCGGGGCGATGATCAGGATGGTCAGGGTCAGGGTCGGCGTCAGCCAGAACATCCAGGCCAGCAGCGCGATGATCGTCAGGGTGTCGCGCACCAGGGTACTGAAGCCGTCGGTCGCGGCCGTCGCCACCTGCTCCACGTTGTAGGTCACGCGCGAGATCAGCTCGCCGCTGCTCTGCTCCTGAAAGCGCTGCACCGGCATGTGCAGCAGCCGCTCGAACAGCTCCTCGCGCAGGCGCTTGACCACCTGCCGCCCGACATAGCGCATCGCATAGACCGACCCGAACTCGGCCACACCGCGGACCAGAAACAGGCCGATCAGGGCCAGCGGAATCCACGCCACCAGGGGATGGCCCTCGCCCTCGGCGAAGGACTCGTCCATCAGCGGCTTCATCAGCGCGGCGAAGCCCGCCTCGGTCGCCGCCATGCCCAGCATCGCGACCGTGGCGATCGCCAGCAGCGGCCAGTAGACGAAGGCATAGCTCAGCAGGCGGCGATAGACCCTCCAGCCGGAATCGAAGTGCTGCGCGTGCTGCTCGTCAGTCGTCATCGGCAGCCTCGCCCAGCGTGGCGATCGACACGGATGTAATGCCCAGGCGGCCCACCACGTCCAGGGCGCGCACGACCGACTGATGGCTGGCGTTGGCGTCCGCGCGGATCAGCACCGGGTCATCTTCGCGACCCTCGCGCGCCTCGGACAGCACACGCTCCAGGGTCTCGGCGCGGCGATTGATCAGCTCCTGGCCGTTGATGAAGTAGTTGCCGTTGGCATCCACCACGATGTCGATCCAGGCGCGCTCCACCGCTTCGGCCTCGCGGTCGGCCGAGGGCAGGGTCAGCTCGATGTCCGCATGCTGGTCAAAGGTCGTGGAGACCATGAAGAAGATCAGCAACAGGAAGACGACGTCGATCAACGGCGTCAGGTTGACACCCGGCTCCTCCTGGCGGCGTGGCGCGCGGAAGTTCACGCCTGCGCCCCGCCCTCGGCCGCGCCGGCCGCGCGCTCGCCGTGGATCACCTCGACCAGCTTGGTGGCCTCCTGCTCCATCTCCAGCACCAGCTCGTCGATATGCCCGCGGAAGTAGCGGTGGAAGGCCAGTGCCGGGATCGCCACGCCGATGCCGGTCGCGGTGGTGATCAGGGCCTGGGAGATGCCCCCGGCCAGATCACGCGGACTGCCCACGCCGATCTCGGTGATCACGGTGAAGACCTCGATCATCCCGACCACGGTGCCAAGCAGGCCCAGCAGCGGGGTGATCATCGCGATGGTGCCCAGCGTATTCATGTAGCGCTCGAGCTCATGCGCAACGCGCCGGCCGGCCTCCTCGATGCTCTCCTGCGTGATCTGGCGCGCGCGGTCATGGGTGGCCAGGCCGGCAGCCAGGATCGCGCCCAGCGGTGACCCTGCACGCAGGCGCTGGATGTCGTCGAGCTTGAGCCCCTGGGTGCGCATCTGCTCCCACACCGAGGTCAGCAGGCGGGGCGGGACCACGCGCGACCGCCGCAGCGTCCACAGCCGCTCCAGCACGATGGCGACGGCCAGTACGGAACACAGCAGGATCGGCAGCATCAGCCACCCGCCCGCCTGTACGATCTCCAGCATTCGGTCTCTCCCTCTTGGCTCGTCGGGCTGGCGCGTCAGTCGCGCCGGAACACGGCCATGGATTCCACATGGGCGGTATGCGGGAACATGTCCATGATCCCGGCCCGCTCCAGGCGATAGCCATGATGATGCACCAGGCGCTCGGCGTCACGGGCGAGCGTGGCCGGGTTGCAGGAAACATAGACCATGCGCTCAATGCGCTGCGGTGCCAGCGCCTCGATCACCGCGGCCGCGCCAGTACGCGGCGGGTCCAGCAGTACGCGCTCAAAGCGTTCGGCCAGCCATGCGGCGTTCTTCAGGGCCTCCACGTCGTCCAGATCGGCGCGTTCGTAGCGGGTGTTGGCGATGCCCTGGTCGCGGGCATTGGCGCGCGCCCGTTCCAGCATCGCGTCGTCCACCTCGACACCGACCACCTCGCCCTCGGGCACCGTGCGCGCCAGCGGCAGGGTGAAGTTGCCCAGCCCGCAGAACAGATCCAGCACCCGCTGGCCCGGCTTCAGGTCCAGCGCGGCCAGCGCCTGCGGGACCATCTTGCGGTTGATCCCGGCATGCACCTGAATGAAGTCCGTGGGCATGAACGGGACCGACACGGCGTAGTCCGGGTGGCGATAGATCAATGGCTCGATCGGCCCGGCCAGCGGTTCCACCGTCTCCGGGCCGCCGGGCTGCAGATACACCTGAATGCCCTCGGCCTCCGCCCAGGCCGACAGGCGCGCGCTGTCCGCCTCGGACAGCGGATCGAGGTTGCGGAAGATCAGCGCCACGCGCTCGTCGTCATCCACCGCCACCTCGATCTGCGGCAGGCGGTCGCGCGCCTCGAGGCCGCCGATCAGCTCGCGCAGGGCCCGGATGCGCTGCCCCACGGCCGGGTGCAGCACCTCGCAGTGGTCCATCTCGGCCAGATACGGGCTGCCACGCTCGCGAAAGCCAACCAGCACCCCGCCCTTCTTCGGCACGTACTTCGCCCCCAGCCGCGCGGTGCGGCGGTAGCCGAGGGTGGTGTCGGTCAGCGGCTCGAAACGGGCCTCGGGGGTCACGTGGCCGATGCGCTCCAGGGCATCGAACAGGGCCTGTTCCTTGATCGCGCGCTGGGTCTCGATCGACGCATGCTGCAGCTTGCAGCCGCCGCACAGGCCGAAGAACTCGCAGGGCGGTTCGACCCGGCCCGGGGCCGGCTCCAGCACCTCGACCACCTCGGCGGAATCGAAACGGCGCTTGCGCCCGGTCTGCTGGGCCATCACCCGCTCGCCCTTCAGGGCACCGTGGATGAAGCAGGCCTTGCCATCGCGGCGGATTACCCCCTGGCCGTCCAGCGTGACCTCCTCGATCACGGCCTCGAACGGGGTCTTGTCGATGCGTGCCATCAGTCCGTGCGTCCGGCCGGCCGCCAGGCGTCGAGAAATTCCCGGTGGTGGGCCGCGCCGCTGGCCTCCAGGTACTCGGCCAGCTGCTGCTGCCGGCTGGCCAGGGCCGCGTCGGTCAGATTGCCGCGCATGTACTCGAAGCGCAGCCAGACCAGATAGGTATTGAGCACGTCGTGTTCGACGTAGTCGTGGATCTCGGCCTGGCGCCCGTCGCGCCAGGCCGGCCAGACCTTGGAGCCGTCCATGCCCAGCTTGCCCGGGAAGCCGAGCAGGCTCGCCATCATGTCGAGGCTGGTGACCGCGCGGCCCTGGAAGCCGGCCAGCACGTCCATCAGGTCCACATGGCGCCAGTGGAAGCGCGACAGGTAGTTGTTGTAGCGAAACTCGCGGTCGTCGTCGCCCTGCTCCCAGTAGCGCGGGGCCTGCACACCGTTGACCAGCGCGCGGTAGTGCAGCACCGGCAGGTCGAAGCCGCCGCCGTTCCAGCTGACCAGCTGCGGCGTGCGCTTGTCGATCACGTCGAAGAACTGGCGCAGCAGCTCGGCCTCGGTCGGCGCCTGGCCGTCCTCGCCCTCGCGCCCGAAGGCGGAGAGCTTCAGCGCATCGCCGCCCTGGTAGAGCACGCCGATGGAGACGATGCGGTGCAGCGGGTGCTTCAGGAACTCCGTGCCGGCCTGCGCGCGGCGCAGCGCGAACAGCGCCTCGGCCACCTCGTGATCGTCGAGCCCCTCGAAGTCGTGCAGGCGCCGTGCGCCGTCGATGTCGGGGACGGTCTCGAGATCGAAGATCAGGATCGGGGCGCTCATGCGGGGAACACGCCGGTGGAGATGTAGCGGTCGCCGCGGTCACAGATGATCGCAACGAAGGTGCCGCCCTCGGTCGCGGCCGCCAGCTTCAGGGCCGCGGCCACGGAACCGCCGGAGGAGACCCCGGCGAAGATGCCCTCCTCGGCGGCCAGCCGGCGCATGGTGTCCTCGGCCTCCTCCTGGGTCACATCCACGGTCTGGTCCACCCGCGAGGCCTCGAAGATGGTCGGCAGGTAGGCCTCCGGCCAGCGTCGAATGCCGGGGATGGAGGAGCCTTCAGTCGGCTGCACGCCGACGATCTGCACCTCCGGGTCGCGTTCCTTGAGATAGCGCGACACGCCCATAATGGTGCCGGTCGTCCCCATCGCGGAGACGAAATGGGTCACCGTGCCCTCGGTATCGCGCCAGATCTCCGGCCCGGTGCCGAGGTAGTGGGCATCCGGGTTGTCCGGGTTGCCGAACTGGTTCAGCACCCGGCCCTTGCCCTCGGCCTCCATCCGGTCGGCCAGATCACGCGCGCCCTCCATGCTCTCCTCGCGCGAGACCAGCACCAGCTCGGCGCCAAAGGCCTTCATCGAGGCGCGGCGCTCGGCCGACATGTTGTCCGGCATCACCAGGATCATCCGGTAGCCCTTAATCGCCGCGACCATCGCCAGCGCGATGCCGGTGTTGCCGCTGGTGGCCTCGATCAGGGTGTCGCCAGGCTGGATGTCGCCACGGTGCTCGGCCGCCTGGATCATGTTCAGCGCGGGCCGGTCCTTGACCGAACCGGCGGGATTGTTGCCCTCGAGCTTCACCAGCACGGTGGACGGCAGGTCCGCCGCCATGCGCTGCAGGCGCACCAGCGGCGTATTGCCGACAAAGTGCTCGAGGGTCGGGAAGGATTCCGGGTGCAGACGTTTCTTCATGCGCGCAGAGTATAACGACCGGGCCCTGTCCCTGCCCATGCACGCGACGGTCCGGCGTCGGGGCTTCCCATGGAGATTGCTTCGTCGCGCTGCTCCTCGCAATGACGCGAAGGGGGCACCGTCATCGCGAGATTCCGCCGGGGGCGCGGCAACTTCCGTCCGGAACCACCGGAACCGAATTTCGGGCGCCCCGCAAGCGTCAGGCGATTGCTTCGTCGCTTGGCTCCTCGCAATGACACCAAAAGGGCACCGTCATCGCGAGGCGCGCAGTGCCGTGGCGATCGGTGTGATCAGGCCGCCTGCGCAAGCTTATCTCGCAACCTTCCGGCTTCCGGCCTAAGATCCAGTCATGCTCGTACTGCTGGAATACCTCGTCGTCACCTTCCTGGCGGTGTTCGTGATCGTGAACCCGCTGACCACAGCGTTCATCTTCACGGCGATGCTGCCACGCGCCTCTGAGGAGAAACGGCGCGCGATCGCGCTGCGTTCGGTGAAGGTAGCCACCTCCCTGCTGTTCGCCTTCGCCCTGCTGGGCGGGGTGATCTTCCAGTTGTTCGGAATCACCCTGGCCGCGTTTCGCATCGCCGGCGGCATCATCCTGTTCGGCATCGCGATCGGCATGATTCGGCAGAAGGGAGCGACCGAAAAGGAGACCGCCGAAGAGGTGAAGGCCGACAAGGGGCACGTGACCGAGGATATCTCGGTGATCCCGCTGGCGATCCCGTTCATGAGCGGTCCGGGTGCGATCGCCACGGTGATGATCCTGACCAGCGAGGCCCCGACGGTCTATCACACGGGGCTCGTGTTCCTCGGCGTACTGGCCTGCATGGTGGCCTGCTACTACGCGATGATCTATTCGCGCTACATCGTCCAGTACCTGGGCGACACCGGGAAGGACATCCTCACCAAGGTCTTCGGCCTGATCCTCGCAGTGCTGGCCGTGCAGTTCGTGATCAACGGCATCAGCGACGCCGCGATCGGCTTCATGCTGGATACGCAGATGCTGGACGAGAACGAGGTCGAGGACCCGCGCATCCCTCCGCGCGAGCTCGACTGACCTGCCCCGTCCCGCTACGACTGGGCGCTGGCGTGCCAGGACCGCAACGTGGCCACATCCACCGCCGGGCCCGGCAACGCGGGACCGGCCAGAACCCTCGCCGGTGCGTCCGGCTCGCCGAACCCGTCCAGCACCGCCAGCGCGCCCTCGAAGTCCTGTTCCCGGGTGTAGTCGTTGGTGGTGACCACCACCTCCAGCCCGGCGCCGCACGCGGACCGGACCCCGTTGTCGGAATCCTCCAGGGCGAGGCAGGCGCTGGCGGGCAGGTTCATCGCCTCCAGCGCATGGGTGAAGATATCCGGCGCGGGTTTCTTGGCCGGCACCACGTCCCCGGCGGAGATCACCTCGAAGCGGTACGGCCCCGCGTTTCCCAGCGTGGCCTCCAGCAGCGCGGTCACGTTCTCGGGGGTGGTGGTGGTCGCGATGGCCAGGCGCAGTCCCTCGGCCTCCGCCTCGTCCAGCAGGCGGCGAACGCCCGGGCGCAACGGGATCGCGCCGGACTCCAGCATGGCCACGTAGTGACGCGTCTTGGCCGCATGCAACTCGCGGATGCGGGCATCGATCCCCGGCTCTTCGAGAGCCTCGGGATGATCTTCCGACAGGTACTGGCGAATGCGTTCCTTGCCGCCGGTGACCCGCAGCAGTTCGCCGTAGCGCGCCACACTCCAGTCCCAGTCCAGGCCCGCGTCCGCGAACGCCTTGTTGAACGCCACCCGATGACCGTCCCGCTCGGTGTCCGCCAGCGTGCCGTCGACGTCAAAGATCAGTGCCTGCAATTCCGCCATCGTGATTCTCGGTCCCTTCTCGTATCTCGCTGAAAACAGTGCCCCGCCGCTCGCAGCCCCTGCAGGTCCGGAGGCGACCGGGCGCAAACCGTCATGGCACGGGACTTGCCCGCCCCGTCCGACTCTGGTACTAAGTGCGCCTCATTTTTCCAGCCGGAGAAAGCCCGCATGGCTGCAGACGAAAAGACCGACAAGCCCTCCACCCAGCACATGGTCGCCGGGGGCATTGCGCCCTACGAGCCGAAGCCGGACGAAGAGTACATGAATCCGGATCAGCTGGACCATTTCCGCAGCCTGCTGCGGGCATGGCGCCAGGAACTGGCGGAGGAAGTCGATCGCACCGTGGGGCACATGCGCCAGGACGCGGCCAACTTCGCCGATCCGGCCGACCGCGCCACCCAGGAAGAAGAATTCGGTCTGGAACTGCGGGCCCGCGACCGCGAGCGCAAGCTGTCGAAGAAGATCGACGAGGCCCTGCGCAAGATCGAGACCCACGACTACGGCTACTGCGAGACCTGCGGCGTGGAGATCGGCATTCGTCGCCTGGAGGCCCGCCCGACGGCCACCATGTGCATCGACTGCAAGCAGCTCGACGAGATCAAGGAAAAGCAGCGCGCCTGATCCCGGCCGGGCCGTGACCCCCACGCCCGAACCGCAGTCCCCGGTCGACGGCTACGTCGGCCGGTTTGCCCCGACCCCTTCCGGCCCGCTGCACGCGGGCTCCCTGCTGGCCGCCGTCATCTCCTGGCTGGACGCCCGGAGTGCCAATGGCGAGTGGCACCTGCGTATCGACGACATCGACGCCCCCCGGGTTCGCCCGGGGGCGGCCGATGCCATTCTGCGCACCCTCGAGGCCTTCGACCTCGGCTGGGACGGACCGATTGTCTGGCAAGGCCAGCGCGGCCCCACCTACCAGCGGGCCCTGGATACCCTGATGGACACCGACCGGGCCTTCCCCTGCGGGTGCACCCGCAAGGACCTGGCTACCCACGGCCACCCTGGCTGGGAAGGCCCCGTCTATCCGGGCACCTGCCGCCACGGCCTGCCGCCCGGTCGCGAGCCCCGCGCCCTTCGCGCCCGCGCCAGCCGGCGCCACTGGACCATCGAGGACCGTTTTCTCGGTGCGGTCGCCTTCGACCTGGAGGCCCTGGGCAGTGACTTCATCATCCGCCGCGCGGACGGCATCGTGGCCTACCAGCTCGCCACCGTGGTCGATGACCTCGACCTGGGCGTCACGCATGTGGTCCGCGGGATCGACCTTCTGGGCTCTACACCGCGCCAGATGCAGCTTTACCGGGCACTGGGACACCCCCCGCCAGCCTATGCCCACCATCCGGTGCTGGTCGCGCCCGGCGGCGACAAACTCGCCAAGGCCACGGGTGCCACAGGGATTCGAGCGGATGCGGCGCGGCGCCACCTCGCCGACACCCTGGGGCAGATCGGACTCGCGCCTTCCGACCGACAGGCCCCGGACGCGCCCGGTGCCCAGCTGGCGGAGGCCCTGGAACCGCTACGGCGCCGGCCGCTCGCGGCATATCTGCCGCTGCACGCCGCGCTGCCCGGAGCCACCGCCGCGGTGTAGACTCGCCGCATGCTATCCCGCCGCGCGCCAATCCGGAAGGCCCCGCAGGAACCCGTGCCCCGCAGCGGCCCGGCACGGGGGAACATCTGACCATGGACGCCCCGCGCGCCATCCTGATCGCCCTCCTCGGGGCCCTGCTGTTCCTGAGCCCGCTGGTGATCTGGGTCGCCCACCTGAGCCCCGCCTGGTGGTGGCCGTTCGCCGCCTGGGCAGTCTTCATCCTGGCCATCGCGGCCCTGAGCCGGGGCGGTCGTCGTGACCCTTAGCCTCGGCCTGCTCTATGCGGTGGGCGTGGCCTACCTGGCCCTGCTGTTCGGCATCGCCTTCCTGGCCGACCGCGTCCCCCGGGTCGGCCGGCTGGCGGCGAACAGCTGGGTCTTCAGCCTGTCGCTGGGGGTCTACGCGACCTCCTGGACGTTCTACGGCAACCTCGGCTTCCTGGCCGACCAGGGCTATCTGTACCTGACAATCTACCTGGGCGTGACCCTGGCCTTCGCCGCCACGCCCTGGCTGCTGCGCCCGATCCTGCGCGTGACCCGCGAACAGCAACTGACCTCACTGGCCGACCTGTTCGCCTTTCGCTACCGCAGTCGCCTGACCGGACCGGTGGTGGCCCTGTTCATGCTGGCCGGCGTGCTTCCGTACATCGCCCTGCAGATCAAGGCGGTGGCCGAGTCCGCCGCGGTCCTGACCGCGGAAACCCCGCCCCACCTGCTCGCCCTGACCTTCAGCGCCACCATCGCACTGTTCGCGATCCTGTTCGGGGCCCGCCACATCGCCCCGCGCGAGAAGCACGCCGGCCTGGTGCTGGCCATCGCCTTCGAATCCATCGTCAAGCTGATCGCCATCCTCGGCATCGCGGCGGTGGCCCTGTACGCGGTGTTCGGCGGTTTCGCCGGCCTCGACGACTGGCTGGCCGCGCATCCCGAGGCGGTCGATGCGCTGTACGCCCCGGTGCGCGAGGGTGGCTGGTTCGCGATGATGATTCTCGCCTTTGCCGCGGCCTTCCTGCTGCCGCGCCAGTTCCACATGCTGTTTACCGAGAACATCAACCCCCAGGCCCTGACCACCGCCGCCTGGGCCTTCCCGGCGTTCCTGCTGCTGCTGAACCTGCCGATGCCGATCCTCTACTGGGCCGGCGAGGCGGCCGGCCTCGGCATCTCGCCGAACTACTACGCCATCGGGATCGCCGGACTGCTGGAGTCGCCCAGCCTGGCGCTGCTGGTCTTTATCGGCGGGCTGTCCGCCGCCAGCGCCATGATGATCGTGACCACCCTTGCGCTGGCCCACATGGGGACCAACTACCTCTCGCCGCTGACCCGGCTGCACGAAGAGGAACGCAGCGCCAACATCTATACCCGCCTGCTCTGGGGGCGGCGCATCTGGATCGTGTTCATCATCGGACTGGGCTATGCCTTTTACGGCCTGTTGCAGGTGGTCGAGGGGCTGGCGCAGCTGGGGCTGATCTCGTTCGCCGCGGTGGCCCAGCTGCTGCCGGGCCTGATCGGTCTGATGCTGTGGAAGCAGGCGACCCGGGTCGGCTTCCTGCTCGGACTGGCCGCGGGCATCGCCGGCTGGGCCTTCACCCTGGTGATGCCGCTATTGTCGGATGCCGGCATCGCCACCGGACTGCCGGACCCGCAACAGTGGCTGCTGGCCGGGATGCTGGACCCGTGGACCTTCGCCCTGATGCTGAGCCTGGGCATCAACGCCCTGCTGTTCGTGATCGGGTCGCTGCTGACCCGCCCCAACCGCGAGGAGATCGAGGCCGGCCGAGCCTGCTGCCCCAACGAGTCCACCGGGGCCGGGGCCGGCCTGCCCCTGGCTGGCGACGTGACCGAGATGGAAACCGCCCTGGCGGCCACCCTGGGGCCGGGTGCCGCGCATCACGAGGTCCAGCGCGCGCTTGACGACCTCGGCCTGCCGCGGCACACGCGCTCGCGCAGCGACCTGCGCCACCTGCGCGAACGTATCGAGCGCAACCTGTCCGGTCTGCTCGGGCCGGTCCTCGCGCGCATGATCGTCGACCAGCACCTGCGCCTGGATGCCGCCGGCCGCCAGACACTCAGCGAAAGCCTGCGGCGCATCGAGGAGCAGCTGGAGACCCGTTCCCTGCCACTGTCCGGTCTGGCCGCCGAACTGGATGCCCTGCGCCGCTTTCATCGCCAGATCCTGCACGAGCTGCCGCTGGGGGTGGCCAGCCTGACCAATAGCGGCGAGATTACCGGCTGGAACCAGGCGCTGGCGCAACTCACCGGTGTGGCCACCGAGGACGCCGTGGGCCAGAACATCGGCCGGCTCGACAGCCCCTGGAGCGGCCTGTTGACGGCCTTCCTCGAGAGCCCGGACCGGCAGTGGTACAAGCTGAACGTGGATCTGCCCGCCGGCAATCGCCGCCTGAACCTGCACCGTTCCGAGCTGCAGGATGCCCATGGCCAGGTGGAGGGGCGCGTGGTCCTGATCGAGGACGTGACCGAGCGCGCCCAGCTCGAGTCCGAGATCGCCCACGGCGACCGCCTGGCCTCCATCGGCCGCTTTGCCGCCGGGGTCGCCCACGAGATCGGCAATCCGCTGACCGGGATCGCCTCGCTGGCCCAGACCCTGCCGCTGGAGGATGATCCCGACGAGATCCGCGGCATCGCCGACGACATCCTCGCGCAGACCCGGCGCATCAATGCGATCGTGCAGTCCCTGATCACCTTCGCCCACGCCGACGAGGGGCCGTCCGCGGGGCACTTCGAGACCATCGCGCTGGACGAACTCCTGGCCGAGGCCATTCGCCTGACGCGCCTGGCCGGGCGCAAGGACCTGCAGTTCTCCACCACCGGCCTGGAGGGGCTGCATGTCCGCGGGTCGCATGCCACGCTGCTGCAGGTCTTCATCAACCTGCTGACCAACGCCGAGCAGGCCTCGCCCGAGGGCTCCACGGTCGTGATCGCCGCGCGCGTCCATGGCCGCCACATCCAGATCACCATCGACGATGCCGGCCCCGGGATCGACGAATCCAGCCTGGAACGCCTGTTCGAGCCCTTCTTCACCACCAAGCCGGCCGGTCAGGGCACCGGCCTGGGCCTGCCGGTGGCCTACAGCATCGTGCGCGACCACGGTGGTACCCTGATGGCCGCCAACCGCCCCGAGGGTGGGGCCCGATTCCTGCTCATGCTGCCGCACCAAGACCGATGACCCGCATCCTGCTCGTAGACGACGAAGCCCCGATCCGCCGCGCCGTGCGCCGGTTCCTGGAGCATCACGGCTTCGAGGTCGGCGTGGCCGAGAACCTGGCCGAGGCGCGCGCCCTGGCCGCGGCCGACCCCTACGACCTCCAGCTGGTGGATCTGCGCCTGCCGGACGGCGAGGGCATCGAGCTGCTGCCCGAGTTCACCCGCTCGCCCACGGTCATCATGACCAGCTACGCATCGGTCCCCTCGGCGGTGAACGCGATGAAAGAGGGCGCGGCCGACTACATCGCCAAGCCCTTCGACCACGACGCACTGTTGCTGACCCTGCGCGCCGCCCTGCGCGAACGCGAGGCGCGCGACCGCCTCCCGCCCGAGCCGCCCGACGCCGGGACCGAAACCCTCAGTCACCCGGGCCTGGGCCTGATCGGCGACAGCCCCGCGATGCAGCGGCTGCGCGACCAGATCCGGCGCGTGGCGGCCACGCACTCCACCGTGCTGCTGCGGGGGGAATCCGGCACCGGCAAGGAGCTCGCCGCACGCGCCCTGCATGAACTGAGCCCGCGCGCCGGGGGGCCCTTCGTGGCCGTCAACTGCGCCACCATCCCGGAGGGCCTGGTGGAGGCCGAGCTGTTCGGGCACGCCCAGGGCGCCTACACCGGGGCGGTCAAGGCCCGCACCGGCCTGATCCAGAGCGCCCATGGCGGCACCCTGTTCCTGGACGAGATCGGCGAACTCGCGCCGGCGGCCCAGGCGCGCCTGCTGCGCGTACTGCAGGACGGCGAGATCCGTCCGGTGGGCGCCAACGAGAATCAGAAGGTCGACGTGCGCCTGCTGGCCGCGACCCATCGCGATCTGGAGGGCATGATCGAGGATCAGGCCTTTCGGGCCGATCTCTACTACCGCCTGCGGGTACTGGAGCTGGCGATCCCGCCCCTGCGCGAGCGGCGCGAGGACATCCTGCCGCTGGCGCAGCATTTCCTCGAGGGGCTGGCCGGATCGGGAACGGTCCCCCGCCTGACGCAAGCGGCGCGGGATGCCCTGGAGGCCCAGGACTGGCCGGGCAACGTGCGCGAACTGGCCAATGCCCTGGAGCGCGGATGGGTCCTCTGCCCCGATGGACACATCGCGCCGGAGCACATGGGCCTGGAGGCCCCGGAC
Organism: Thioalkalivibrio sp. ALE22; assembly: GCF_000381445.1. Lineage (NCBI taxonomy): Bacteria > Pseudomonadati > Pseudomonadota > Gammaproteobacteria > Chromatiales > Ectothiorhodospiraceae > Thioalkalivibrio > Thioalkalivibrio sp. ALE22. The sequence goes on from NZ_KB906502.1 coordinate 25,466, forward strand.
ACCGGCGCGGCCGGGGAACACCCCAACCCGGCCTTCCCGACGCGCCGCAAACCCCGGGGCTCGAGCCTGAACGAGTACTTCCGCCAGTTCGTGCAGGAGAACCAGGACCGCATGACCGAAACGGAACTCGCGCGGGCGCTGGGCATCAGCCGCAAGACCCTGTGGGAACGCCGTCAGCGCGAAAATCTGCCGCGACCACGCACCTGAACCCGCCGCTGTGGCCGAGGCCCCCGAGTTCCGACGAGTCTTCCTCGCCCTGTGGCCCGACACGGCCACACGCGAACGACTGGATCGGCTGGGACGCACCCTGGATGGTCCCGGCCGTCCGATCCCGCCCGAACATCTGCATCTGACGCTGGCCTTCGCCGGCACAGTTCCCGCCGGGCAGGCCGATTGCCTGGCCGGTCACCTCGGGAGCCTCGCCAGCGACCCACTGGAACTGACCCTGGACCGACTGGGGCACTTCGCGCGGCCGCGCATCACCTGGGTCGGCCCCGACGATCCGCCGGCGGCCCTCCTGGACCTCGCGGATCGGGCCCATGCCCTCTGCCGGGAGTGCGGCATCGACACCGGCCCGCCCCGCCCGTTCCGGCCGCACGTTTCGCTGCGCCGCCACGCGGCGCCGCCCGCCCGGGAGCGGATCGAAACGCCGCTGCACTGGGCGACGGACACGATTGCCCTGGTCGAGTCCGGCCGCGACGGGCATCCCGGGCCCTACCGCATCCTCGCCCGGACGTAAGGAGGGCCCGCTTCGGGCCCTCCCGGACGAAGCGCGATGTCCCGGGCCACCGCGATCAGTCCACCGGCGGGAGATTGCCCATTTCTGCCGGGTCCGCCGGGTCCGCCGGCTCTGCCGGATCGGCGGGTTCGGCCGGGCGGTTACCGGTGTCCGGCCGCGTCGGGGTCTGGTCCCCCAGCGGAGGCGCATCCGCGCCGCGGGGCTGACGCTGCTGGCCCAGCGGCGGCGCGTCCTGGGGCTGCCCCTGTCCTTGCGGCTGCCCCTGGCCACCGGGCGGCTGGCCCTGCCCCTGAGGCGCGGTCGGCGCGCCGCCCTGACCGGGGGCCGGCTGACCACCGCGCTCCATCTGGCCCGGGGCCTGCTGTCCCTGGCCCGGCGGCTGGCCGGGTGCCTGCTGTGGCTGCCCTGGGGGCATGCCCTGACCACGCTCCTGGCCCTGGCCGCGCGGCATACCCTGACCGTGCTCCTGGCCCTGGCCGCGCGGCATGCCGCCGTGCCCCGGGGTGTCCTGCCCGCCCGCCGGAGGGGCACCCCGCTCGGCGGGGGGTGTACCCTGGCCCATGCCCCCCTGCTGGCCGCCTTGCTGCGCCTGGGCATGGGCCGTTCCCACGGCGAAGAGCGAGCCAAGGGCAATGATCAATGCGGTACTGCGAAACCGGGTCATGGGAAACTCCTTGCGGCCGTGAAGCCATTGGTTCAGGCCCCCGGTGATAGCAGCCGGGCCCCGCGGCCCCCAAGGCGCACGGGCGAGTTCCCCGGAATTTCGTGAAGCACTTCACTTCGTGGAGGCTGCCTGACTGTCCGGCCGGATCAATTCTTCAAGTCGACGGGCACGGTAAACATCAGCAACCCATAGTCCGACTCGTACTGTTCCTTGAACCGGGCCGCGATCCGCTCGCACAGCTCCGACGAGGCCACGACCTCCAGCTTGATGTTGCCGCCGGCCCGCCAGTTGCCCCGGCGCTTGCCGTGCCGGCCCCAGCCGCGTGCGTCGGTCACCGTGTAGCCGGCCGCCCCCATGGCGCGTACCTCGTCGATCAGCATCTCCTCCAGGATCGCCTCGGCCACCACCGTCAGCAGGTACATGTCATCGCCTTGCATCGAGCTAGCCTCCGAGCGAATAAAGGGTCTGGGCCATCCAGAAATACAGCGGAACACCCAGGAAGATATTGAACGGGAACGTCACACCCAGCGAGGCCCCGATCGACAACGCGGGGTTGGCCTTGGGCACGGCAATGCGCATCGCGGCCGGCGCCGCGATGTACGACGCACTGGCATACAAGGTGGCCAGCAGCAGCGTGCCCCCCAGGCTCATGCCCAGGCCCCATCCGAGCAGGATCCCGAGGATCGCGGAGACGATCGGCATGACGATCGCAAAGACGATGAGGAACAGCCCGTACTGGCGGACATCCGCGATGCGGCTGGAGGCCACCAGCCCCATCTCCAGCAGGAACAACGCCAGCACCCCCTTGAACAGATCAAAGAACATCGGCTCCAGCGGCTCGATGTGATCCGGGCCGGCAACGAACCCGATCACCAGTCCACCGGCCAGCAGGAAGATGCTCTTGCCAAAGATGACCTCGTGCAGGGTCTTGCCCCAGCGAGTGGGGCCCCGGCTGCCCATGCGCGCCAGCAGGATCCCGATGACCAGCGCCGGCATCTCCAGGAGTACGAGGAACACCACCATGTGCCCCTCGTAGTCCAGACCCCGGGACGCCAGAAACGCGACCGCGACCGAGAAGGTCACGACCGACACCGAACCGTAGTGGGCCGCAATGGAAGCCGAATCCGCCCGCGGCATCCGCCCGAGAAGGTACAGCACCGAAAACGCGATCAGCGGGATCAGCGAACCCACGGCGAGCACCGCCAGGCCCGGCAGCAGCAACGGAAGCAACTCGCTTTCCGCCAGCTTGACCCCGCCCATCAGGCCGATGGCCAGCAGCAGGTAGATCGACAGCGCCTCGTAGATCGCCATCGGGATCTTGAGGTCCGACTTCGCCAGACCCGCGATCGCCCCCAGCAGGAAGAACAGCACAACCGGATCGAATGCCATTTCGCCTCCGCGTCCCGACGCTACAAGCCACCGCAGCGCACCCCGTTATGGTAGGCAAGACCCTCGTGCCAGGGAACCGGTTTCCGGAGGCGTTTTTGGCGGCCAACCAACCGCCCCCTCACACCACGGCCCGTACCGGAACCACCGCGTCCGCCGGCTGGGCTACGCTTGGGAAACGGGCTCAGCCATCACGAGGGCCAACGCATGACGCGAATCCTGATCCTCCAGGGGCACCCGGACCCGGCCGGCGGCCATCTCGACCACGCGCTCGCCGACGCCTACCGCGAGGGGGCCGAACAGGGCGGCTTCGCGGTGGACACCTACACCATCACCCATCGTGATGTCCCGCTGCTCAGGAGCCAGGCCGAGTTCCTCGACGCAAGCGTCCCGCCCGCGATCCTCGAGGCCCAGGCCCTGATCGAGGCCGCCCACCACATCGTGCTGATCTACCCGCTGTGGCTGGGCGACATGCCGGCCGGGGTGAAGGCCTTCCTGGAACAGACCCTCAGGCCAGCCTTTGTCGCCGATGGCGACATGAACCGTCTGCGCCACACGCGGCTGAAGGGCCGTTCCGTACGCATCGTGGTCACCATGGGCATGCCGGCCCTCGCCTACCGCTGGTGGTTCGGCGCCCACAGCCTGAAGAGCCTGGAGCGGAACATCCTGCGCTTCTGTGGCTTCGGCCCCGTCCGCCACACCCTGATCGGCCAGAACGGCGGCAACGCGGCTGCGCGCGAGCGCTGGCTGCAGCAGCTGCGCACGCTCGGCCGCCAGGCGAAGTAACCGACCAGTCGGTGCACTTGGGGGCCATTCCCATCCAGCCGGCCTGTGTGTACCCCAACGACCTCCCACTGAGCGAAGGACGGGAGCACCGATCGGGACGTCCGAAATGAATTGACCACTACACGGTCAAACGGAGACCGCCCCACCCCGGGAACACGTGCGCAGGGCGGATCCGCCGCGCTCGGTCAGAGCCCCGGGAGATCCGGGCTCGGCGGGGTGGGCGGCTCGGGGAGATCGGACGGGTCCGGCAGCGGCGCGTCGTCCGGGGACGGCGGCGAGGACGGATCCGGCGCCCGCGGAAGGTCGGGCCCCCGATCGGGGCGCGGGTCGCCGCGGCGCTGCCCGGGCGGAGTACCGCCGTGTCCGGGTGGCAGGTCGCCAGCGGCCGGCGTGTCGCCACTGGCGCCCGGGGCGCCCGAAGGCGGCCCGCCCGCCGGCTGCGCCTGGGCGCCGCCAGACGCCAGGAGGGCACTCACGAACAAGACTTGAAGCCAATGACGCATGGAGATCTTCATGCCACACACTCCTTTGGTGGATATCTGACCCTGAGGCGTTGCCGTATCCGCACGAGTTCCCGTCATCGCGCGACTCTGCCGACCCGTTCACACCCGGGCCCACCCCAGCGCTGTCCTACGCCTCGACCACCAGTTGCTGGAACAACCCGCCCAGGATCACCAGGGCGAAGCCTGCGTACAGGCCGGCGACCACATCGTCCATCATGATCCCGTGGCCGTCCTGCCACTTGTGGTCGAAATAGTTCGCCGGCCAGGGCTTGAGGATGTCGAAAATCCGGAACAGCAGAAAGCCGACCACCACCCACATCAGCCCCGCGGGGGCAAAGGCCAGGGTAATCAGCATGCCCGCCCATTCGTCCCAGACGATGCCCGGGTGATCGTGCACACCGAGCTTGCGGGCACTCTCGCCACAGATGTGGAAGCCGGCCATGACCACGATCACGGTCACGGCGATGTAGGCCCATTCCGGGAAATTCATGATCGCGAAGTACAGCACCAGCGCGCCCAGCGAGCCGGTGGTGCCCGGGGCCCAGCGCGACAGGCCGCTGCCGAAGCCGAAGGCCAGCAGGTGGATCGGATCGCCGAATACGGTCTTCGCCGATGGCATCTGCGGTTTGCGGTTCTTCTGCTCCGTCATGGCTACCCTGTCCCTAGTGTTCTTCGGTGTCCGCGAAATGATCGTGCCCCGCCCGCGTCACGTCCAGTCGCCGCCCGTCCGCGTCCTCGACGACCACCGCGTCACCCTCCGTGCATTCCCCGATCACGGTCAGCGGCACATCCACGCTGAAGGCCAGCAGATCCAGCGATTCCCCGGCCGGCAGTGCGAACAGCAGTTCGTAGTCCTCGCCTCCGCCGAGCGCATACTCGCGGGCCTGATCGTCCGGGATCTGTGCCAGCAACGGATCGCGGGGGACGGCGGGCCAGTCGACCCGCGCGCCACAGCCCGACGCGGCACACAGGTGCCCGAGATCCGCCAGCAGGCCGTCGGAAATATCGATAGCCGCCCGGGCACGGTTCCGCAGGCCGCGCCCCAGGGCCAGCCGCGCCCGGGGCCAGAACAGCCGGTCGCAGGCCGGCTCCCGGGCATCGGCGGGCAGAGCCGCGCCCGCGGCGCCCCGCGCCCGCCGGGCGGTCTCGTGGGCAAGCCCGAAGGCCGCCCCGCCCAACGCACCGGATACCACCAGTCGGTCGCCGGGCCGGGCCCCGGCCCGGCGCAGGGCCTGGCCCGCGGGCGCGGTACCCAGCACGGTCACGCTGATTGCCAGAGGGCCCCGGTTGGTATCCCCGCCTACCAGCGGGATACCAACCTCTTCGGCCAGCGCCAGGAAGCCCTCGCTGAAACCCGCCAGCCAGTCATGATCGACCCGTGGCAGGGTCAGCGACAGCAGCGCGCCCAGCGGCTCGGCCCCCATCGCGGCCAGGTCACTGAGGTTGGAAGCCAGGGCCTTGTGCCCGACGCTCGCCGGCGGGTGATCGGGGAAAAAATGGGTACCCTCAACCAGGGTGTCGACAGTGACGGCCAGCTCGTGGCCGCTCGCCACAGCCAACAGGGCGGCATCGTCCCCGATGCCAAGCCGAACGCCCTCGGCGTTCACGTCCGCCGACGGCGCACCGAAATAGCGCTGGATCAGGTCGAACTCGGAGTCGGTGCCGGCCATGGCCGTGCTGCGGAGCCTCGCGAGATCAGCGCGGCGTGGCGCGCTCGGGACCGCGCAGCTCGGCGGAGAGCCGGTCCAGCACACCGTTGATGTAACGATGCGACTGCTCCGCACCGTAGCGCTTGGCCAGGTCCACGGCCTCGTTGATCACCACGCGGTAGGGCACCTCGATACGCTCGGCCAGCTCCCACTGACCCAGCCACAGCAAGGCATGCTCCACCGGGTCGAGCTGGTCCAGCGGGCGGCCAAGGTACGGCTCCATGCGGGCATCCAGGGCCTCGCGGTCGCGGGTCACGCCGATCAGCAGTTCGCGGAAATACTCGGCATCCGCCTTGGCGTGTTCCTCGTCGTCACGGAACTCGGCCAGGATGTCCTTGGGGTGGGCGCCGGTCATCTGCCAGGAGTAGAGCGCCTGCATGGCGCGGCGCCGCGCGAACGAGCGCGCATGGCGCGCCCGCTGCTCGGGCGTGCTGCGCGGGCGCTTGGCGCGGGCGCCGCCCGCGCCCTTGGCGGCCGGACGGTCGGGTTGGGAGGGATTGCCAGGTTCGGTCACGTCGGTTTCGTGCTCGCTCAGGCGCCGCCGCGCAGCTGCCGCATCAGGCTGACCATCTCGATCGCGCCCATCGCGGCATCCGCGCCCTTGTTGCCGGCCTTGGTGCCGGCGCGTTCAATCGCCTGCTCGATGGAGTCCGTCGTCAGAACACCGAAGCTGATCGGCAGGTCCTCGGCCATCTGCACCTGGGCCAGGCCCTTGGCCGCCTCGCCGGCGACGTAGTCGAAATGCGGGGTGGAGCCACGGATCACGCAGCCCAGGGCAATGACCCCATCATACTGCCCGGAACGCGCCATCGCCTGCGCCGCCAGCGGCAGCTCGTAGGCCCCCGGCACACGGGCGATGGTCAGATTCTTTTCCTGCACGCCATGGCGCTTCAGGGTATCCACTGCGCCTTCCAGCAGGCGCTCGACGATCAGGCTGTTGAAACGCGCCAGCAGCAGGCCATAGCGATGGTCGGCGGCGTCGGTGAATACGCCTTCCAGGGTCTTGATGTCGTGCATGGTTTCATTCCGATTGAGACGGAGACGAGGCGGCCGTTCGGGGCCGACCCGCGGGGCCGAGTTGCAAAGGCCGCCTAGTGTAGCACCGCGAACCCGCGCGGTAGAGCGCGCCCGCACGAATCGGGCGACGGGCCGCCTGCCATACCGCTGACTGGCCCTGCATTTGGCGCCAGTATTTTCAGTGGCCTCGGCCCGGGGTCCTGCCCGGTCATGTCTACCCTTCGTTCATCGTTCGGTGTTTACCGTGCTTTCGTCTGGCCACCTGCCTCGTGGTGGCAGGTCCTGGTTCGGCATCCGGTGTTTACGGTGCCTTCGGTCCGCAACCTGCCAGGCGCTGACTCGCCAGCGCGCCCCGAGGTACTTCTTTGCTCGTGCAAAGAAGTACCCAAGAAACACGCCCGACTGCCGCGACCCCGGCCCGCTGCGCGGGCCGGGGCTTCCCTCGCTTCGAGGGTTTTCGCGGGCGGCGCTGAACTCGCTGCGCCTGCGGCTCCGCTCAGACATCCAGCGCCTTGTCTCCCGCGAAAACCCTCTCCGCTCGGCGCGACGACAACGGGGAGGCAGGTCCAAACAACGGCTAGTCCAGCGATATAGCTAGTGGATGTTGGCTGGGCCTTCGGACATCCTGGGCTCGCTCGGCCTTTGGCCGTTGCGTGCCGCGCCCGCCAGCGGGCGCCGGGGCGCCGGGGGCTTTCGGGTGGCAATGCCCGTGCTAAGCCGCAGTGTGTGAAGACCGCTGGTTTTGACCTTCGCCTCCCGTATGGAGCCCCTCGCGGAGGGCGTGATGGGCCGGCCCGTTTTCCATAAATTCGGGGCGCTGGATGTCTGAGCGGAGCCGCAGGCGCAGCGAGTTCAGCGCCGCCGGCCCAGCACGTCCGGAGCGAGGTTCCCGGGCGAAATCCGGGTGCCCTTCTTTGGGTCCTTTCTTGGGCAAGCAAGAAAGGACCTCGCGGCGCGCTGGCGAATCAGCGCCTGGCAGGTTGCGGACCGAAGGCACCGTAAACACCGAGCGACGAACCATGGCCAGCCACCACGAGGCAGGCGGCCGGGGGCTACTCGTGGACGTAGTCCACCACCTCAAGGCCGAAGCCGCCGAGGCCGTGGAAACGCTTGGGTGCGGACATCAGCTTCATGCGGCCAACGCCACAGTCGGCCAGGATCTGGGCCCCGATGCCATACATGCGCCACTCGGCGGAGTTCTCCCGCCCACTGCGCTCTTCCGGCGCCGGCTGGCCGATATGCTCCAGACGCTGGGCCAGGGCCTCCGGGCTCTCGTGCTTGCGCAGCACCACCACCACACCCTCGCCGGCCGCGTCGATCCGGCGCAGGGCATCGTCCAGCGGCCAGCCACGATCCGGACCGGCGTAACCCAGCGTGTCGTACAGCGTGCTTTCCAGGTGGACACGCACCAGGGTCTCCTGGTCCGGCTTCGGCTCCCCGCGCACCAGCGCGAAATGCAGCTCGTGATCCACCTCGTCCTCGAACGCCAGCAGGCGGAATTCGCCATGCTCGGTCGGGAACGGACGCTCCGAAACCCGACGCACGGTCTTCTCGTTCTCGATGCGATAGCGGATCAGGTCCTCGATGGTGCCCATTTTGAGATCGTGCTCGGCGCAGAAGCGTTCGAGATCCGAACGCCGCGCCATGCTGCCGTCCTCGTTCAGGATCTCGACAATCACCGCCGCCGGTTCGGCCCCGGCCAGGCGCGCCAGATCGCACCCGGCCTCGGTATGGCCGGCGCGCACGATGACCCCGCCGGGCTGTGCCATCAGCGGGAACACGTGCCCCGGCTGGACGATATCCTCGGGCTTCGCGTTGGGCGCGACCGCGGTCCGGATGGTGTGTGCGCGATCATAGGCCGAGATGCCGGTGGTCACGCCCTCGGCGGCCTCGATCGACAGCGTGAAGTTGGTGCCGTGCACGTCATTAGTGTCGGTCACCATTAGCGGCAGCGCCAGCTGCTTGCAGCGCTCGCGGGTCAGCGTCAGGCAGATCAGGCCGCGGCCGTACTTGGCCATAAAGTTGATGTCCTCGGGCCGCGCGTGCGAGGCCAGCATCAAGAGGTCGCCCTCGTTCTCGCGGTCCTCGTCGTCGACGATGACCACCATGCGTCCGGCCTGCAGTTCCTCGAGGATGGTTTCGGTACTGGAAAATTCCATGCGTGCCTTCGGTCGGGGGCCGTGCGTTCAGTCGCGCGGCCCGGATTGATTGGGAAAGCCCTGTTCAGCCAGCCAGGCCTCCGACAGGTCGCCCGCCTGCGCGCCGGGCTCGGCCGCCCGCTCGCCCAGCATCAGACGCTCCAGATAGCGGGCGATCAGGTCGACCTCGAGGTTGACCGGGGTGCCCACCGTATAGACGGCGAAGCGGGTCAGGGACCAGGTATGCGGGATGATGTTGACCTCGAACTCGGCGCCGTCCACGCGGTTCACGGTCAGGCTGGTGCCATCAATGGTGATCGAGCCCTTGGCCGCGATGTAGCGGGCCAGTGCCGGTGGCGCGCGAAAGCGCACGCGGGTCGAGCGCGCATCGGGCTCCATCGCCACCACCTCGCCGACGCCGTCGACGTGCCCGGACACCATGTGCCCGCCCAGGCGGTCGCCCAGGGCCAGCGCCCGTTCGAGATTCACCCGGTCCCCCGGTTCGAGATGGCCCAGCGTGGTCACCTCCAGCGACTCGCGCGAGACATCGGCGGCAAAGCCGCTGCCCGCCAGGTCGGTCACCGTCAGGCAGACCCCGTTCACCGCGATCGAGTCCCCCAGCCGGGTGTCCGACAGGTCCATCCCGGTCGCGTTCACGTGCAGCCGCACGTCGCCACCGCTGGGGGTCTGGCGCTCCAGGCTGCCTAGGGTCTCGATGATTCCGGTAAACATGGACGTCCGCTCGTTCCGGGGTGCCCGCACGAACCGCGCCGGGCTGCTCGCCGCCCATCATAGGGAAACCCTAATGAGTTCGCACCACGCCCCGGACGTTTGCCCGGTTCCTAGACGGAAAACCCTTGTTCACCACGAAGCACACGAAGGCACGAAGAAGGGACAGGTCAAGGACGATCTACAGGAAGATAAGAAGACTGGAAGGATGATTGGGTTTGAAACGGGGTACACATCGGCCTCGCATGGGCAGGCCATGACCACCCCCTATTCTTCTTTACCGAAAAACCCTTCCGATCTTCCCATCTTCCTGTGAATCGCCTTTGACCTTCTTCGTGCCTTCGTGTGCTTCGTGGTGAAATCGGCCTTCACGAACGCGGGTGGGCGCGCAGGCGCAGGGTTTCGCCGACCCAGCGGGAATCGACGATCTCGAGTTCGGCGCGCTCGGACATGCGGGCCAGCGGCCACTCGACCAGAGGGCGAGCATTGGAGCCCATTAGCAGGGGGGCCTGGTAGATCAGCCATTCGTCGACCCAGCCACCGCGCGCAAGCGCGCCGGCCAGACCCGGTCCGGATTCCACGTGGAGCTCGTTGACCTCGGCGCGGCCCAGCTCCGCCAGCACCGCGCCCAGATCCAGCCCGCCCTCGGCGGATTCCTCCGCCAACGGCACGGGCCGGACCTCCGCCCCTCGGCCGCGCAGGGTGTCCGCGGCCGGCGAGTCCGCGGCATCGGGCCCCGTGAGGATCCAGACCGGTCCCTCGCGCAGGATCTGCGCGCCCGGCGGCGTCCGCAGGCGGGCGTCCAGGATCACCCGCAGGGGCTGACGTCCCGGCAGGTCGTAATAGCGGGGGTCGTCCGGAAATCCGGCATGGGCGGCCAGGTCGAACGGCTTCATGCGCACGTTCAGGCGCGGGTCGTCGGCGACCACGGTGCCGCTGCCGGTCAGGATCGCGCCCGCGCGGGCCCGCCACTGCTGGACGTCGCGGCGCGCCGCCTCGCCGGTGATCCATTGCGACTCGCCGGAGGCCATGGCGGTACGCCCGTCGAGGCTCGCGGCAAGCTTGACGCGCACCCAGGGGCGTCCCTGCTCCATGCGCCGCACGAATCCGGGATTCAGGGCACGCGCCTCGGCCTCCAGCACGCCGCTGTCGACCGGGATACCTGCTGCCCGCAGGGCCTCGATCCCGCCGCCACAGACCTGCGGGTTGGGGTCCTGCATGGCGATCACGACCCGGGCTACCCCGGCGCCGATCAGGGCATCGGTGCAGGGCGGAGTCCGGCCGTGATGGCTGCAGGGTTCCAGGGTGACGTAGGCGGTTGCGCCACGCGCGGCCTCGCCGGCCGCCCGCAGTGCGTTCACCTCGGCATGGGCCTCGCCGGCCTTCCAGTGCAGTCCCGCGCCGACTTCGCGTCCGTCGCGCACGATCACGCACCCGACCCGCGGGTTCGGGTCCGCGGTGAAGCGGCCGTAGTCGGCCAGCTCCAGGGCCCGCGCCATGTAACGGCGGTCCGTGATCGCCTGCTCGGTCGTGGGTGCTTCCATCACTCCCCCCTGGACGAGTCACCACTCCCCGGTGGCACCTGCGGGCCGCCCGCCGCCGATTCCGGGGCAGGACCGGGCGCCTCCTCGTCGATCAGGCGCAGCTGCGAGCGGCGCATCTCCGGGCTGAGGTCTTCCTCCAGCCGTTCGATGGCCTCGCGGAAGGACTGCACGCTGGCGAAGCTGAGATAAATGGAGGCAAACCGGATATAGGCCACATGGTCGAGGCCGTGCAAGGCGGCCAGGACCATTTCGCCGATCCGGTCGGATTTCACTTCGGGGGCGGTGAGCGCGGACAGCTGGCGCTTGATGTCGTCGATGACCCGCTCGACATCGTCGGTCTTCACCGGGCGCTTGTGCAGGGCCCGACGCAGACCGCTGCGCAGCTTCTCCTCGTCGAAGGCGACGCGTTCGCCGGAGCGCTTGACCACCCGCGGCAGGCTGAACTCCGCCCGTTCGAAGGTGGTAAAGCGCGCCCCGCAGGCGCGGCACTGGCGCCGGCGCCGGATCTGTTCCTGCTCCGGGCCGGCCACCCGCGAATCGACCACGCGGGTATCCTGATCATGACAGGACGGACAGCGCATCCCGCGCCCGCGACCCGTGACTCGCCGAGATTATTCGGGCGCGCCGTAGACCGGGAAGCGGCGGCAGATCTCGACGACCTTGTCGCGGGTCGCGTCGATCACCTGCTCGTTCTCGTGGTCGTCCAGCACGTCGGCGATCCAGCCGGCCAGCTCGCGCGACTCGGCCTCGGTAAAGCCACGCGTGGTCAGCGCGGCGGTGCCGATGCGGATGCCGGAGGTCACGAACGGCGACTGCGGGTCATTCGGCACCGCGTTCTTGTTGACCGTGATGTTGGCGCGACCCAGCGCGGCATCCGCGGCCTTTCCGGTCATGCCCTTGGACACCAGGCTCAGCAGGAACAGGTGGTTGTCGGTGCCTCCGGAGACGATGTCGTAGCCGCGTTCGACCAGGACCTCGGCCATCGCGCGGGCGTTGGCGATCACCTGCTTCTGGTAGGTCTTGAATTCCGGTTCCAGGGCCTCCTTGAACGCCACCGCCTTGCCGGCGATCACGTGCATCAGCGGGCCACCCTGGGTACCCGGGAAGATCAGCGACTGGAACTTCTTGTTCAGCTCCGGCTGACCCTTGGTGATGATGAAGCCGCCACGCGGCCCGCGCAGGGACTTGTGCGTGGTGGAGGTGACCACGTGGGCGTGGTCGATCGGGTTCGGGTATTCGCCCGCGGCGATCAGGCCGGAGACGTGGGCCATGTCCACCATCAGGTAGGCGCCCACGGAATCGGCGATCTCGCGGAAACGCTTCCAGTCGACCACGCGCGAGTAGGCGGAGAAGCCGGCGACGATCATCTTCGGCTGGTGCTCGGTGGCCAGACGCTGGACCTCGTCGTAGTCGATCAGGCCCTCGTCGGTGATGCCGTACTGCACCGCGTTGTAGATCTTGCCGGAGAAGTTCGGCTTGGCGCCGTGGGTCAGGTGGCCACCGGCGTCCAGGCTCATGCCCAGCACGGTGTCATGCGGCTGCAGCAGGGCCATGTACACGGCCGCGTTGGCCTGCGAGCCGGAATGCGGCTGCACGTTTGCGTAGTCGGCGCCGTAGAGCTCCTTGAGACGGTCGATCGCGAGCTGTTCGACGATATCCACGTACTCGCAGCCACCGTAGTAGCGCTTGCCCGGGTAGCCCTCGGCGTACTTGTTGGTCAGCACGGAGCCCTGGGCCTCCATCACGCGCGGGCTGGTGTAGTTCTCGGAGGCGATCAGCTCGATGTGCTCTTCCTGGCGCTGCGCTTCCTTGCTGATGGCGCCCCAGAGTTCGTCGTCGTAACCGTGGATACTCATGTCGATCGAAAACATTCGGTTCTCCCGTTCAAGGCTTCGGATTCGGCGGATTGCGGCGCGCCCGCCGGAAGGCGGCACTGCCGTCAAAAAGGCCGCTTATCATACGTCATCCGGCCCCTCTTTTCAGACCGGGCGGCTCCCGGGGCGCCCACCACGACGCCTCGCGAACGCTCCGAAATTGCGGGTTTCGCGAGCCCGATCAAGTACTTTGATGCCGGTCCCTTCGGCGCGGACGGGGCCGGCTCAAGCCCCTTCCCGTGACCGTGGAATACCGCGCCCGGCGCGCGTCAGGCGGGTGCTTCGATGCGATGGACATCCACGTCGTGGCGGACCGGGTAGACCGGGAGCCCGAACTGGTTGTAGATCGCCACATCCGCCGCGTCGCGGCCATAGCCCACCACCACATAGCCGCCCCGCAACTCGGGCTGGGTCGCATCGAAGCTGTACCAGCGACCGCCGACGAAGGCCTCGAACCAGGCGTGCATGTCCATCGGCTGCAGGCCGTGCAGATACCCGACCACCATGCGCGCCGGGATACTGAGACTGCGGCAAAGGGCGATGCCCAGATGCGCCAGGTCGCGGCACACCCCACTCCCGCGCTGGTTCACCTCCACCGCCGAGATCGGGATGTCGCTGGTGCCGGGAAGATACTCGATGCGGTCACGCAGCCATTGCTCAATGGCGGCCACCTGGTCGTAGCCCAGCCACTGCCCGGCGGTGATCTCGGTCGCCATGCGATTGAAACGGTCCGATTCGCAGAAGCGGCTGGGCAGCAGGTAGCCAAGGGTCGCGTCCGGCAGGGCCTGTACCTCGACAAACGGGGCGCCGGGGGCGCGATCCAGGGCATCGGCCGTCTGCACCTCGGCCGCTGTGTGGATCGAGAACGGCCCCGGCGGCGCGACCAGACGCTGGCAGAGATTGCCGTAGACATCCACGAACTCGGTCACCGGGGCGTTCGGCACCAGGCGATACTCCTCGCGCGCGATCCACTGCAGCGGGCCGCTGCGCGGGCGCAGCATCAGCACGAACGGTGTCGGGACGGGGATCTCGAATTCGAAGTCACAGCGGGTTTCAAGCCACATGGGGCAATGCCTGCGTCGGATGGAGGCCTCACCCTACGCGCCGCTTGACCGCAGAGCCAGAAAAACCTTGCCGCGTTACCCGGACCGGCGGGCGTGTACATTACGGCCCGATTCCCTACACTCGCGATACCGCCTGTTCCCGGGAGAACACATGCGAGGATCCGCCGTGCACCGCATCCCGACACGTCGCCTGACCCGCGGGCTGCCGGCCCTGGGCCTGAGCCTGGGCCTGAGCCTGGCTTTGTTGCTGCTCGCGCCCCTGGCGGCGGCCGAGCAGCGCTTCATCAACATCGGTACCGGCGGTGTCACCGGGGTCTACTACCCGGCCGGCCAGCACCTGTGCCGCCTGTTCAACACCCGCCGCGACGAACACGGGATGCGCTGCACCGCGGAAAGCACCGGGGGCTCGGTGTTCAATCTGAACATGGTGCGCTCCGGCGACATGGATTTCGGCGTGGCCCAGTCGGATCTGCAATACCACGCCTACCACGGCAGCGGCCGCTTCGAGGCCTTCGGGCCGGCCACGCACCTGCGGGCCATGTTCAGCCTGCACCCGGAGCCCCTGACCCTGGTGGTGCGTCCCGACGCGGAGATTGCCGGACTGGATGATCTGCCGGACAAGCGCGTGAACATCGGCAACCCCGGATCCGGCCAGCGCACCCTGATGGAAGAGCTGATGGAGAAGCTCGGCTGGGATCACGATACCTTCCGCCGGGTCAGCGAGCTGCCCTCGCGCGAGCAGGCCCAGGCCCTGTGCGACAATCGCATCGACGCCTTCGTGTTCTCCGTCGGCCACCCCTCGGCGGCGATCCAGGAGCCCATCGCCACCTGCGATGCGCGCCTGGTCTCCATCGAGGGCCCGGCCATCGAGGAGCTGATCCGCTCGACCCCCTACTACCTCACCGCCGTGATCCCCGCCGATACCTACCCAGGGCAGGACCAGGACATCCGCACCTACGGCGTGGGTGCCACCCTGGTCACCTCGGACCGCACGTCGAATACCGCCGCCTTTGAACTGACCCGCGCCGTGTTCGAGAACTTCGAGACCTTCCGCGGCCTGCACCCAGCCTTCAGCGGGCTCGAACGCGAGGGCATGGTGGACGAGGGCCTGTCCGCGCCCATGCACCCCGGCGCCCGACGCTACTTTCGCGAGGCAGGACTGATCGATGACTGATACCCGAGCCCAGGATGCCGCCAGCCCGGAAGACCGTCAGGTCGCCGAGCTGGAGACCGGCGGCCGCCACCCCGGCCGCGCGACCCGCAGTCTCATCTGGATCACGGCCGTCGCGTGGTCGCTGTTCCAGATCTGGATCGCCGCGCCGATGGCCGACTGGGTGGATGTCTTCGTGGTCTCCGAGACCGAGGCCCGCTCCATCCATCTGGCCTTCGCGATCTTCCTCGGCTACCTGCTCTTCCCCGCGGTACGTCCCACCGCCCGCGGCAAGGGCTGGCAGCACGCGATCGGCATCCTCTATGCCCTCGGCGGCCTGGCCCTGATCGCACTAGGGCTATGGCAGCTGCTGGGCCTTGAACGCCTCGGCGAGGTCTATCTGGCCCTGGGCATTGCTTTGGTAGTAGTGGCCTGGCCCCTGCTGCGCGGGAACGACCCCGTGCATCGTGTGCCCCTGGGCGACTGGGTATTCGCCGCGGTCGCGGCCTTCAGTGCGCTCTACCTCTACCTGTTCCACGAGGCGCTGGCGGCGCGCCCTGGCGCCCCCACCGAGCTGGACCTGGTCATGGCCGGGATCGGTCTGATCCTGCTGCTGGAGGCGACCCGCCGCGTGCTCGGCCCGGCGCTGACCATCATCGCGGCGATCTTCCTGTTCTACACCTTCGCCGGGCCGCTGATGCCCGACCTGATCGCCCATCGCGGCGCCAGCTACCCGCGCGCGATGGCGCAGCAGTGGCTGTCCAACGAGGGGGTGTTCGGGATCGCGCTGGGGGTCTCCACCAGCTTCGTGTTCCTGTTCGTGCTGTTCGGCGCGCTGCTGGAACGCGCCGGCGCCGGCGACTACTTCATCCGCGTGGCCTTCTCCCTGCTCGGACACCTGCGCGGGGGGCCGGCCAAGGCCGCGGTGATGGCCTCGGGGATGACCGGGGTGGTCTCCGGTTCGTCCATCGCCAATGTGGTCACCACCGGCACCTTCACCGTGCCGCTGATGCGCCGGGTCGGTTTCGCGCCGCACAAGGCCGGCGCGGTGGAGGTGGCCAGCTCGGTCAACGGCCAGTTGATGCCGCCGGTGATGGGGGCCGCCGCCTTCCTGATGGTCGAGTACGTCGGCATCCCCTACGTGGAGGTGCTCAAACACGCGATTCTGCCGGCGCTGATCGCCTATATCGCGCTGATCTATATCGTGCATCTGGAGGCCTGCAAGAACGGCATGGAGGGGCTCCAGCGCGCCACCGTGACCACCTGGCGCGGGCGCCTGATCAGCTTCGGAATCACCGTCTCCAGCCTGATCATCCTGGCCGCCGCGGTGTACTGGGGGCTTGGCTGGATCAAGGAGGTGGCCGGCGACGCCGCCGCCTGGATCATCGCCGGCCTGCTGTTCGCCGCCTACCTGATCCTGCTGTGGATCGTCGCCCGCGAACCCGAGCCGGAACCCCTGGACACCGAGCAACCCCTGCCGCGCGTGCTACCCACGGTACTGGGCGGTCTGCACTATGTGCTGCCGCTGGTGGTGCTGGTCTGGGCCCTGGTAGTGGAGCGCCTGTCGCCGGGGCTGGCGGCGTTCTGGGCGGTGGCCTTCATGATCTTCATCGTCCTGACCCAGCGCCCGCTGGTCGCGCTGTTCCGGCGTCAGGGCCGGCTGCTGCAGGCAACCTGGGTCGGGGTATGGGAGCTGTTCCAGGGCTTCGAGACCGGCGCGCGCAACATGATCGGCATCGGCCTGGCCACCGCCGCGGCCGGGATTATCGTGGGCACCGTGGCGATGACCGGCGTCGGGCTGGTGCTGACCGACCTGGTCGACACCCTGTCCGGCGGCAACCTGCTGCTGGTACTGGTGCTGACCGCAATGATCAGCCTGGTGCTCGGCCTGGGCCTGCCGACCACCGCGAA
Organism: Thioalkalivibrio sp. ALE22; assembly: GCF_000381445.1. Lineage (NCBI taxonomy): Bacteria > Pseudomonadati > Pseudomonadota > Gammaproteobacteria > Chromatiales > Ectothiorhodospiraceae > Thioalkalivibrio > Thioalkalivibrio sp. ALE22. Next base: position 42,680 of record NZ_KB906502.1, read on the forward strand.
CTACATCATCGTGGCGACCCTGATGGCCCCGATCATCGTCGATCTGGGGGCCCAGCACGACATCCTGATCCCGCTGATCGCGGCCCACCTGTTCGTGTTCTATTTCGGCATCATGGCCGACGTGACGCCGCCGGTGGGCCTGGCCTCGTTCGCCGGCGCGGCGATCGCGAAGGCCGACCCGATCCGTACCGGGATCCAGGCCTTTATCTACAGCCTGCGCACCATCGCACTGCCGTTCTTCTTCATCTTCAACAGCCAGTTGCTGCTGATCGGTGTGGACAACGTGTTCCAGCTGACGCTGGTATTCCTTGGCTCGCTGGCCGGGATCCTGGCCTTTACCGCAGCCACCCAGGGCTGGTTCCTGACCCGCAGCCGCTACTGGGAATCCGGCGCCCTGCTGGTGGTGGCCTTTGTGCTGCTGGTGCCCACGGTACTGATGGACCGCATCGCACCGCCCTTTGAGCACCAGCCGCCGGAGACCCTGCTGGAGGTCGTCGAGACAATCCCCGATCGTGACTCGCTGCGCGTGGAGGCCACCGGCATCGACCTGGAGGGCCGCGAGATCACCCGCACGGTGATGTTCCCACTGGGCAGCCCGGATCTGGCCCCGCGCGAACGCCTGGCCGATGCCGGCCTGGACGTGCGCTTCGATCCCGACGCGCAGAAGGCGCAGATTCAAACGGTTGCTTTCGGCAGCCCGGCCGGCCGGGTAGGCTTGGAGGGTGGCTGGGCCATCACCGGCGTGCTGGTGCCGACCGACCGTCCGAGTCCGTACTGGTTCTACCTCCCCGCGCTGGCCCTCGGACTCCTGGTCGCCTGGAATCAGCGCCGGCGCACGCCCCCACCGGGAGGCGGGCCATCCGCCGACGCCCCGGCGCTGTCGGCGTAACCCGACCTCACCACGAACGGAGGACCCGCGATGGAACAACCTCAATACGGCTTCAACGTGATCGTGCCGGGCGCGATCGATCAGGTGATCGAGCGCACCACGGCCGCCCTGGGCGAGGAAGGCTTCGGCATTCTCAGCGAGATCGACGTGGCCGCGGCCTTCAAGAAGAAACTGGACCTGGATCATCGGGCCTACCGCATCCTCGGCGCCTGCAACCCGAACCTGGCCCGCCAGGCGATCGAGGCGGATCCGAACATCGGGCTGCTGCTGCCCTGCAACGTCCTGGTACAGGACAACGAGAACGGGACCTGCACGGTCGGCTTCATGGACCCGGTCGCGGTGATGGGTCTGGTCAACAAGCCCGGTGTCGAGGACCTTGCTCAAGATGTGCGGCATCGCCTGGAACGGGTACGCCTGACACTGGAGACGGGCTAGTGGGCCGCGCCCGCATCTGATGGAACCCGGAACCGACCAGTCCTTGCTACTGGCCGAGCGCATCCGTTCGGCCAGTGCAGCCGGCCACCGCCTGGCCATCACCGGCAGTGGCAGTCAGCGTGCCCTCGCGTTCCCCGAAGGATATCCGGCGGGTGTGCAGCTGCTGGAGGCAGGCCGCCACCACGGCATCGTCAATCTGGCCCCCAGCGAGCTGGTGGTGACGGTGCGTGCCGGCACACCGGTGATGGAATTGCAGGCCGCGCTGGAAGAGGTCGGCATGATGCTGCCCTTCGAGCCGGCCATGCCCACCCCGTCCAGCACCGTGGGCGGCATGGTCGCCCTGGGGCTGTCCGGCGCGCGCCGCCCCTGGACCGCCAGTCTGCGTGACGCGCTGCTGGGTACGCGCATCGTGAACGGCCGCGGCGAGATCCTGCGCTTCGGTGGCGAGGTCATGAAGAACGTCGCCGGCTTCGACGTCTCGCGCCTGATGGCGGGCAGCATGGGCAGTCTGGGCCTGCTGCTGGAAGCCAGTTTCAAGCTGCTCCCCGCCCCCGCCTACCAGGCCTGGCTGCGCCGCGAGGCCTCCGCGGCCGAATTCATCCAGCAGGCTCGGGACTGGGGACGCACCGCCCTGCCCTTCTCCGGCCTGGCCTGGGCCGACGGGATCACCCGGATCCGCCTGGGCGGTGGGCAGGAGGCCGTGCAGGAGGCCGCCGAGCGCCTGGGCGCGGATGCCGATCTGGAGGGTCCGCCCTTCTGGACCCGGCTGCGCGATCGTCACCTGCCGTTCCTGACCGGTTCGGTGACCGGCGACGAACGCCTGTGGCGTCTGAGCCTGCCGCCGGCGACCCAGCCCCTCGACCTGCCGGGTGAGTGGCTGATGAACTGGGGCGGCGGCGAGCGCTGGCTGCGCTCCAGCGCGGCCCCGGAAACGGTCCGCACGACGGTCGCAGACGCGGGCGGGCATGCCCGGCTGTGGCTGGGCAATCCCGCCGGCGGCTCCTGGCTGCATCCGCGCCCCGCGCCGCACGCGCGCCTGGAAGGGGAAGTCCGCGCGGCGATGGACCCGGACGGGGTATTTTTCGCCCCACTGATTGCCCCCCATCCACGCCCCGCCCGGGCGAGCTGAGACCATGGAAACCCGCCTGCACCCCCGCTTCGAGAACGACCCGGCGGCGCGCATCGCCGAGGACGCGCTGCGCGCCTGCGTGCACTGCGGCTTCTGCAACGCGACCTGCCCGACCTATCAGGAACAGGGCGACGAGCTGGACGGCCCGCGCGGCCGGATCTACCAGATCAAGGAGGTCCTGGAGAGCGGCGAGGCCAATGCCACGACGCGCACCCATCTGGACCGCTGCCTGACCTGCCTCAACTGCATGACCACCTGCCCCTCCGGCGTGGACTACAACCACCTGGTGGCGGTGGGCCGCGAGGTCGTCGAGCGCGACCTCGACCGCCCCTGGCGCGAGCGGCTGCTGCGCGGCCTGCTGGCGCGCGCCCTGCCGGCGCGCTGGCCGTTCCGTCTGGCCCTCGGGCTGGGGCGTCTCGCCCGCCCGGCCCTGCCCGCGCGACTGAAGCGGCGCGTGCCGCCGCGCCAGGCCACCGGGACCGTACCCCGGCCCGCCAACGGTGCTGCGGGACCCGGCTTCCAGCATGGGCGCGTGCTGCTGCTGGGCGGCTGCGTGCATGACGCCATCGACGCCCGCATCAACGCGGCCCTGCGCCACCTGCTGGCCCGCCGCGGCGTCGAGGTAGTGGAGACCGGGGCGGCCCGCTGCTGTGGAGCGGTGGAACACCACCTGGCCTTCGAGGAACGGACCCGCGCCCGGGTCCGCGCCAACCTCGACGCCTGGGAACCGGTCCTGGAGCGCGGCGTCGACGCGGTCGTCAGCACCGCCAGTGGCTGCGGCGTGCTGCTACGCGACTACGGGCACATCCTGGCCGACGACCCGACGTACGCCGAGCGCGCGGCCCGGCTGGCGGCACGGGTTCGCGACCCGGTGGAACTGTTCGACGCCGAAAGCATCCGCGAGCTCGGGATCCGCGCACCGGCCGATCACCCACCAGTGGCCTGGCACGCCCCCTGTACCCTGCAACACGGCCAGGCCCTGCCCGGGCGCGTGGAACCGCTCCTGCAGGCCGCCGGTTTCAATCTGGTTCCGGTCATCGAGCCGCACCTGTGCTGCGGCTCTGCCGGCACCTACTCGATCCTGCAGCCGGAGATGGCAGGTCGGCTTCGCCAGCGCAAGCTGGACAACCTCGAGGCCGCGGGCCCCGCGCGCATCGTCACCGCCAACATCGGCTGCCAGACCCATCTGCAAAGTGGCACGGACACCCCGGTCGAGCACTGGCTCACGCTGCTCGAGCGTCACTGTCCGGCAACTCCCGCCGGTGCGTAGGGGCGCTTGCCCGCGCCCCGGCGGCGATCTAGATTCCCCCTTTTCCAATCCGGTAGACGCATCCATGCAGGCAAAATCCTTTCTCCCCCCGCAGCGCACCCTGATGGGCCCCGGCCCCTCCGATGTGAACCCGCGTGTTCTGAGCGCGATGAGCCGCCCGATCATCGGCCACCTGGACCCGGTTTTCGTCGGCATGATGGAGGAGATGAAAGGCCTGCTGCAGTACGCCTTTCAGACCAGTAACGCGCTGACCCTGCCGGTCTCCGCCCCCGGCTCCGCCGGCATGGAGACCTGCTTCGTGAACCTGGTCGAGCCGGGCGACAAGGTGATCGTCTGCATCAACGGCGTGTTCGGCACGCGCATGAAGGAAAACGTCGAGCGCTGTGGCGCCACTGCCGTGGTGGTCGAGGACGACTGGGGCGCCCCGGTCTCCCCGCAGAAGGTCGAGGACGCGCTGAAGGGCAACCCGGATGCGAAGATCCTGGCCTTCGTGCACGCCGAGACCTCCACCGGCGCGCGCTCGGACGTCGAGACCCTCTGCCGGCTGGCGCGCGAACACGACTGTCTGAGCATCGTCGACTCGGTCACCGGCCTCGCCGGCAGCCCGCTGTACGTGGATGACTGGGGCGTGGATGCAATCTACTCCGGCTCGCAGAAATGCCTGTCCTGCACCCCGGGCCTGTCGCCGGTCAGTTTCAGCGAACGCGCGGTAGAGCGCATCCAGGCGCGCAGCCACAAGGTCCAGAGCTGGTTCCTCGACCTGAACCTGGTCATGGGGTACTGGGGCGGCGGCGGCAAGCGCGCCTACCACCACACCGCCCCGATCAACGCCCTGTACGCCCTGCACGAATCGCTGGTAATCCTTGCCGAGGAAGGCCTGGAGAACAGCTGGTCGCGTCACTGCCGCCACCACGACGCCCTGCGCGCCGGCCTTGAGGCCATGGGCCTGAGCTTCCTGGTGGATGCCAAGCATCGCCTGCCGCAGCTCAATGCGGTGCACGTGCCCGAGGGCGTGGACGAGGCCGCGGTGCGCGGCGAACTGCTGAACCGCTACGGCCTGGAGATCGGCGCCGGGCTGGGACCGTATGCCGGCAAGGTCTGGCGTATCGGCCTGATGGGCTACGGCGCGAACGAGAAGAACGTCCTGCTGTGCCTGTCCGCGCTGGAGGCCGTGCTGGCCGACATGGGGGCCGTCACCCCCGGCCGCGCGATGCCCGCCGCCCGGGCCGCCTACGCGCAGCAGGGCTGAACCCACCGATCACCGGTCGCCGCCGCGCCCATGCGCGCTGGCGGCCACTCGAGACCCAACGGGAGGCGCATCATGACGCTAAGCGAACTGCTGCAGTACCTGGATGAACACATGGACGGCGTGTTCCTGGACGGCGACCCTGCCGCGTCGCTGGAAAAGGCGCGCAGCGGCGAACACCGCAACCCCATCGCGGCCGAGGTCCTGGTCGCGCTGATGGACGGGGCCGGCGCCGACAGCCCGGACACCACCCTGGAACGCGCCGAGGCGGTCAAGGCCATTGGCCCGACCCGCCTGAAGTACATGGGCGATGACGCACCCGTGGAGGGCTTCCGCCTGGTGGAGAAAACCATCGTCACCATCGACGCCGCCTACAACGAAGAGGCGCTCGCCTCCCGCGGCTGATCCCGCCCGCTAAGGCGTCATCCCGGAAACCGCGCAGCGGTTGTCCGGGATCTCCAACGCCGGGGCAGATCAGGGCGATGGGGCTTCCGCGAAGCGGGGATCCCGGCTCTTCGCTGCGCTACGGCCGGGATGACGCGAGGTGTTTCCCTAGATGTGATCTCTCAATAGGTTGTCCACGGGACGACTCCGAAGGATGCTGAGTTTGCGGACTGAGCCATTCCCAAGGAGGACGCCCCGTGAACCTTCATCAAAATGCCTTAATGGGTCCCCGCGGTCGAGAGCGGATGGCTCGCCTGGTCGTGGATCACGGCCTGAGCCTTCGTGCAGCGGCCCGCGCCTTTGACGTGGATCCGAAGACCGTGCAGCGCTGGGTCCAGCGGTTCCAGGAGGCCGGCCGTTCCGGACTTGTGGACCGTTCGTCCCGGCCGCGGAGCCAGCCGCGGCGAACCCCCCGACGGATCCAACGGCAGGTGGTCGCCTTGCGGCGCCAGCGCTGGACCATGGATCGCATCGCGACCTTCACAAGGATCTCGAGGGCCAGCGTCAGCCGCATCCTGCGGCGCGAGGGCCTGAACCGCCTGAGCGCACTGGAGCCGGCCGAGCCACCCCGGCGCTACGAACACGAACACCCCGGCGATCTGCTCCACCTCGACATCAAGAAGCTGGCGCGCTTCCGTCACCCGGGCCACCGCGTGACCGGCGTCCGCGCCAAGGACTCCATCGGAGCGGGCTACGAGTACGTGCATGTGGCCATCGACGACCGCTCGCGCATCGCCTACAGCGAGATCCATCCCGCCGAGCGGGCCCAGGATGCGATCGCGCACCTGGAGGCGGCCGTGCGCTACTACGCCACCCTGGGGATCACCATCCGACGGGTCCTGACCGACAACGGACCCTGCTACCACGCCCGGGCGTTCAGCCAGGCCTGCCGCCGACTGGGCATCCGCCATCGCCGCACCCGGCCCTACACGCCGCGAACCAATGGCAAGGCCGAGCGCTTTATCCAGACCGCCCTGCGCGAGTGGGCCTACGCCTTCACCTACGCCACGTCAGAGGAGCGCAAACGCCATCTGCCCCGATGGATCCACGACTACAACTGGCACCGCCCACACGGTAGCCTGAACAAGCAGCCACCCATCAGCGTCCTCGGTCTACCTGAGGACAACCTTGTGAGACTCCACACCTAGAACAACCCGGCGAGCCACAGCACCGCGCCGGCCATGGACGCCCCGATCAGCGCGCCCATGGCGACGTCGCTGGGATAGTGCAGCGCCAGTACCAGCCGCGAGGCGGCCACCAGCGCCGCGAACGGCACCACCAGCCAGGCCCAGACCGGGAACCACGCCACCAGGACCACGGTGAATCCCACCGCGTGCATGGTATGGCCGGAGGGGAAGCTGAATTCGTCCAGCGGGTCCACCGTCCGCGTGAACGGGCGATCACGGTGGCAGGGCCGCCGCCGGCTGGTGCGTCGCTTCAGCCACTTGTACACCGGCAGCGACGCCAGCCCCACCACCGCCATCTGCAGGCTGACCCAAGCCGCCTGCGGCCCGTGCAGCAACGGCAGCACCAGCATCAGCGCATACCAGGCCACCCCGTCGCCCAGCCGGCTCACCCCGCCAAAGAACCCGCTGACGACGCGGCGCCGATTGTAGTGGTTGAACTGCCGGCAGACCGCCAGCTCCAGCTCATCCATCCATTGCAGGACGCGCATCGCGACCCTCCTTGAGGATTCCCAGACACTGGGACTCGAACTCGGCCACCACCTCGACCCAGTCGAGCCCGCGGGCATGCGCTCGCGCCTGACGGCCCATCTCGCGCCAGGCCTCCGGATCCTGCGCGAGAGCGCCCGCCGCGCCGACGAAGGCGGCGGCATCCTCGGACGCCGTTCCCGTCAGCGGCACCCGGGCGCCACTCACGCCGCTGGTCACATGCTCGTGAGCCGCGGCCGAATCGAAGGCCAGCACCGGGAGCCCGCTCGCCATGGCCTCGATCACCACATTGCCGAAGGTCTCGGAAGTCGACGGAAACAGGAACAGATCGGCGCTGGCGTAGTGCTGTGCCAGGGCCTGGCCCACCTGCTGGCCGGTGAAGATCGCGTCCGGATTGGCCCGCTCCAGCTCCGTTCGCGAGGGGCCATCGCCGACCACCACCAGGCGCGCGTCGGGGCGCGCCGCCTGGATGGCGCGAAAGGCATCCACCACCAGGGCCAGATTCTTCTCCGGTGCCAGCCGCCCGACGTACAGCACGACCGGTGTGGCGGTCGCCGCACCCCATTGCTGGCGCAGGCGCGATGACCGCCGCGCCGGGGTGAAACGCCGGGTATCCACGCCCCGCGCCATCACCCGCACGCGCTGGAATCCCTGCGCCGCCAGCGTGTGCGCCAGTGTCCCGGTCGGGGCCAGGGTCACGTCACAGCGGTTGTGGAAACGGCGCAGGACAGCGCGCACCAGCGGGGTCAGCCAGCCGACACCGTAGTAGCGGGCATAGCCGTCGAAATGGGTATGGAAACCCGAGGCGACCGGAATCCCGAGGCGCCGCGCCGCGCGCAGGGCCGCATGCCCCAGCGGACCCTCGGTGGCGATATACACGGCATCCGGGCGGTCCTCCGACCACAGGGCCTGCAGCCGGCGGCGCGCCGGGAGACCCATGCGCAGGCCGCTGTAGCCAGGCAGCGGCAGGCCCGCGAGCGGGTGGTCACACGCCACTGATTCGTCGCCCGCCCCGCAGGGGCGCGCCACCTCGCCCGGCTGGCGCGGGCGGGCGACCTGCACCCGGTGGCCACGCTCGCGCATCCCCTCGACCAGCCGCGCGAGGGTATGCGCCACGCCGTTAACCTCCGGCGGCCAGGTCTCGGTGACCAGCGCCAGATGCAGGCGTGTGCGGCAGGGGCCCGGGGACTCGATGTGCGGTTGCGACCACATGATGAATCCCCGTGCCGCGGCCGGCGCTATGCAGGCGAGCGATCGCTTTCGCGACCAGCTGGCGGTTCCAGTGGCAGGTCCAGCACGCGGACGATGGCCTCACGGGCACCGTCCGCCAGGCTGCGCCGGTCCTGATCCGCGACTTCCAGCGGCGCCAGAAAATGCAGGTCCACACGCGTCTCGCGGCGGCACAGCAAGCGCCATACGTTGGGGATCAGGCGATCCCCGCCGGAATACGACACCGGAACCGCGCCATCGGGCGTCCGCTCGTAGGCCAGCGCCACCGGCTGCACCGGATGCCGAGTGCCGGTGACGGCCGCGAACAGGCGCGGGTGGAAACGGCGCACGAACTCGCCCCGGCTGGTCGTCCCCTCCGGAAACACCACGAAGTGGCGGCCCTCGTCCAGGCCAGCCCGCATGGCCTCGACATGGGCGGAGGCCTGGTGCGCACCGCGCTCGATGAAGCGGGTGTCATGCTGCCGGGCCAGCCAGCCGATGACCGGCCAGCGCGCGATCTCCGCCTTGGACAGGAAGCACGGGTCCAGCGCTGCCCCGATCAACGGGATATCCAGCCAGGAGACATGGTTGGAGACCACCAGCGACGGCCGCCGGGGCGGCTCGCCATGGATCCGGAAACGCACCCCCGCGATCCACAGGGCACGGTCGTACCAGGCCCGGCGGATGCGACTGCGCTCCTCGAAGTCGGCCTCGCGGCGGGCCATCCGCCAGGTCAGCCAGACCCCCGCCAGCATGTGCAGCACGATACGCATCAGCCTAGCCAGTGCCCGCAGTGTTCCGGTCATGTTCCGTTCCTCGGCTTGCAGGCGCCGCGGCGCCCAGGAAGTGCCGATGGTAACGGTCCGGCATGGCGCGCACATCCAGCAAGACGAGCACGTCGGCCACATTGAAATCGGGATCGAAACAGGCCTCGCCGCAGACCCGCGCGCCCAGGCGCAGGTAGGCCTTCAATAGCGGCGGCATACCGCTGCGGCTGGGCGTGCCGTGGCAGATGGTCAGGGCGTTGGGAAGCGGTCGGCGCGGGGTGACCCGCAGGCGCGACGGGGCCCGATGGAACATGCGCAGCCAGGCCAGCTGGGCCGGTGTCTGCTCGGTCAGGGGCAGGCTGGCGCAGCCCATCAGGTAGTCGTAGCGATGGGCATTCATGAAACGCGCCAGCCCGGTCCACAGTGCGTTGATGGCGCCGCCCTGGCGATGGTCCGCGCGCACGCAGGTACGACCGACCTCCAGAGTGCGCCCGGGCAGATTCATCAGCGGGCCCAGTTCGAATTCGGACAGCGAATAGAAACCGCCGGCCGTGCTCGCACTCTCTTCGGTCAGGATGCGCGTGCAGGCCACCACACCGCCCGAACGTCGGTCACGCACCAGCAGGTGATGACAGAAGGCGTCCAGCGGGTCACGATCCAGCCCCGAGGCGGTGTCCGGCAGCGCTGCCCCCATCTCGCCGGCGAAGACCTCGTGGCGCAGGCGCTGGGCGGCTTCCAGATCCGCGGGGCTGGAAGCCAGATGGACGCGATAGGCAGTTTCGGCATCCGTGGAGGACACGGACAGGGAGCGAGGCGGTGCGGTCATGGTGGCGACCTCCGGTTGAACTGCCCCGGAGACTACGCCGCGCGCTTGACCATCCCGTGTAGAAACGATGACGGTCGGGTGAATCCGCCGTCGGATGCCCACCCGCAGAGGGTGGCATTGGGGGCGGAGGCACCAGCCCCCGCCCCGCGAGGCCGTGCTACGGCAGCTTGCCGGTGTAGGCGCCGGATTCGACCGGCAGGTCCTCGCCTTCCCAGCCCTTGATGCCACCGGCGATATTCACCACGTTGGTGAAGCCCATCTCCTGCAGCCGCTGCACGGACATCGCGGCGCGGCCGCCGGTCGCGCACATCACGGCCACCGGTTTCTCGCGGGCCTCCACCAGGGCGTCGATGCGGTGCGGGGTGTTGGGGTCGGCCGCGCCCTCCAGCAGGCCGCGCGGGACGAGGATGGAATTCGGCGCGTGCATCTTTTCGAACTCGTAGGGTTCGCGCACATCGACCACCAGCCAGTCCTCACCGTTCTCCATCTTCTCGGCGAGATCCGCCGGGGCAATCTCCTTCACGTTTTGCCGCGCCTCGGCGACGAAATCCATCAGTTTCTTCTCGCTCATTCGAACATTCCCTTTTGCAATGATCTGGATATTTTTGTAGGAGCCTGCTTGCAGGCGAATGCCCCTGCCAGAGTCGGATGCGGGCAGGGGCATTCGCCTGCAAGCAGGCTCCTACCACCGAACTAATTCTACCTTGGGTGCGAGACCGGGTGATTCAACCCTCGTCGAGCGCGCCTTCCAGCGCAGCGGGATCGGTCACGGGCGCTTCGCACTGCAGGCCGCGACAGAGATAGGCGCGCACGCCCGTCTCCGGGGCCGCCTTCTCCGCCAGCGCGTCCGGCAGGTTTCCGGCCTGTGACGGGATCGCGAAGGCCCAGACCGGGGCATCCTGCGCCCGCAGGCGCTGCTGCCAGTCGGGCAGGTCAGCGGCCGTCCCGCGCAGCACGACCAGGGCCGGCGGCTGGTAGTGGATGTCCAGCGCCATCAGCAGGCTCATGTGTCCCACCGGGGCCTGCTCGATCATCGGTCCGGCGTTGGCGAGGGTGCGCTCGGCCGCCTCGATATACCGTGGCTCGGCCAGCATGAACCCGAGCTTCTGCAAGGCCTGCGCCGCGACACCGTTGCCATTGGCCATGGCATCGTCGGAATACACTTTCGGGCGCTGGATCAGCGCCTCGTGATCGCCGGCGGTAAAGAAGAAACCGCCGTGCTCGCGGTCCTCGAATTCCGCCAGCAGGGTATCGGCCAGAGTCACGGCCCAGCCCAGCAGCTCGCTGTCCCATTCAGTCTCCAGCAACGCCAGCGTGGCCTCCAGCAACAGGGCGTGATCGTCGAGATAGGCGCGCGGCATCGCACCGGTGGCCCCCTCGCGCACGCTGGCGTACAGCCGGCCGTCGCGCCACAGGCGCTCGCGCACGGCGGTCATCGCGTCACGTGCCAGGTGCAGCCATTCCGGACGCCCCAGGGCGCGCGCGGCCCGCGCCAGTCCGGAAATCATCAGGGCATTCCAGGCGCCGAGGATCTTCTCGTCCCGGTGCGGTCGCACCCGATCCGCGCGGGCCGTCAGCAGACGTTCCCGGGCCTGATCCAGCCGCCGGTTCACCTCCGCCTCGTCGATCCCCAGCGCCTCCGCGCCGGTCGCCGGCGGCACGACCTCGTGCAGATGCCAGCGCCCCTCGAAATTGGCCGGGCCATTGAGCCCCCAGACCCGGCTGGCAACGGCCCATTCGTCCTCCGGCAACAACGCCTCCACGGTGTCCGGATCCCAGACGTAGAAGCGTCCCTCCTCGCCCTCGGAGTCCGCGTCCAGGCTCGAGTAGAAGGCCCCGGAGCCGTCCCGCATCTCGCGTTTCAGCCAGGCGACCGTCTGTTCCACCACCCGCAGCGCGCGAAGATCGCCGCCGGCCGCGCGCTCGGCATAGAGCCCCAGCAGCGGGCCGTTGTCGTAGAGCATCTTCTCGAAGTGCGGAATCATCCAGCGGGCATCCACCGAGTAGCGACAAAAGCCACCCCCCGCCTGATCAAAGATGCCACCCGCGGCCATCGCGTCCAGGGTGCGCCCCAGCATGCGGTCGGCCTCGGCATCGCCATGGCGCGCCGCATGCCAGGCCAGCCACTCGAGCGAGGCCGGGTGCGGAAACTTGGGGGCATCCCCGAAGCCGCCAAACTGCTCGTCGAAGGTCTTCGCCAGTTCCGCGCGCCCCTTGTCGATGACACTGAGCGCCGGGATCGCGCCTCCGGCGGGGCGGTAGATCCGACCCAGCGCCTGCTGCAGCGATTCGTTCTGGCGCTGGATCTCGTCGGGGTGCTCGGCGAGGAAGTCGGCAACCCGCGTCATCAGATCCACGAACGATGGCAGGCCGTGGCGCGGGGTGCTCGGGAAGTAGGTCCCGGCAAAGAACGGCACCTGGTCGGGCGTCAGGAAGACGGTCAACGGCCAGCCCCCGGGACGCTGCGACAGCAGCATATGCGCGTTCTGGTAGATGCGGTCGAGATCCGGGCGCTCCTCGCGGTCCACCTTGATATTGACGAACCGCTCGTTCATCACCGCGGCGGTGTCCGGGTCCTCGAAGGACTCGTGCGCCATCACATGGCACCAGTGGCAGGCGGAGTAGCCGATCGACAGCAGGATCGGCTTGCCCTCGCGGCGGGCGCGTTCCAGCGCCTCCTCGCCCCAGGGGTACCAGTCCACGGGGTTGTCGGCGTGCTGCAACAGATAAGGGCTGCTGGCCCCGGCCAGTCGATTCATCGCGCGACCTCCTGGAAAGTGGATCCGACGACCCGCATGCAGGTGCATGCCGGCGCCCGGCCGGGTAGCATGTGCAGCCGGTTTTTCATCCGCAAGCGCCCATGCCCACACACCCGTTTATCGACCCGGTCGCGCTGTCCATCGGCCCGCTGACCCTGTACTGGTATGGCCTGATGTACCTGGTCGGCTTCATCGCCTTCTGGGCACTCGGCGTCTGGCGCACGCGCACCCGCGACTGGGACCCCCTGCACCCCTGGCAGGTCGGCGACCTGCTGTTCTGGGGCGTGGTCGGGGTCGTGGTCGGCGGACGGCTCGGCTATGCCCTGTTCTACAACCTGGACGCCACACTGGCCGACCCGGTGAGCCTGTTCCGCATCTGGGAAGGTGGCATGGCCTTCCACGGCGGACTCGCCGGGGTGCTGGTCACCTGCTGGCTGTATGCCCGCAAGATCGGCCAGCCGTTCTTCCGCCTGACCGACTTCATCGCCCCGCTGATCCCGATCGGCCTCGGCGCCGGCCGCATCGGCAACTGGATCAACGGCGAACTGTGGGGCAAGCCCACCGACCTGCCCTGGGCCATGGTCTTCCCGGCCGCGGACTACATCCCGCGCCACCCGTCGCAGTTGTACCAGGCCTTTCTCGAGGGGCTGGTGCTGTTCGTGGTGCTGTGGATCGTCTCGCGCCAGCCGCGCCGCACGGGCCTGATCTCCGGGCTGTTCCTGACGCTCTACGGCGGCTTCCGCTTTGCGATCGAGTTCGTCCGCGTGCCCGACGCCCACATCGGTTACCTTGCCTTCGACTGGCTGACCATGGGCCAGGTCCTGAGCCTGCCGGTTATCCTGTTCGGCGTGGCCCTGATCGTCTGGTCGCGGCGCAACCCGCTGCCCGCAGCCCGCCCGGCCCCGGAGGCCTCCTGAGATGCAGCAATACCTCGATCTGGTGCGGCACATCCGCGACCATGGCACGGATCGTCCGGACCGCACCGGTACCGGCACGCGCTCGGTGTTCGGCTACCAGATGCGGTTCGATCTGGCCGCCGGCTTCCCGCTGGTAACCACCAAGCGCACTCACCTGCGCTCGGTGATCCACGAGTTGCTGTGGTTCATCGCCGGCGACACCAATATCCGCTACCTGCGCGACAACAAGGTCCGCATCTGGGACGAATGGGCAACCGAGGACGGCGACCTGGGCCCGATCTACGGCGCCCAGTGGCGCAACTGGGCCGGCCACGACCAGTTGGCCGAACTGGTCGACAACCTGCAGAACCGGCCGCATTCCCGGCGCCACATCATCAGCGCCTGGAACGTGGCCGATCTGCCCGACGAGTCCGTCTCGCCGCAGGCCAACGCGGCGGCCGGGCGCATGGCGCTGGCGCCCTGCCACACCCTGTTCCAGTTCTACGTGGCCGACGACCGCCTGTCCTGCCAGCTCTATCAGCGCAGCGCCGATGTCTTCCTCGGGGTGCCGTTCAACATCGCCAGTTACGCGCTGCTGACCCACATGCTCGCGCAGGTGGTCGGCCTGAAGCCGGGCGAATTCGTGCACACCTTCGGCGACGCCCATCTCTACCGCAACCACCAGGACCAGGTCGAAGAACTGCTCGGACGCGAGCCGCTGCCGCTGCCGACCCTGCACCTGAACCCCGACGTCACCGACCTGTTCGCCTTCACCTTCGACGACATCGAGGTCCGCGACTACCAGTCCCACCCCCCGATCAAGGCCCCCATCGCCATCTGACTCCGCTACCCTCGCAAATGGATTCCGGCAAGGAAGCCGAATGAAGATCAAGGAACTGATCAGATGCCTGGAACGCGATGGATGGGTTCAGGTTCGACAAAGAGGCAGCCACCGCCAATTCAAGCATCCAACGAAGCCGGGACTTGTAACCGTGGCGGGAAAACCTGATCTGGATATTCCCCCCGGAACACTGAACAATGCGCTGAAACAGGCGGGTCTCAAGGACAAAAACCCGAGGAGGCGATGATGAACTACACCGTGATCATCGAGGAAAGCGAGGATGGTTGGGGTGCATATGCGCCCGATCTGCCCGGCTGTATGGCCTCGGCGGCCAGCCGCGAAGAGGTCGTAACCCTAATCCGGGAGGCCATCAAGTTCCATCTCGAAGGCCTCCGGGAGCAAGGGGAGCCCATTCCCGAGCCGCACTGCCAGAGCGAAATCATTCAGGTCGACGCCGCCTGACCCATCCGCGATCGGACTATCTCTACATGCGCCAACCCGAGATCCACCTGATGGTCGCGCTCGATCCGGATCACGTGATCGGGCGCGACAACGACCTTCCCTGGCATTTGCCGAAGGACCTGCAGCACTTCAAGCGCGTGACCAACGGCCACCCAATGATCATGGGGCGGCGCACCTTCGAGTCCATCGGACGACCGCTACCGAAGCGGCGCAATCTGGTCCTGACCCGCCAGTCGGACTGGCGCGCTGACGGCGTCGAGGTCTACTCGGATCTGGACGCGGCCCTGGCCAGCATCGAGGCGGGCCCGGCCTTCGTGATCGGCGGCGCGGGCCTGTTCGAGGAGGCCCTGCCGCGCGCCGACGTGCTGCACCTGACCCGCGTGCACGAGCGCCACGCCGGGGATACGTACTTCCCCGCGATCGACCCCGCGGACTGGGACGTCGTCTGGTCCGAACACCACGAGGCCGACGATCGCCACGCCTGCCCCTTCACCTTCGAACGCCTCGAACGCCGCACCCGCTGACCGCTCTCCGGCGCCCTTTTTGTTCACCACGAAGCACACGAAGGCACGAAGAAAAGCTAGGTCAAAAGCAAAAAGCTTGAACAGGAAGAAAGGAAGTCAGGAAGGATTCTGAAATGGGTCTGTGCCTGCGGCGCGGGCCTGCGCACGCCGGTTCGCCCTGATTCACATCATCCTTCAAATCTTCTCATCTTCCTGTTAACGCCCTTGACCTAGCTTTTCTTCGTGCCTTCGTGTGCTTCGTGGTGAATACAAAGGGGTTCAGCGGCCGCCGAAATGGGGGATCAGGCGGCCCGGCAGCAGGTGGACGAGGATGAAGCCGAGCATCGCGGCAACCACGATGGTCGGGCCGGTCGGCGTGTCGTACTGGAAGGAACCCCACAGCCCGGCCCCCACTGCCAGCATGCCGATGATGCCGGCAAGGATCGCCATCTGCTCGGGGGTGGTGGCGAAGCGCCGTGCACTGGCGGCCGGGATGATCATCAGCGCGGTGATCAGCAACACCCCGACGACCTGCATCGCCGCCGCGATCACCAGCGCGATCAGCAGCATCAGGCCCAGCCGGACCAGCAGCACCGGCACGCCCTCCACCTGCGCCAGTTCCTCATGCACCGTGAGCGCCAACAGCGGGCGCCACAGGACGATCAGCAGTAGCAGGGCCACGCCACCGCCAATGGCGATCGACAGCAGATCCCCGGTCCCGACCGCGAGGATGTCGCCGAACAGGTAGGCCATCAGGTCCACCCGCAGCCCCTCGATAAAGGTGATCGCGACGATCCCCAGCGACAGCGCGCTGTGCGCGAGGATCCCGAGCAGCGTGTCCGCGGCCAGTTCCTGGCGGCGTTGCAGCAGCACCAGCAGGATCGCGATGGCCACGCATACCAGCGTGACCATCAGGTTCAGGTTCAACCCCAGCAACACCCCGAGGGCCACGCCGAGCAGGGCCGAATGCGACACGGTATCGCCAAAATAGGCCATGCGCCGCCAGACCACGAAGGCCCCCAGCGGCCCGGCCACAGCCGCCACCATCAGGCCCGCCAGCAGCGCGCGCACCAGGAAGTCGTCAAGCAGCCCTTCCATCATCGGGACCCACCTCCGCCGGGGCCTGACGGCCGACCATGGGCACAGCCGGCGTGATGCTCATGCACCTCCCCGGCCACGTCATGCACGTGGTCGTGATCGTGCCGGTAGACCCCGATGCCCTGCATGTCCGACTCCGGGAACAGGCGCTGGTATTCCGGGTGCCGCGATACTTCTTCCGGCCGCCCGGTACAGCACACATGCTGGTTCAGGCAGATCACCGCATCCGCCCCCGCCATCACCAGGTGCAGGTCGTGCGAGACCATCAGCACCCCGCAACCCGTCTCGTGGCGGATATCGTCGATCAGCTTGAACACCTCGCCCTGGCCGACGATATCCACCCCCTGAGCCGGTTCGTCCAGCACGAGCAGGTTCGGTCGATTGAGCAGCGCGCGGGCGAGCAGTACCCGCTGCATCTCTCCCCCGGAGAGCGACTGCACGGGCTTGTGCAGCAGGTGCGGCACCCCCACCCGTTCGAGCCGTTCCCGCAGCACCGCCTCCGGGGCCCGCTGGCGCAATGTCAGAAAGCGCTGCACCGACAGCGGCAACACCGGCTCGATCTGCAGGCGCTGGGGCATGTAGCCGATGCGCAGGCCGCGTCGGCGCTGCACCCGACCCCGCCCCGGTTTCCAAAGCCCCAGCAGGACGCGCAGCAGAGAGGTCTTGCCAGCTCCGTTGGGGCCGATCACCACCGTCACCTCGGCCGGTCGCACCTGGACGGAGACCTGATCCAGGATTACCCGACCCGCACGCTCCAGCGATACGTCACGAGCCGCCAGCAAGGGCGATGCGTCGATTTCCGCTGCAGCGGGCTGGGAAGGGCTTTTTCGGATCATGTTGGTATAGTATAACGTTGATAGCCCCGATGGAGAATCCGCCCATGCGTTCCGCCTTTCGCCGTCCGATCTTCCCCGCCCTGCTGCTGGCCCTGGCGTTGCTGCCGGGGCTGACCGTTCCCGCTCAGGCGGACGCGCCGCGCATTGTCACTTCGATTCTACCCGTCCACAGTCTGGTTGCCGCACTGGCCGGCGATACCCACGAGGTCGAACTGCTCGTCCCGGCCAGCGCATCGCCCCACGGCTACGCGATGCGGCCTTCCGAGGCGCGCCGCCTGCAACAGGCCGACGTGGTCATCTGGGTCGGCCCGGAGCTGGAAGGCTTCCTCGAGCGGCCGCTGCGCGGGATCTCCGACCGCGCTACCGTGATCAGCCTGATGCACGACCTCGACCTGGACCTGCTGGAAGGCCGTAGCGGCGGCGTATGGGAAGGTCATCACGACCATGGCGACCACGGACATGACGCGCGCGGCGATCACCACGAAGCGCTCGACAGGCATGAACACGACCACGCTGACCACGAACACGGGGACCACGAGCACGGGGACCACGGACACACCCATGACGAGCATGCCCCCGATGCACACGGGTCGGACGACCACGGGCACGGGCACGGGCACGGCGAGCATGACCACGACCACGGGCACGGGCACGCGCACGGCGGTGTCGACAGCCACCTGTGGCTGTCGCCGGCTGTGGCGACGGCCGTCGTCGAACAACTGGCCGACCGCCTCGCGGAACACGACCCGGACCAGGCCGCCACCATCCGCGACAACCGGGATCGCTCGCTCCAGCGCATCAAAGACCTGGATGCCGGGATCGCCGAACAACTGGCGCCGGTGCGCGACCAGCGCTTCATGGTGTTCCACGACGCCTACCAGTACTTCGAGCGGCACTACGGCCTGAACGCGGCCGGCTCCATCAGCGTCGACCCGTCGCGCATGCCCGGGGCGCGCCGACTGTCCGAACTGCGCACGCGCCTGGCCGAGGGCGATGTCACCTGCCTGTTCACTGAACCCCAGTTCCGCCCGGCCCTCGCCGAGACCGTGGTCGAGGGTACGGACACCCGCCTCGGCATGCTCGACCCCATCGGGGCGGAGCTGGAGCCGGGCCCGGATGCCTGGTTCGACCTGATGCAGGGCCTGGCCGACGGCTTCACCGACTGCATGGCGGCGGACGCTCGCTGATCGCCACACGCCCCGCGTCCGCCATCCCGGGCACCGCGCAGCGGTGACCCCGGAGCCTCGCGCCTCGTAGTACCTCCTGCGCCAGAGATCCCGGCTCTACACTTCGCTACGGCCGGGATGAGCCAGGCCAGCGGCGCGGATGCCCCGACGATCAGAGCAGGACCAGGCCCCAGACCAGTGCCGCCAGCAGGAAGCTGACCAGCACGGCGGCCGAAGCAATATCCTTGGCCCGCGCCGACAACGGGTGATGCCCGTCGCCGAAGCGGTCGATCGCCGCCTCCACCGCCGAGTTCAGCAGTTCCACCACCAGGATCAGCAGCACGCTGCCCGCCAGCAATGCGCGTTCGGCGCCATCCTGCCCCAGCACCATCGCCAGGGGCAGGAGTACGACCGCCAGCGCCAGCTCCTGGCGAAAGGCGGCCTCGTGACGGAATGCCTCGCGCAGCCCGCGCCAGGAATACCCGAAGGCGTGCCACACCCGACTCAAGCCGCGACGCCCGCTATGCGCCATCGGGTTCGTCCCCGGTCCGGACGACCGAACCTGCCGGCGGGTCCGCGATCGCCACCCGGTTGCGACCCTCGCGCTTTGCCCGGTAAAGCGCCTCGTCGACCCGGCGCAACAGGTCACTGCGCGGTTCGCCAAAGGTGAAGGCCGCCACCCCGAGGCTGATGGTCACGCGGCCCACCTCGGGGAAGGCATATTCGGCCACGCGCGCGCGGATCGATTCGGCGACCCGTGCACCCGCCTCCGCGTCGTCCCCCGGCAGCAGGACCATGAATTCCTCGCCGCCCCAGCGCCCCAGCACATCCGAAGCGCGCAGGCGCTCGCCCGCCACCCGGGTGACGTCCTGCAACACGACATCCCCGGTGGCATGGCCATAGGTATCGTTGACGGCCTTGAAATGATCAAGATCGAACATCACTAGGGAAAAGGCCTGTCCATAGCGTTCGGCACGCCGGAGTTCGCGGTCCAGCAGGCTTTCGAAGTACCGCCGGTTGGCGACACCGGTCAGACGGTCGTAAAACGCCTGACGCTCCAATTCAGCCTGCTTGCGCTCCAGCTCCATCTGCGTGGTCTTGAGTTCGGTGATATCGACGGCGGTGCCCGCGACTCGGGTAACGTGACCCTCCGGATCCGTCACCGGATAGCGGTGGACGCGCACCCAGCGTTGCTCCCCATCCGGCCGCCGGATCCGGAAAGTCTCGTCGGTCCGGGCATTCCACAGTGGCTGCGCCAGAAAAACGGATTCCACCCGTGCCCGGTCCTCCGGGTGTACCGCCTCCAGCATCGCCGCCGGATCGCGCAACAGATGTTCACGACTGTAGCCCCAGACCCGCTCGTAGGCCGGGTTCACGTACAGGATGGAGTCCGCGTCCTGGAGCCAGAAGACCTCGTTGACCGAGCCGGCCAGCTGGCGGAATCGCTGCTCACTCTCGCGCAGGGCCTCTTCGACCGCCTTGCGCTGCGAGATGTCGCGCAGGATGGTGGAGATCTGTCGCACATCCCCGTGGCCATCGCGGCGTACGACAATCACCTGCGACACTGGCACCTCCCGACCCTGGGCGTCGAGTATCGCGGTCTCCCCTTCCCAGACCCCGTCCCGCATCGCGACGGGTGCGGCCTCCTGGAGGATCTGGTCGGCCGCCCAGGGCGGGTGGAACCGCCGAATCGCGGTCTCCAGAGAGCCCGTTTCGGCCGGCAGATCGCGGCTGTTCCAGCCGCCTTCGGGATCCCAGGGCTCCCCGGAGGACAGGGGCAGGCCGAACAGACGCCGCCCGGCACCATTCAGGAACAGCATGTTGCCGGCCGGGCCGTGCATCGCGACCACGTCCGGAGTGGACTCCAGGATGCCGACCAGCCGGCGCAGGTTCTCCTCCAACGCGTGGCGTTCCGTCACGTCCTGCACGGTCCCCATCATGCGACAGGGTTTGCCCCCTGCATCGTGTTGCGTCGATCCGCGTGCATGGACTACGCGCTCGCGCCCGTCGGGGCGCACGATCCGGAAATGGATGTCGTACTCACCACTCTCCAGCGAGGCCTCGACCGTCGCGGCCACGCGATCGCGGTCGTCCGGGTGCACGGCCTGCAGGAATCCCGCGTAGTTCGCCTCCTGATCTTCCTTGCGCAGACTGAAGAGACGGTAGACCTCGTCCGACCAGTGTGTGCGATCGGCCGCGATGTCCCAGACCCAGCTCCCCATGTGCGCGATGCGCTGTGCCGCGGCAAGCTCCTCGCCCCGCGCGCGCAGGGCGTCCTCCATAGCTACCTGCTCGGAGATGTCGATCATCACCCCGTGCCAGACGATGCTGCCATCCGGGCGCGGTGCCTCCGGGGTCGCGCGACCCTCGACCCAGAGCGTCCCGCGCAGTGGATGACGTACGCGATAACGGACCTGCCAGGGGCCCATGGTGCGCGCCGACTCCTCGATGCTCGCCTGGATACGCGGAAGGTCGTCTGGATCGACCCGGGCAAAGGCGGCATCCGCGTCCTCCTGGATGAGATCGGGAGAAACCCCGTACACCCGCTGCGCACCCTCGCTGACAAACGGGAATTCATGACGACCGTCCGGATACAGCCGGTACTGGTAGATCGCACCCGGCAGATGACCGGTCGCCTTCAGCAGGTGGGCCTCGCGCTCGCGCCGGGCCGTCTGGTCCTGGAACGAGACCACGGCGCCGTCCACCCGACCGGACACGTCGAATGTGGGTGCGGCAAACACACTGACCGGGAACAGGCTCCCGTCGGTGCGCACGAAGTGATCATCCCAGGCCTCCAGTGGCCTGCCCGTCTCGAGGACGCGGTAGATGGGACAGGCCTCCGGCGGGTAGGGCGTCCCATCTGTCAGCACGTGATGGTTGGTCGAATGCGATTCCTGCCCCAGGGCATCCAGCTCCCGTTCGAAACCCAGCAGACGGCAGGCCGCCGGATTCAGGAAGGTGTAACGGCCATAGCGATCCAGTCCGAATACGCCTTCGGCAAGGCTTGCCAGCAGGCGCGTCTGGAACGCCTCGGCCGCGCGCAGCTCGGTGATGTCCTCGATCACCCCGTCGAACACACACTGACCGTCCGCATCCTCGGTCCGGTAGGCGGTAATCCGGGCGCGGAAGGGGCGCCCCCGCAGCGTCTTCAGATCCACCTCGCGTCCGACCACCCGCCCGTACGCCGCCAGATCGCGACTGAGCGCCGTCCGCTCGGCAGGGTCCCGGTAGAGCTCGCGGACCGGCGTCGATCGCAGCTCGGTCTCGGTCGCGGCCTCGAACAGCTCCACCATCGCCGGGTTGAGCCGCACGAAGCGGCCCTCCGGCCCCGGTGTATTGCGGTAGACGCCCACCGGCAGCCGGCCGAACGCCACCCCGTAGAACTCCAGCTCGCGTTCGTAGCGGCGGGTCTCCGAGACATCGTGGATGATCGAGTAGAGGTAGCGCCGGCCGTCCAGCACCACCGGACCCGAATACACCTCGACATCGCGCACGTCGCCACCGCAGACGCGGTGCCGGAAGCGGAAGAACCGGCGCTCCTCGCGCGCCGCCCGGGCCATCTCGGCGCGTACCTCGGCCGCCGACAGCGTATTGATCTCGTGGATGTGCATCGCCTTGAGCCGCGCGACCGAATAGCCGTAAAAGGCCTCCGCGGCGGGGTTGGCATCCACGATGGCACCGTCCTCGGGATCGATCAGCAGCTTCGGCGCGGTATTGGAGGTAAAGGTCTGCTCGTAGACCCGGGCCGCCGAGTCACCCGGCTCCCGGCGCTGCACCGTGGCCAGCCGCCCGTCCGGATCGGGCGCCAGCACAACCGTGCAGGCCACCGCCGCTCCGCCTCGATCACCCGGGGCCGCAAGCGCCAGGTCCAGAGTGACTTCGCTCGCGCTGGCGCCGGCCAGCGCATCGCGCAGGGCCTTGCGCGCGTCCTCGGGGACACACTCGGCCAGCGACTGTCCCTCGAGATCCTCCGCGGCACAGCCCAGCCAGTCCGCCAGGCGCGCGTTGGCGGCCCGCACGCGACCGTTCGCGTCCAGGTACAGCAACCCCACGGCCGCGCGATCGAACAGACCGTCACGCCCGGATTCTGCCGGCATACCCCCCGCTCCGGCTTGGCGTCCATGGTCGTTCAATCGCGTCGCACCACCTGATTTCGCCCGGAGTGCTTGGCCCGGTACATCGCGTCGTCCGCGCGTTTGATCCAGTCCTTGATCGCCTCGCCCGGGCGGCATTCGGCCACCCCCAGACTGATGGTCACCGATCCCACATGGGGCAACTCCAGCGCGGCCACCTGGCGCCGCAGGTCCTCCGCCAGGCGACAGGCCGCCTCGGCCTTCGTGCTCGGGAGCAGGACCATGAACTCCTCCCCGCCCCAGCGACCCAGCACATCGGCCTGGCGCAGCCGATCGCTCGTGGTGGCGACCACGCGCCGGAGCACCTCGTCCCCGACATCATGACCATGGGTGTCGTTGATCCGCTTGAAATGGTCCAGGTCCAGCATCACCAGCGAGCAGGGGTCCGCATAGCGATCGGCGCGCCGGGCCTCCTGTTCCAGCAGGGCCTCGAAGTGGCCGCGATTCGCCGCATCGGTCAGCGGATCGTAGAAGGCCTGGTGCTCCAGCGCCGCCTCCAGCTCCTTCTGCCGCGAGATGTCGTGAAACACCGCGACGTAGTACTCGATCGCCCCGTTGGCATCCCGGATCGCGGTGACGATCTCGTGCAGCGGGAAGACGCGGCCGTCCTTGCGCCGGTTCCATACCTCGCCCGACCAGTGCCCCTGCTCGCGCACGGCCCGGAACATCTCCTCGTAGAAGCTGCGGTCCTGGCGGCCGGAGTTCATGATCCGGGGGTTCCGGCCCAGCGCATCGGCCTCGGTGAAGCCGGTCAGCTCGGTGAAGGTGGCGTTGACACGCTGGATCGTCCCCTCAACGTCGGTGATGAAGATCGCCTGACTGCTGTCGAAGGTCGCCGCCAGCAGGCGCTGCTCGCGCTCCAGCTGGTGACGCTCGGTGATGTCCTGCACCGTCCCGATCATGCGCAAGGCCCGGCCGTCCTCGGCGAATTCGACGTAGCCGCGCTCGTGCACCACGCGTTCCTCGCCGCCGGGGCGCAACACGCGATGGGTGGTATCGAACGTTCCTTCCCCGGCCATCGCCGCATCCACCTCGGCCTGGATACGGTCGCGATCGTCGGGATGGACGGACTGCATGAAGGCCTCGTGCGTCCCGCCCCATTGGCCGCGACGCAGGCCGAAGATCCGGAAGACCTCGTCGGACCAGCGAATCTCGTTGCGCACGAAGTCCGACACCCAGTTGCCGATGTGGGCAATCCGCTGGGCCTCGGCCAGTTCGCGCTTGCGCAGATGGAGCGCCTCCTCGGCCTGCACCCGCTCGGAGATATCCAGGATCACGCCGTGCCACAACACACTGCCGTCGTCCAGGGCCTCGGGGCTGGAATGCCCTTCCAGCCAGATCTCGCCACGCTCGGGATGACGCACCCGGTAGCGCTGGCGCCAGGGCGCCAGGCAGCGCATGGACGCCTCGATGCTCGCCCGCACCCGGTCCACGTCCTCGGGATGGATCACCTCGAAGACACTGCTGGCGTCGCGCATCACCGCCTCGGGCGTAACCCCGTAGATATCCACGATCCCTTCGCTGGCATACGGGAACGCCGCATGCCCGTCCGGGAACTGGCGGTACTGATAGATCACCCCCGGCAGGTTCTGCGCGATCTTCTCGAGGTGACGCTCCGTTTCCACCCGCGCGCCCACATCCTGGTAGGCGCCGATCAGCTCGACCACCGCCCCCTGGTCGTCCCGGATCGCGGTGATCTGGTCCTCCAGCCACTGCCAGTGCCCGCCGGGCATGCGCTGGCGATAGTTCAGGCGACAGAACCCGCGGGCGCCTTCCGCCAGCCAGCGCTTGACCTGGCTTGCGCAGCGCCGGTAGTCCTCGGGGGCGAGATGGGTGGCGAGCCAGTCCGGCTCGCGCGTGATCTGCTCCGGACTCCAGCCGGTCACCGTCTGCACGTTGCGGCTGAGCCAGGTCATGGTGCCCAGATCCGACGGATCCATGGTGTAGATCACCGCCGGGCTGGCCCGCAGGAGGGTCTCGGTGCGCTGCTCGGCCGCCTTGCGCGTGCCGATATCGTTGACCACCACGAGCAGCGCCTCGGGGCTGTCCTCGGTGGCCGGGATGCGGCTGGTCGTCAACTCCACCCACTGGGCCTGGTCGGTGGCATCCAGCAGCCGAGCCTCGACCTTGCCGTTGCCGCACCCGCCATTCAGCAGGGCATGGCGATGAGCCTCCACCCGCTCGCGGTCGTCCGGGCAGACGTGCGCTTCCAGCGTGGCACCGGCCAGATCCGCCGGATCAAAAGCCAGCAGGGCCCCAAGGCGGGGATTGGCGCGCAGGATGCGCCCCTCGGTATCCATCTCGGCCAGCCCCACCGGCGCATGTTCGAACAGCGCCGCATAGCCGTGGATGCCACAAATCTCGCTCATTGGATTGCATTCCTTGCCCGTCTTGGTCTCTCTTGACGGAGACTTGATCGACACACGCTCGCGGTGCCGGCTGCCCTCGGGCCTGACAGTGCTTGAGTAGACTGAATCCAGAAACTACCAGATGCCGAGTCTGGTTTCTGCTTGACCCTACAAAATCGCGATTACTGCCGTGCAAAACGAGAACGCCCCCGGCGAGCGGGGGCGTCTCGAGCAGGGCGCCGAAGCGCCCGGGGTGGATCCGACCCTAGCCGTGAGTACCGGTCCGGGGCGCGCTGTCGTCCCCTTCCTCGGCGGGCTGGAACACCACATCCAGCGCCTTGGCCGCGGCCACCTCGTTGAAACGCCGATTGGGCAGCGTGTGCGGGGCGGCCTTGATGGTCTCCATGTCGTTCTCCGACTCGGCCAGGATGCAGGCCATCGCCTCGACGAAGCCGTCCAGCGTCTCCTTCGATTCGGTCTCGGTCGGCTCCACCAGCAGGCACTCCGGCACCAGCAGCGGGAAGTACGTCGTCGGCGCGTGGTAACCGTGGTCCAGCAGGCGCTTGGCGACGTCGCCCGCGGTCAGGCCGCGTTCCTTCGCCTGCTTCTTCAGCGTGACGATGAACTCGTGGGTGGCGCGGCGCTTGGGATAGGCCAGATCGAAACCGGCCGCGGCCAGTTCCCGGGCCAGGTAGTTGGCGTTCAGGGTAGAAAACTCGGAGACCCGCACCATGCCCTCGCGGCCCAGCATGCGCATGTACACATAGGCGCGCAGCAGCACGCCGGCATTACCGGCAAACGCGGACAGGCGGCCGATGCTCTGCGGGCGGTCGGACTCCTCGGCAAAACGGTAACCGCCCTGCTCCGCTTCGATCACGTGCGGGATCGGCATGAACGGCAGCAGGCGCTCGGAGACGCCCACGGCACCGGAACCCGGACCACCCCCGCCATGCGGCGTGGAGAAGGTCTTGTGCAGGTTCATGTGGATCACGTCGAAGCCCATGTCCCCCGGGCGCACCTTGCCAAGGATCGCGTTCAGGTTCGCGCCGTCGTAGTACAGCAGGCCGCCGGCGTCATGGACGATCTTCGCGATCTCGGAGATCCGCCGCTCGAACACGCCCACGGTGGACGGATTGGTCAGCATGATCCCGGCCGTCTGCGGGCCCACCGCGGCCTTCAGGGCCTCGATATCCACGTCGCCGGTCTCGTCGGTGGGGATCTCGCGCACCTCGTAGCCGCACATGATCGCAGTCGCGGGGTTGGTGCCGTGCGCGGCGTCCGGGACGATGATCTCGCGGCGCTCGGTATCGCCGCGGGCGTCGTGGTAGGCGCGGATCATGGCCACGCCGGTGTACTCGCCCTGGGCACCCGCCATCGGCGCCAGCGACACGGCCTTCATGCCGGTCACTTCCTTCAGCATCTCCTGCAGCTCGAACATGGTCTGCAGGAAGCCCTGGCTGTGGCTGGCCGGGGCGTGCGGATGCCGGTTCAGGAATCCGGGCAGCATCGCCAGGCTGTTACAGGCACGCGGGTTGTACTTCATCGTGCACGAGCCCAGCGGGTAGAACTCGGTGTCGATGGAGAAGTTCTTCTGCGACAACCGCGTGTAATGCCGCACCACGTCCAGTTCCGAGGCGGCCGGCAGACCCGGCGCGGACTTGCGCTGCAGGTTCGCGGGGATACGGGTCGCGGCATGGTCGCGCGGCGCCTGGGCCACGGCCGAGCGACCGGCGCGGGAACGTTCGAAGATGAGATGGGCGTCTGTGGTGCTCATAGCGGTTTCTCGCTTGCATATTCGGGTGACGGCGACCGGGCACGGGCCCGGCCACCGGCGGCGCGGTGGTTCTCCGCGCCGGTTACTGGGTCGGGCTCAGGTTGGCCCGGTCATCCAGGGCCGCGAACGCGGCGTCGTAGTCCGGCTCGTCGCCGATCTCGGAGACCAGCTCGGCGTGCATCACCAGGTTGTCGGTATCCAGCACGACCACGCCGCGGGCGGTGATCCCGGCCAGCGGGCCGTCCTGGATCAGCACGCCGTAATCCTTGGCGAAATTGCGATCACGCATCATCGACAGCACGGTCACGCGCTCGAGGTTCTCGGCGGCGCAGAAGCGGCTCATCGCGAACGGCAGGTCGGCGGAGACGATCAGGATCTCGAGATCCGGACGGCTGGCCACCATCTCGTTGAACTTCTTGGTGGAATCGGCGCAGACCGGCGTGTCCAGGCTGGGCACGATGGAGATCAGCTTGCGCTTGTCGCCGAAGTCCGCCAGCGAGACATCCTGCAGATCCTTGTTGGTCAGCTTGAAGTCCGGGGCCGGCGAGCCCACGTGCGGCAGGTCGCCGTTGGTATTGATCGGGTTACCTTGCAGCTTGATTTCGGCCATGGTTGCCTCCCGGCGTTGTGTGTATGGCGCGTGGGGTCGTTGACCCGGGGAATCAGACCGCCTCAGGCGGCCTGCTCCCACGTGGTCACGTACTGCTCGAGGTCGGATTCGGTCTTGGTCTCGGTGGCGCAGGCCAGCACGCAGCCATCCAGCTGCGCGTAGTCGCGGCCCAGCTCGAAGCCCGCGAGCACGCCGGCGTCGGCCATGGTCTGCACGCGGCCGGCGGCGTCACCGCCGAAGTCCAGCGCGACTTCGTGGAAGTATTCGCCGGTAAAGCGCGGCTTGATGCCCTTGGCCGCCAGCTTTTCCACCAGTGCGTGGGTGTTGGCATAGCAGGCCTCGGCCACGCGGGTCAGACCCTCGTCACCCAGCATGGACATGTGGATGGTCGCGGCCGTCACCACCAGGCCCTGGTTGGTGCAGATGTTCGAGGTCGCCTTGGAGCGGCGGATATGCTGCTCGCGCGCCTGCAGGGTCAGCACGAAGCCGGGCTTGCCGTCGGCATCCTCGGCGCGGCCGACGATCCGCCCCGGCATCTGCCGGATGTGCTTCTTCAGGGTGGTCATGAAGCCGAAGTACGGCCCGCCGGAGGACAGCGGCGCCCCCAGCGGCTGGCCCTCGCCGACCACGATATCGACGCCGTTGGTGCCCCACTCGCCCGGCGGCTTCAAAAGCGCCAGCGAGACCGGATTCACCACGGCGATCACCGGGACGCCGCGCTCCTCGGCCCAGCCGGTCAGGGCGTCCACATCCTCGAGGATGCCGAAGAAATTCGGCTGGCTGATCACCATGGCGGTGACGTCCTCGTCGGCATACGGCGCCAGGGCGTCCACCGGGGTCTGGCCGGTGGTCTCGTCGAACGGCAGCTCGACCAGCTCGATGCCCTGGTTGCCGATCAGCGTCCTGACCACCTTGCGGTAGTCCGGGTGCAGCGCGCCCGGCAGCAGCACGCGCTTGGCCTTGGAGCGGCGGTTCACGCGAACCGCCATCAGCACGGCCTCGGCCAGGGCAGAGGCGCCGTCATACAGCGAGGCGTTGGAGACCTCCATCCCGGTCAGGCGGCTGATCATGGTCTGGTATTCGTAGATCAGCTGCAGCGTGCCCTGGCTGGCCTCGGCCTGGTAGGGCGTGTAGGCGCTGTAGAACTCGCCGCGGGTGGCGATCTGCCACACGGCGGCCGGGATGTGGTGCTCGTAGGCACCGGCCCCGATGAAATTCGATGGCATGCCGTCCTTCGCGGCCCGCTCCTGCATCAGGCGGGTAATCCCCATCTCGTTCTCGCCCTCGGGGATCCCCGTGAGCGGCGGCGAGCGCAGATCGGCGGGGATCTCGTCGAAAAGATCCTCGACGGATTCGGCACCGATGCTATCGAGCATGGCGCGGATGTCTTCTTCGGTATGCGGGATAAACGGCATGTCAGGTCTCGCTTCCGCCAATGATGGCGAAGTTCGGTTGGGTCCCGGCCGGACATGACCGGGACCAGTGATGCACAGCCAGGCTCAGGACTCGGCCTCGACGTGCGCGGCATAGGCATCCGCGTCCATCAGGGCGTCCAGCTCGCCGGCGTCCGACGGCTTCACCTTGAACAGCCAGCCGTCCTCGAAGGGCGACTCGTTGACCTTCTCGGGGCTGTCTGCCAGGTCCTCGTTGACCTCGGTCACCTCGCCGGAGATCGGCGCATAGATATCCGAGGCGGCCTTGACCGATTCCACGGTGGCACAGGCCGAACCCGCCTCGATGCTGCTGCCCGCTTCCGGGGCCTCGACGAACACCAGATCACCCAGCAGTTCCTGCGCGTGATCGGTGATGCCCACGGTCACGCTGCCATCGGCCTCGCTGCGCACCCACTCGTGGCTCTTGGTGTACTTCAGGTCCTTCGGTGCTTCGCTCATGACGTCTTCCTTTTTCGTTTGGATCCCGCCTGCGCAGTGTAGTCCGGCACACGCGGCATGAGGCAATAATTCGTTAGCGATTCAGTTCGATCTGCGGCTCGCCATTGCGGACGAACACCGGCTTCACCACGCGCACCGGCAGCTTGCGGCCGCGGATGTCCGCGTGCAGCTCCTCGGCCTCGACCCCGGCCGGGATCCGCGCGAAGGCGACCGACACCCCGAGGCTGGGCGAGAAGCTGCCGGAGGTGACCACGCCGTCGCCGGCCTCGGTCTCGATGCGGGTGCCGCCACGCAGCACCCCGCGCCCGTCCAGCACCAGCCCGACCATGCGTTCCGGCACGCCCGCGGCCTTTGACTGCTCGATCGGCGCACGGCCGATGAAATCGCGTTCGGCATCCTTAAGCGCGATGGTCCAGCCAAGGTTCGCGGTCAGCGGATTGGTCTGGTCATCCATATCCGTGCCGTAGAGATTCATGCCGGCCTCCAGGCGCAGGGTGTCGCGCGCGCCGAGACCGATGGGATGCACGCCGGCGGCCTTCAGCTTCTCCCAGAAACCGTCGGCGGCCTCGGCCGGCAGCATCACCTCGAAACCGTCCTCGCCGGTGTAGCCGGTGCGGGCGACGAACCAAGTGTCATTCCAGACCGCGGAGAACGGCTTGAGATCCCCGGCACTACGCAGCTCATCCGGCAGCAGCGGCAGGGTCTTCTCCACCGCCTGCGGGCCCTGGATCGCGATCAGCGCGAACTCCGGGCGCGGCTCGACGTTCACGTCAAAATCCTTCGCGACCTTCTGCATGTGGGCGATATCGCCCTCGGCGGTAGCGGCATTGACCACCGCGCGGTAACTGGCGCCCCCGGTCCAGTAGATGATCAGGTCATCGATCACCCCGCCGGCCTCGTTCAGCATGCAGCTGTACAGCGCGCGGCCCTCGGTCTTGAGCTTGGCCACGTCGTTCGCCAGCAGGTAGCGCAGGAAGGCCTGCGCCTGCGGGCCATGGATATCCACGACCTGCATGTGCGACACGTCGAACATCCCGGCGGATTCGCGCACCCGCTTGTGCTCCTCCATCTGGGAGCCGTAGTGCAGCGGCATCTCCCAGCCGGCGAAATCGACCAGCTTGGCCCCCGCGCGCTGATGCGCGGCATGGAGCGGAGTTGTCTTCAACGTCGTCATCTGATTCTCGCCTTGCTTGCGTGTCGTGGTCGGCTCGCCGGCAGCCGCCGGTGGAACCGCGAGGCCCGGCCGCCGCGCTCCGGGCATAAAAAAAGGGGCGGCCGGCAGAATGAATCTGCCAGCCGCCCCTCTGTCCTGAAACCTGAGAGTTTGCGTCGCGTCAATCCGTTTCCGGACTGCGTGACCGCCCCCTTCGGTGGGCCGTTTCCGGCCGCTCTCCAGAGTGTGTCTCCTGCACCGTTCCGGTCCTGTAGCCTGAGCGATTCCGGGCGGATGTTGCGCCTTCGGCGTCTGCCAATCGACTCGCGATCGCAGATCTCTTCCAGAACGGTGTGCGGGCATTGTCGGGCACCCGCAGACGAAACTAATTGTAGACCAAAATATCTCCGGAGCGAAAGCCCGGACGCCCGGCGGCGACTTTCCGGCCCGGAGCAACCGCTCGACCCGCGCCCCCTTCGCGCAACCGGGGCACCGTCATTGCGAGGAGCGCAGCGACGAAGCAACCTCCTTACGAAACCACCGGATGCTGACGCGCGGCCAGCTTTCGAAGGTTACTCGCTGCGCCCGCCCTTCGGGCCGCCCTGCGGCCGTTCAGCGCGCAGCGCGTTTTTGTGCCGCGTCGTCTGGGGTTCCTCGGAATGACGGTGCATGTGCGTGGCGCCCTACAGCGCCAGGTCGATCGCCAGCAGGACGACGAAACCGACCAGCACGCCGACCGTCGCCTGCGCCTCGTGCCCCTTGCGGTGCGACTCGGGGATGATCTCGTGACTGATGACGAACAGCATCGCCCCGGCCGCGAAGGCGAGCCCCCAGGGCAACAGGAACTCCATCAGCGTGATGGCGCCGGCCCCGATCAGACCACCGACCGGCTGCACCAGCCCGGTCAGCAGGGTCACCCCGAATGCGGCCCACTTGCTGTAGCCCAGCGACAGCAAGGCGATTGCCACCACCAGCCCCTCCGGCATGTTCTGCAGACCGATCGCGATGGCCAGCGCGATCCCGTCACGGACGTCATCGCCCCCGAAACCTACGCCGACGGCCAATCCCTCGGGCAGGTTGTGCAGGGCGATGGCAAAGATAAACAACCAGACACGGCGGATCTTGGCGGGGTCTGCCCCGCTTTGCGGGCCGATGTGGAAGTGTTCGTGCGGCACGCACTTGTGCAGGGCGAGCAGCGCGCCGCCCCCGAGCGCCATACCCACCGCCAGCACGACAATCGCCATACCCACGCCGCCATACTGCAGCTCGGCCTGTTCCACCGACGGCAGAACCAGCTCGAAGGCCGTGGCAGAGAGCATCACTCCGGCGCCGAAGCCCATCATCGCGTCCTCTACCGACTGGCTGATCCGGCGCAGGAAGAAGATCGGAAGCGCGCCCACGGCTGTCATCAGCCCGGCCACGAAGCTCGCCAGCAGGCCGATCTGCAGCGTACTCAGGCCGACGAGCCGCTCTTCCAGCGAAGGCCAGACCAGACTGACCAGCCAGATGAAGGCCGCCAGCGCGATCAGCGACCCGATCAGGAAGACCCGGGGGACCGGTTTGCCGTGATCGTATTCGACGACGGACTCGTTTGATTCGCTCATGCTCGATCCTTGAACGTCCTGACGGCGTGGTGTTTCTACCATGGATTCCCGGGCCGCCTGCGGGTTTCACAGGCACAGGCTATGGCCGCGGTGCGCTCAACCTATCGTAAACGACGGCCGTGCGCGGTAGAGTTTTCGGCCAGCACTGCGGCCGTCCCACCCGGATTACAAGGACCCACCGATGCTCGACACCATCGACCAGTTCCTCGGCGACACCGCCGGCCTTCTCTGGGGCAACCCGATTACCCTGATCCTGCTGCTGGGCACGGGGCTCTATCTCACCATCCGCCTGGGTCTGGTTCAGGTCGTGGCCTTCCGCGAGGGCTGGCGCGCCCTGCGCGGGTCGGACGGTCGGGCCGGCGGCACCGGACAGATCTCGCCGTTCCAGGCGCTCTCCACCGCGCTGTCCGGGACCATCGGGACCGGGAACATCGCCGGCGTAGCCACGGCCATCGCTCTGGGCGGCCCCGGGGCGTTGTTCTGGATGTGGGTCACCGCCTTCTTCGGCATGGCGACCAAGTTCGCGGAGACCACCCTGGCGGTGCGCTACCGCGAGATCGCCCCGGACGGCAGCATCGCCGGCGGCCCGATGTTCACGCTCCTCAACGGCCTGAAGATGAAGAAGCTGGCGATCCTGTTCGCCGCCTTCACCCTGATCGCCTCGTTCGGTATCGGCAACATGGTGCAGGCCAACTCCGTGGTCGACGGCCTGACCTTCATCGTGCCGGACCTGCGCGCGGACGACGACATCATGGGCTGGATGGCCCTGATCATCGGCCTGACCATGGCCGTGCTCGTGGCGCTGGTCATCATCGGCGGCGTCAAGCGCATCGCCATGATCGCCTCGACCATCGTCCCGTTCATGGCCGTGATCTACATGCTGGGTGCCTTCGTGGTGATCGTCGCCAACATCGATGCCGTCCCGGCCGCGGTCGCCACCATCCTGAACCTTGCGCTCAACCCCTGGGCGGCCGGTGGCGGGGCCATTGGTCTCGCCATCCAGTACGGCGTCGCGCGCGGCATGTTCTCCAACGAGGCGGGCCTGGGGTCCTCGGCCATGGCGCACGCCGCGGCCAAGAACGGCGATCCGCCGCGCGAGGGCTCGGTGGCCATGCTCGAGCCGTTCATCGACACCATCGTAGTCTGCACCCTGACCGGTCTGGCCATCGTGGTTACCGGGGCCTACATTGACCGCGCCGACGACGTCGTGGGTGCCTCCCTGACCGCCACCGCCTTCAGCTCCACCCTGGGCCCGTTCGGCGCCATGTTGGTAGGGATCAGCCTGATGCTGTTTGCCTTCTCCACCATGATCGCCTGGTCCTACTACGGCGACCGCTCGGCCTACTTCCTGTTCGGCGAGCGCGCGGTCATGCCCTACCGCATCGTGTTCGTCATCCTGATCGTGATCGGGGCCACCATCCCGCTGGGCGTGGTCTG
Organism: Thioalkalivibrio sp. ALE22; assembly: GCF_000381445.1. Classification (NCBI taxonomy): domain Bacteria; kingdom Pseudomonadati; phylum Pseudomonadota; class Gammaproteobacteria; order Chromatiales; family Ectothiorhodospiraceae; genus Thioalkalivibrio; species Thioalkalivibrio sp. ALE22. The sequence goes on from NZ_KB906502.1 coordinate 76,080, forward strand.
GAACTTCTCCGATATCGCCAACATCGCCATGGCCGCACCTAACCTGATCGCGCTCATCCTTCTGGCCGGCCTGGTGAAGAAGCTGCGCGACGACTACGTGGCCCACCGCCCGATCCCGGATCGTCATGACGGATAAGGCCCTGGTCGCAGGCGGCCCCAGCGACCCGTTCGCCCAGGGCCCGGCGCGGCCCGATGCCGCCATGCTCGTGCGCGAGGTCGAGGCCGCCCTCGCGGAAGACCTGGGCCCCAACGGTCTGGACGGCGACCTGACCGCCGCCCTGGTCCCGGCCGAACGCGTCGCGCGCGCCACGCTGCTGCTCAAGGAGCCCGCGATCGTCTGCGGACAGGCGTGGTTCGAGCGCGTATTCACCAGCCTCGCGCCGGAGATCCGCATCGACTGGCAGGTACCCGAGAGCGCCCGGGTAACCGTGGACGGCCAACCCCGGGTGATCGCGACGCTCGAGGGGCCGGCCCGGGCCGTCCTGGCCGCCGAACGCGCGGCCCTGAACCTGCTGCAGACCCTCTCCGGAACCGCCAGCGAGACCGCGCGCTGGGTCGCGCGCCTGGAAGGCACCGAGAGCCGCGTCCTGGACACCCGCAAGACCCTTCCGGGGCTGCGGCATGGGCAGAAGTACGCGGTGCGCTGCGGCGGCGGCTACAACCACCGGCTGGCGCTGTGGGATGCGGTGCTGATCAAGGAAAACCACATCGCCGCATGCGGCTCCATCGCCGCCGCGGTCGAGCGCGCCCGCACCCTGGGTGCCGGACGCTGGGTCGAGGTGGAGACCGAGACCCTCGACGAGGTGGACCAGGCCCTGGCCGCCGGTGCCGACGTCATCATGCTCGACGAGTTGTCGCTGGACGACCTGGCCACTGCGGTGCTGCTCATTCGTGGCCGCGCGATCTCCGAGGCCTCCGGCGGAGTCACCGCCGACAGCCTGGCGGCCATCGCGGCGACCGGCGTGGACTACATCTCCGTGGGTGCGCTGACCAAGCACCTCCACGCGATCGACTACTCCCTGCGCCTCGATTAACCGCTCGACCCGCAACCGGCCTTCGTTCGGGAAGGCTTCGGTCGGCCGCCTGCCTTGTTGAGGCTGGTCCTGGCTCGGCCTCTGGGGTTTACAGCGCCTTCGGTCCGCATACTGCCGATTGTTGGCTGGGCCTGGTTCGGCATCCTGTGTTTACGGTGCCTCCGGTCCGCCGCCTGCCAGGCGCTGACTCGCCAGCGCGCCGCGAGGTACTTCTTTGCTCGTGCAAAGAAGTACCCAAGAAACACGCCCGACTGCCGCGACCCCGGCCCGCTGTGCGGGCCGGGGTTTCCCTCGCTCCGAGGGTTTTCGCGGGCGGCGCTGAACTCGCTGCGCCTGCGGCTCCGCTCAGACATCCAGCGCCCCCGTTTCTATTTTGAATCGTCCCGCGAAAACCCTCTCCGCTCGGCGCGACGACAACGGGGGGCTCAAGGTCAAGACAACGGCTGTCCCGACGGTCTTGCCAGTGGATGAAGGCTAGGTCTTCGCACATCTTGGGCACGCTCGGCCTTCGGCCATAGCGTGCCGCACCCGCGGTGCGGGCGCCGGGGGGTTCAGGCGGCAGGGCCGTTGTCGTGTCGTGGCGTTGGGATGCCTTCTGTTTTGACCTTCCCCTCCCGTATGGAGTCCCTTGCGGAAGGGTTATCGGGCCGGCCCGTTTTCTATAAATTCGGGGCGCTGGATCTCTGAGCGTAGCGAGTTCAGCGCCGCCGGCCCGAGGGCCCTGGAGCAAGGTTCCCGGGCGGAATCCGGGTGCCCTTCTTTGGGTCCTTTCTTGGGCAAGCAAGAAAGGACCTCGCGGCGCGCTGGCGAGTCAGCGCCGGGCAGGCGGCGGACCGAAGGCACCGCAAACAATAGATGCCGAACCAGGGCCAGCCTCCAGCCGAATCACCGCATTCATTAGCCGAATGCCGAGCGCTGGGGCCAGACATGCGAAAGGGGCCACTGGGGCCCCTTTGCTTTGATCTGGCGGAGAGGGAGGGATTACTCGGCACGTTGTGCCTCGCCCTCCGGGTCGTCGCCTGCGGCGACGCTCGGGTGCCGCTCCGCGTCACCCGTCGAACCAGCGTTTTTGTTCCTCGGGTTCGAATCCCGGCACCTCCGGGGCCAAACATGCAAAAGGGGCCACGCAGGCCCCTTTGCTCGAATCTGGCGGAGAGGGAGGGATTCGAACCCTCGATACGGGGTTACCGTATACACACTTTCCAGGCGTGCGCCTTCGACCGCTCGGCCACCTCTCCAATTTCCGCAACCGCTGGACGGCTACAGAGCGCGGAATCCTAAACCAGGCGCGGCAGCAGCGCAATGGAGGGCCGGTGGAAAACGCTTGCGGATCAGGACCCACCCTTGCCTGGCAACCCCGGGAAGGCATGCACGTTTCCACCCACCGCGCCCGCGTCGTGGATGCGCGGCGTCCCCACGGCGGTGACCTCGTCGATGCGAATCAGGGCATGCATCGGCACGTGGAAGCGCTCCACTCCCTCGAACTCGGTACGCAGGCGTTCCTCCGAGGGATCCACCACGACCTGCGAGCGCTCCCCGAACAGCAGACCCTCGATGGTCACGAACCCGTACAGTTCATCCTGATAAACATCACGGGCGAACAATTCGTAGGTTTTGCCATTGTTCAGAAAGCTGATCCGGTAACGTATGTTCTTGTCCATGATCTTAAGGAGACGCTGATTGAATCGCACGTCCGCGCTCGAGTCGCTTTTGCGTGCGAACAAGGCGCGGTGAGTGAAGTGTAGCCGAGCTACATAAGCGAGCCGCAACGCCGGGCGCACGCAAAAGCGGCCGAGCCCCTGCTTTCAATGGCTTGTGGGGTTGGTGCCCCCTGTTCCCCGATCCTGCGTTGCGCCGCTTGCGGGTAGAACCACTACCCGCTGCACGACGCGCCTTGTCTCGGAAAACAGGGGGCACCAACGCGGACGTGCGATTCAATCAGCGTCTCCTTAATCATGGGGGAGCAACCGCAGATTGCAACGGGTTGGCGTTGGTCCGGACGGGCAGAGCCGGTATGATTCCCGGCGTCATCCGCATGGGCCCCGGCACGCCAACGATGAATTCCTCCCAGGAGCTGCTCGATCACTTGAGCCGCAACAGTTCGCCATACCAGGATCCGCTCACGCGGATTCGCTGGGATGCGCTGTCGCCGGAGGACTTCTGGATCCCGGAAGAGGCCGTCTCGCTATTCGGTACGCCGGAATACTCGGCGTTGTCCGCCGAGCAGAAACGCCGCCTGTCGCAGTACGAGTTCCTCTACTTCATCAGCGGGGCACTGTGGCTGGAGGGCCTGTTCATGGAGCGCATCTCGCGCATCTCCATGCACTCGACCGGCCGGCTGGACCGGCTGAACTACCGCCTGCACGAGCTGCGCGAAGAGGCCGGGCACAGCCTGATGTTCATCGAGTTCATGCGGCGCAGCGGCCTGGAGCTGCCGGAGAAGCGCTTCCCGAAGCCACGTCTCGCCACGCTGGTCGGACGCTTCGCCCCGTTCGAGTCCTCGATCTTCTGGATCGCGGTGATGATCGGCGAGGAAGTGCCGGATCGGATGAACCGGCTGATCCACCAGCGCCGCGACCAGATAAGCCCCACGGTGCATGACGTCGTCACCACCCACATGATCGACGAGGCCCGCCACATGGCGCATGCCCGCGACACGCTGGAAAGCTACCTGGACTCCCTGCCCGCCTGGCAGAAGACCACCTACCGGCCGCTGATGCGCCGGGTATTCCGTCAGTTCGTGCACGCCTTCTACTACCCGACGGCGGATATCTACCAGCTCGCGGGCCTGCCCGCGGGTCCGGACTACCGCCGACTGGCACGCGACAATCCGCGCCGGGCCGCCTTCATCGACACCTGTGTCGACCCCGCGCTGCAGATCCTGCGCGCTCAGGGGCTGGTCCTGAACTGGCGATAGGGAAACATTCCGGCCAGGACCAGCACCCGGACCCGGCGCCGCCGCGTCCCGCGCGGCCACGCCGCTTGATTGGGTATCATCCAGTCCATGGCCCCGCACCTTCAGCTCCGACCTCCAAGCACGACCTGGCGTCAGATCGAGCTCGGCATCTTCATCGTGCTGCTGGTGATGATTGGTCTGCGGGTCTGGTTCCAGCCACCCTCTGCACTGGAGCAGCTCACCTTTCGCGAGGAGTTGCAGGTCGTTCTGGTGGACACTCCACTTGGCCGTTCGGAACTGACCATGGCCAACGGCCACGACCAACTGGACCTCGACTTGCTGCACGGCTTTGCGCGGGAGCTGGGCACGCGCATCCGGGTCACCCGCGTGGACACAGCGGCCGAGGCCCACCAGCGTCTGCGCGAACAGCGCGTGGATCTTGCCGCCGGCTTGCTGGTCGATCCCGGCGATCCCGCGGTCAAACCGGGCCCGGAGATCCTCGCGATCCAGCAGCTCCTCGCCTTCTGGCGCGGCAACGAAGCGAACGCGGCCCTGTCCGCCCTCGACGATCTGCCTGCCGGAACCCGTCTGGGGTTCACCGCGCAATCCCCCTTGCCGGAACGCCTGCGGGACCACCTGGCCCAAGTCGAGGCCTCAAGACAACGGAGCTCGACCCTGGCGGAGGGCCCCGAATCCGCCGATCCGGAAGAGAACCCCTTGGAAACGCTGAGCGACGAGCCACCTGACCCAGCGATCGACCTGGTACCGCTGGGCACCGCCGAGGCGCTGCGCCAGGCCCTGGCCGCAGGCGAGATCGACTATGCCCTGATGAACTCGCTGGAGTTCGGGCGGCTGCGGCGCCTGCATCCGGAGCTGCGCACCGCGTACGAGTTCGAGCGCGGTGCGACCGTCACCTGGCTGTTCCCGTCCGGGTTCGACCACAGCCTGATCGAAGCGGCGGAACGCTATATCGAGCGCCTGCGCGAGAGCCGCGAACTGGAGCTGATGACCGACCGTTACCTGGGCCACCTGGAGACCCACGACCTGGTGGACGCCCTGACCTTCGCCCGCCGAGTGGAGGACCGCCTGGATCGCTTTCGCGACCTGTTCGAGAGCGCCGGCGAGCAATACGGCCTGGATTGGCGCTTCATCGCGGCGGTGGCCTATCAGGAGTCACACTGGAATGCCAACGCCGTGTCGCCCACCGGCGTGCGCGGGCTGATGATGCTGACCCAGAACACCGCTGCGGGTCTCGGCATCGACGACCGCACCGATCCCGCATCGAGCGTGGACGGTGGCACGCGATACCTGCTGGATCTGCGCGAACGACTCCCGGAGCGAATCCCGGAACCGGACCGCACCTGGATGACCCTGGCGGCCTACAACGTCGGCCTCGGTCACCTGCACGACGCCCGTCGCCTGGCGGATGCGCATGGCGACGATCCGGATCGCTGGCTGGACGTGATGCAGTGGCTCCCGCGCCTGGCCGACCCCGAATGGTACGAGCGCACCCGCTATGGCTACGCCCGTGGCTGGGAGCCGGTCGTCTACGTGCAGAACATCCGCAGCTACTACGACAAGCTGATCCAGCGCTTCCCCGAAAGCGGCGACCACAGACCGCCGCCCCCCGAGCCGTATCGCCGGGTCCCGGTGTCGCTCTAGGTGTGGAATCTCACAAGGATGTCCACGGGACGACCGGACTGCATTCAGCACCGGCGGATCAATATCGAGCCCTCGTGCGTCTCTCCCCGAACACCCTCCGGAAAGGCCTGCATGACCCGTTCTCTCGCCGTTGTTCTGCTCACTCTGGTAGCGCTTCTGGGGACGCCGCTTATCGCCCTGGCCCAGGATGCCGGGGATCCAACCGGCGCTGCGAACGCAGCCGCCATCATCGAGGCCGGCGGCGCCGAGGTCCCGGTGGAGCGCTATCGCGCCGACGGCGACGCCGTGCTGCTGTGGTTCCCGTCCGAGCACGGGTTGCGCGACGGCCACCGCACCCAGGCCCTGGCCCTGCAGGCCATCGGCATCGAGGTCTGGCTGGTTGACCCCTTCAGCGGCCACTTCCTGCCGGAGGCGGCCTCCAGCTTCGATGACATGCCCACCACGACGGTCGCGGACCTGATCGAGTCGGCTCACGCCGATACCGGTCGCGCCGTCTTCGCGTTCGGCCACGACCGCGCCCTGCCCTGGCTGCTCACCGGGCTTTACCAGTGGCAGCTCGCCCACCCGGATGCGGACCACATGGCCGGCCTGCTGATGGCCAGCCCCTACCTGCACACCGGCGTGGACACCGAAGGTGCCGAGCTGCAGGCCATCGTCGGGCTGACCAACCTCCCCGTGTACATCCTGCAACCGGCGCAATCCCCACAGCGCCAGCAACTCGGCCGCATCCGCGCGGGTCTCACGGAGGGCGGTAGTGCCGTGGGGGCCCGCCTGCTTCCCGGCATCCGCGACCGGTTCTTCTTCCGCCCGGATGCCACGGCCGGCGAGCAACTGGCGAGCGAGCACTTCCATCGCGAGATCGCCTTCGGCATGGAGATGCTGTCGCGCCTGCCCCGCCAGCGGACGCCGGCCGTGGCCGATGCGGACACCGACCTGGCCGTGCGCACCCCCACCGGCGGCGACGCGCAACTGAATACCCTGGACGAGCCCGTGGCCGCCCCGCCGCTGGAACGGCCCGACCTTGCCGGCGACACCCGTCGTCTGGAGGACTATCGCGGCGAGGTCGTGCTGGTGAACTTCTGGGCAAGCTGGTGCCCGCCCTGCGTGCACGAGATGCCATCCATGCAGTTGCTGGAGGATGAACTGCGCGCGGAAGGCTTTCGCATCCTCGCGGTGAATCTCGGCGAGGACGAGGCCACCATCCGCCGCTTCATCGAGGACGAAGTGCAAACGGACTTCACCATCCTCCTCGACCCGGACCAGGCCTCCCTGAATGACTGGCGCGCGATGGCCTACCCCACCAGCTACGTCATCGACCGCGAGGGCCAGCTGCGCTACTACCTGTTCGGCGCGATCGAATGGACCGAACCCGGCGTCATCGACCAGATCCGCGAACTCCTCGACGAACAGGCGCAAGGGTAACGCCGCCGCCCGAAATACCCGCCACACGTGGGCCCTTGCGCGTGCTCGGCAATATTCGGGACTACGCTTGAGGAATGGCGGATGCCGAGGAGAATCCGATGGAAAAGCCCCAACCCGCATCGCCCCGTGTATGCGGCCTGCTCGCGAGCCTGGCACTGCTGGTGGCCTCGCCCACCTTCGCGGAGGTGGAGGTGGGCATCACCGCCGACATGGCCGAGTTCGAGGTGCGCCACGGCGACGAGCGCGTGACGGTGACCCGCGACCAGGACACCTTCGCGACCATCGATCTCGACTATGCGCAGATTGCGCGCCCCTGTCCGCCCTTCTGCATCCAGCCGATGAGCCTGGGTCGAGGGGTCGAGACGCTGGGTGAACTGGAGTTCATCGATTACCTGCGCCAGACCACCGAGCGCGACGACCTGCTGATCATCGATTCACGCACCCCACGCGAATATCGCCGCGGCACCATCCCCGGTGCCATCAACATCCCCTGGGATCGCCTGCACTTCGCCTCCGGGGCCGACCCGGACGACGTACGCAATGTGCTGAGCGACCGGTTCGACGTGGTCTTCGACGGGGACTTCTACGACTTCAGCCACGCGAAGACCCTGGTGCTGTTCTGCAACGGCCCCTGGTGCGGGCAGTCCCCCACCAACATCCGCACGCTGACCAACCTCGGCTACCCGGCCGAACGCATCAAGTGGTACCGCGGCGGCATGCAAATGTGGCACGCCTTCGGCCTGACCACGGTGGAAGGCTCCACCGACGAATAACGCACGACCGTCCGGCCGGCTATTCGGGCTCGGTCATGAGGGTACGGACGCGGTTGATGACGTCGGGGTCGTCCCATTCGATGGCGCTGTTGACGGAATAGCGCACCCGGCCGTCGCGGCCGAGGATGAAGGAGCTGGGGAAGGCGAATACACGCCAGTCGGCGGCGACCCGGCCGTCGAAATCCATCAACACCGGGAAATCCACCTGCGCCTCGTCCATGAAGGCGGAGATGTGCTCGGCGCTCTCCTGATAGTTAACCGAGACGATGGCAAAACCCTTGCCCAGGGTCTCCGCCATGCGGTTCATCGACGGGATCTCGTGGACACAGGGCGGGCACCAGCTGGCCCAGAAGTTCAGCAAGACCACCTGCCCTGCGTAATCGGACAGCGACTGCTCATCGCCCAGGTGATCGGTGAGCGTGAAGTCGTCGACTGGTGGCGGGTGATCGCGCGCTACCAGCCCCCGGCCGGCCTCGACGTCGCGCGCGAGCTCCGGCATCGGCGCCGCGGCCAGCGGGCGCGGGACGCTGGCCAGCAGCCGGCCCGCCTGCAGCAACTGCGCGGGCAGACGGGCCGCCATGGCCCTTTCCTCCGGTTCGGGGTCGGCACGGCGCAGGTAGTAGAAGTCGCGCACCCCCGGGATCATCTGCACGAATACCGCGCTGCCACCCCGGCGCAGGTCGGTCAGGATCTCGTTCAGGTGCCAGCGGTAGACGCCCTGGGTCGGCTGCAGCAGAAACACGGGGAGGCTGGTGGCCCGCACGACATCCACAAACTCCGCGGGCGCCCCGGCGACCGGCGTGTCCACCATCAGGCTGGGGAAGGCCAGGGCCGCCCCGAGCACGTAAGCCGAGTCGGGCCCGTCTTCCTGCCACTTGCGCAGGCCGCGCAGCGCGCTGATGGCCGGGCGACCGGAGGCCACCAGCATGACCTCCTTGCCCGTCTCTTCATGCGCGGCGCGCAGCAACGCGGCCACGCTGACACCATCCAGGCTGCGCATGCTCTCGTTGGTGCGGGGGAGGAAATGGGCATCCAGCAGGTCCACCTGCCAGACCTCAATGCCCAGGGCCGCCAGCTCGCGGCCGAACTCGGCATGGTTGGCGTGCGCGCCCGCCTGCGGCAGCAGCCAGAGGTAGAGGCGCTCACCCTCGGCCGGGTAGACGGTCACGTCCAGCTCCACGCCGGCGGGATCCGTCACGGTCATCGAACGCGGCTCCGCGGCGTCGGCCAGCACCGGCGCAGCCAGAATCAGGCACAGCAGCAGGCCAAGACGTGGCAGAACGCTCATCGACACGGGACGCACGGATCAGGGAGACGGAAGGCGACTATAGCGCCCTGCCGGGCAGGCGGAAACGTCACCACCCCGCCGGGGATACGGGATCAGCGCGGGTGAATGTGCCGGTAGGTGCGCAGGCGGCGGGTCTTCTCCACCATGCGCCACAGGGAACGGCTGTTGTTGTAGCGCGAGACATGCTGCAGCGGGACCCACAGGATGTCGTGCGACTCGTGGCTGCCGGGCACCGGCAGGCGGTCATCGATCTCCAGCAGGAAGCGCACGTCGATGTGCTCGTGCATCGGGAAATGCGGGCTGGCGGGGATGGTGTGGATATCCAGGTCGAAGATGTCTTCCTCGACGAGCCGGATATGCTCGGGGGGCAGGCCAGTTTCCTCGTGTGTCTCGCGCAGCGCCACCTGCAGGATATCCGCCTGACCGTCGGCATGCCCGCCCGGCTGGAACCAGCGATGGTGCTTGCCGTGCAGCAGCAACAGGGCCTGCTCGCGATCCGGGCTGACCACCCAGGCCGAGCCGGTCACGTGGGCCGGCGTCAGGTCGCAATTGAAGCAGTCCGGGTGGTCGTTGACGAAATCCAGCGCGCGGCGGACGAAGCCGGCCTCCTCGATGAAGGTCGTCTGGTGACGGGCCAGCAGGTCCAGCAGCTGCGCGCGATGCATCTCAGGTCCCGGCGGGGTTGTGCAGCGCGTGGATCGCCGCACGCGCCGCCTCGTCCACGTCGCCCTCGCGGCCGGCCAGGGTCAGACGCCCGAAGGCGCCCACCGCGCGCACATCGATCAGCGACACATTGGCCGCCTTCAACGCCTGATTCGCGGCATAGATGATGTAGCCGGCCGGTTCCGCCTCGAGGATGAACATGCTCTGGTCCGGCAGGATCATGTTCCCGCGGCGGTTCTGGCGGTTGATCAGCACGGTGTGATCCGGGGTCATCCCGCGGATGGTCTCCTGCCACGGGATGCGGCAGGGCTGGCGATCCTCCTGGCTGGCGCCCAGGCGCGAGAGCAGCACGCGACCGGCCTCCTGCACCTCGCTCTGGTCGCGGTGGTGGATCACCATGGAACCGAACTCGCGCTCCACGACCTGCTGCGCGAGGTGCACGTTGGTCGCCTTCAGCGCCACGTCGGTTAGACGGTGCACCGCCATCCCCGGCGAAACCTCCACCCACAGGCAGGAGTCCCCCGGTACGGGCAGAAAGCCCTGGGAGACCGTAGCCATGTATTCCGCCAGCTGCGGCTGGAGGGAATCCATGTAGACGTAGGTTCGCAGCTGGATCATCGATTCGCTCTGGGCCGGGGCCTGGGCCCCATGGGTCCCGCGCGTCGCGGCCCGAACCCGCGCGGGGCGTCCGCGCACAGGTTACGCAAGCCGCCTGCTACCGCCGGCCTGAGTGAGTACACGGGAGAATTGAGGGGCGTATTGTGAACGCAGCGGGCCTCAAGCTCAATCTCCGGGCCGCATCGGCGCCCCTGCAACGCGCGGACACAACCCCCGTATGGCCTCGTATAATGCTACGCCAGCCCAGCCGCCACAGGGATTGTCATGACAAAGCAGGACGCGGAACACCTCCTGGCCCGCGTGGAAGATGCCGACCTCGACCTGGCCGAGACCCTGCGCGAACTCGTCGACTGGCTGCGCCCGGACGATCCCCGCAATGTGGCCCCGGTTATCGGCCGGATCGAACAACTGACCCTGGCGCTCGCGGACCACCCGAGCCTGCAGGAACGGCTGCGTCAGCGACTGGAGGACGGGCTGGAGGACGCCCGGCACCTGACGCTGTACACCGGGATCGGCCTGTTCTCGCGCAAGGGATTCTTTCGCGAGGCGGCGGAGCTGATCTACGAGCGCATCAACCCGCGCCCGATGGATCGCCAGGATCTGAAAGATGTGCTGTTTCACGTCTTTCACCAGACCGACGATGCGGTCTGGGTCGCCGCCCTTCCGGACGATGCCTGGTGGCGCCTGCTGGAGGCACTGGGCTGCCTGTCCGGCGAGCATCCCGGGGTCCTGCATCGGGCCCGCGAGGAGATCCTCTACGCCCTGGAGATGCTGTCCATCTGGGTGGCGGCCGAGGAACTGGAACCGGAACTCCTGCGCCTGGACCCGTCGATCGCGGAGCGCAACTCGGCGTTTGTGGCCCAGGAGCGCGAGATCTCCGCCTACGTGCGCGACTATCGTGCCGCGCTGGAGGACCCCAACCGCGAACGCATGGACGACCGCCACGCCCGCGTGCTGCTGGAGCAGTGCGGCGAGCAGATCGCGCGCCTGCGCCAGCTGGCCATCACCCACGGCAACAGCCTGTCCCTGACCCACCTGCTGGAACGCCTGGACCAGACCCTCCGGCGCATCCACAAGCTGCTCGACCTGCTGGAACCCGATGCGGAGCGCGATACCCGCGCCGCCTCGGTCGGCGTGTTCCGCGAACTCATCACCATCAGCGCCCGCCAGCACGGGGTGCGCGCGCTGTGGCAGGACAACATCAAGCTGGTCTCGCGCAGCATTACCCAGCATGTCAGCGACACCGGCGAGCACTACATCACCCAGTCGCGCAGCGAATACTTCCAGATGCTGCGCTCCGGGGCCGGCGCCGGGCTGATCATCGCGGTGATGGCGCTGATCAAGATCCAGATCGGGGCCCTGGATCTGTCCCAGGCGGCCTACACACTGTGGACCAGCCTGAACTACGGGCTCGGTTTCGTGCTCATCCACATCCTGCACTTCACCGTCGCCACCAAGCAGCCGGCCATGACCGCCGCGCGCCTGGCCGCCGCCATCGAGGAGAGCGAACGGGGGACGGCCGACCCGCGCAAGATGGCGGACCTCCTGATGCGGGTGGGACGCTCGCAGTTTGCCGCGGTGCTGGGCAACGTGGGCATCGCCCTGCCCACCGCAATCCTGATCGGGCTGTTTTCCGCCCGCCTGCTCGATGCCCCGATCCTGTCCGGCCAGGAGGCCGACTACCTGATGGACGGCCTGCGCCCGATCATGGGGCTGGCGCTGTTCTTCGCCGCGATCGCCGGGGTCTGGCTGTTCGTCTCCGGCCTGATCGCCGGCTTCTTCGACAACCGCTGCGCCTATCTCGACCTGCCCGGCCGCCTGCGGGAACACCCTTGGCTGCGCCGCCTGCTGCCCACCGGCGCCCGCCACCGCCTGGCTGACTGGATCGGCTACAACTACGGGGCCCTGATCGGGAACTTCCTGTTCGGCGTCCTGCTCGGGGTCACCGGATATGTCGGCTACCTGCTGAGCCTGCCGCTGGATATCCAGCACGTGGCCTTCGCCTCGGCCAATCTCGGCTATGTCACCGCCAGCGAGGCACCCGGGCCGGGGATATTCACGCTGTTCCTGGTCTTCGTGCTGCTGATCGGGGCCGTCAACCTGTGGGTCAGTTTCGGCCTCGCGCTGTACGTCGCGCTGCGCGCCCGGGGCGTGCGCATGGGGGCCTTCGGCCGCGTGTTCCGCGCCTACGGCCATCATCTGCGCGAACGCCCGCGGGAATTCCTGTTTCCCCCGCGTGCCGTAGCCGCCGCCGACGAAAACGACAAAGGCGATGCTCGGTAGCCACGCCCGGGTTCTCCTGCTGCTGGCCATCCTGTGGCTGGCCGGCTGTGCCGGAGCGGTGCCCAACCCGTCCGGTGGCGAGTCCCGCGTACCAATCCTCGCCCCCGAGGTCATCCACACCGCAGATGGTGATCGACTGCCGCTGCATCGCTGGGGTCCGGAGACCCCGGAGCGGGTGGTGCTGGCCCTGCACGGATTCAACGACCACGGCGGCAGCATGCAGGCCCTGGGCGAGGCCCTCGCCGAGCACGCCATCGCGGTCTACGCCTATGACCAGCGCGGCTTCGGCGGCACGCGCAATGCCGGCTACTGGTCCGGTCATCGGATCATGGCCGAGGACGCCCGCACCGCGCTGCGGCTGCTGCAGGCGCGTTATCCCGATCGCACGCCCTACCTGGTCGGCAAGAGCATGGGCGGCGCGGTCGCCCTGCTGGCCGCGGCGGAGGCGCCCGACGCCGGGGACGGGACACCGCTCGTGGCCGGCACGGTGCTGATCGCCCCGGCCGTCTGGAGCCGGGGCGACATGCCCTGGTATCAGCGCTTCGGCCTGTGGCTGGGAGCGCGCCTGGCCCCCGGCTGGCGCCTGGACGGCGAGATGGCGGCGGAACTGGATATCCACCCGACGGACGACCCCGCCGTGCTGCAACAGATGCGCGACGACCCGCTCGTGCTGCGCGACGCGCGCATCGATGCCCTCGATGGCCTGACCACCCTGATGACCCACGCGCTGGAGACCGGTCCCGACCTGCCCGCGCCCAGCCTGACCCTGTACGGCGCGCGCGACGATCTGGTGCCACCGCGCCCCCTGGCGCGCCTGCTGGAGGGGCTTTCCGCGCAGGAGTCCGGTGCCCACCGCGCCGTGCTCTACCCCGAGGGCTACCACATGCTGACCCGCTACACCCGCGCCGGAACCACCTTCGCCGACATCGCCGCGTGGCTGCAGGACCCGCAAGCCCCCCTCCCCTCCGGCCACGAACGCAGCCTCGATGCGCTAACGCAATACCTTCGGGATCTAGACTGACTGGCCCCGCCGGCGCATCAAAGCTACGCTCGATGCAGCAACCTCTGGAGAACGCCCCATGAGCCACTCGACCTCCAACCGTCTTGACGACCTGGTGGCCCGCAGTCGGCGCGACCAGGCGGAGCGCGAACGCGGCTATCGCGAGCAGGCCCTGAAGATGTATCCGTGGGTTTGCGGGCGCTGCGGGCGGGAGTTCACCCGCGCCAATCTGCGCGAGCTGACGGTACACCACCGCGACCACAACCACGACAACAACCCCCCGGACGGCAGCAACTGGGAACTGCTGTGCCTGTACTGCCACGACAACGAGCACCAGCGCTATACCGATGCCACCCCCGGAAGCGGCAAGACGGGCGGCACCACGGCCACGCACAACCCGTTCGCCGGGCTGGCCGGCATGCTCAAGGGGGACAACGATCCACAGGATGACGATTCGGGGGCGTAAACCCCCGCGACCGCTTCACAGCCGGCGCCACCAGAACTGCAATGGCTTGTGGGTTCCCTGCTTCTCGCCAATATCCGGCCAGGGAAACTGGCAGACCAGGCCCTCGGCCCGGGTGTAGCCGCGCCTCCTCCAGAAACCGTCCAGCGGCCGATAGTCCGCCGGGCGCCGCGGGTGATCCTGCGGGCGCACCACCGCACAGAAGGTGGCATGCGCAAACCCCAACCGGCGGGCCGCCGCCTCGCGCTCGTCGAAAAACCGGTGCCCGGCTCCCTGACCACGAAACTCCGGCTCCAGCACTGACTCCGCGAGGTAGTAGTACGCCGCCGGGTCCAGCCCCTGCTCGCGAAACGGGGCCTGGAATTCCGCCTCGGCCGCGGCCAGAGGCAACGCGGTGGAGGCGCCCACCACACGGCCATCTTCCAGCGCCAGCACCAGCGTGCTGTCCGGGCAGTCCGCGTAGCCCTGCAGGTACCGCGCCTCGTACTCCGTACTGCCGTCGTAGAGGTACGGCCACTCGCGGAACACCGCGATACGCAGGCGCGCCACGGCGTCCAGATAGGGCGTTATACCCGCCCCGCCCACGGTCCTGAATTCCATTCGTTTCGGCCTCCTGCGCTCGCGCTCAGACCGCTCCCGGGGTGTCGGCCGGGGCTGGCTGTCCCACACCACGCAGCAAACGGCCCAGGATATCGGTCCCGCTCAGGATGCGCCGCTGGTCCTCGGTCCACAGCAGGATCACGTCGTCGCCGACCACGGTGTCGCCACTGCTGGCCGGGCGCACCTTGAAATGCGGCACCAGCCCGCCCAGACGTCGCCCCCCATCACGCACCACCAGGGGATGATGGCAGTGATGGTGGGGATCAAAGCGTTCCGGTGCAAACAGGGCCTCGCGGGTAAACTCCGGGACCCGGATCACCGTGCGCGGCTCGCCTTCGGGGTCGGTAATCACTATCCATCCCCGCCCCGGCCGATTGAGCCGAACCAGGAACGGATCATCGGTCCGCGGCGCGATCGCGGGGAAGACCGGGCGCCCGTCCGCGAATTCCATGGCGACCACGCTGTCCGGATCCAGCGCCTGCCCCTCGTGCTGCACCAGGATGTCGTCCAGCTCCAGGAAATTGCGGGCACCGCGGCCCTCGACCCGCGTGATCTCGCTGCCGTGCTCCTGCATATGCAGATCGATCAGATAGTGCAGATCGCGCTCCGGAAAGAACCGGATCTCCTCGCCGCCGAGCCAGCGATCCAGCACCCAGGCCGTGGGGCGCGCCACCGGATACATCAGGAACTGGTAGAACCGCAGCAGCGGATAGAGCGCCCCGGCCACCTTCAGCGCGTGCCGGGAGAAATAGGACTGCGGCAGGATCTCGGCAAAGATCGTGATCACGACCGTGGAGAACAGGAACGCCGCCACGCCCCCCATCACCGAGCCCGACAGCAGCGCCAGGAGCACGTTGACGGCGACATTGCCCCAGAGGATGGTCACCAGTGCAAAGTTCGCATCGCCGCGCAGGGCCAGCAGGCGTTCCGCGCGCGGATCCCCCTTCTGCGCCTGGACCTCCAGTTCCAGCTTGCTGCGCGAGAACAGCCCGAGATTGAGCCCGGACAGGATAGCCGATTGAGAGAGGCAGACGAGGATACCCAGCCAGGTCAGGAGGCTCATGGGGTCTTTACCTTGGCTCGCGCATACATGGCATCAGGGTACCGCGCCGTACGCCGTGCGCGCCCGCACGGAACAGGCCCTGCGCTTTGCGATACCACCCCAAGCCGCTGCAGAGCATCTACACTCGAAGACGGGGCCGGTGCCTGCCGGGCCGGCCCCGCAGCGGTCCCGTCGCCCCGTCCAACGGGTACCCGGGGCCACCGTCTACGCCACAGGAGGATCTGCATGGACACTGTCTGGATCGTTGTCGCCGATGCCGCGCGCGCCCGCATCTTTGCCTGCGAGGGCCGCGCCTGTCAGGGGATGCACGAGAGCGAGACGCTCTCGCACAGCGAGTCCCGCGCCCACAACCAGGATCTCGTCTCGGATCGCCCCGGGCGCAGCTGGAGCAGTGCCAGCGGGGATGCGCGGCACGCCATGCAGGAGAGTACCGATCCCGCCGCCAACGAACGCAACCGTTTTGCCCGCCAAGTCGCCGAGCGGCTCAAGGCCGCCTATCACGAGGGCACCTTCAAGCGACTCGTGATCGTCGCCGCGCCGACTTTCTTGGGCGCCCTGCGCGAGGTACTGGACCCGACCGTCGCCCAGAGCGTTACCGCCGAGGTGGCCAAGAACGTGACCAAGTCCACCGACGCCGCCAGCCTGCGCAAGCACCTGCCGGATTTCCTCTACTGACCGACCCGCCCCGGCCCCGACCCGGGGCCGGCCTTCACCACGCGCGCCACACCCAAGCGACGGGCGCGCGATTGTGTGCATGGATCCGAGTTTTCCTGGCTCAGTGCATCAGGTCATCGGGCTGCAGCGTTCCGAGCAGACGCGGCCCGTCAGTATGCGGCTCGAACACGGCCATCTCGGCCTCGTCGATCTCCACCTCCGCGGCGTGGCGCAGGTTCAGGTCATGGCCCACGATCACAATGTTCTTCCCCGGGGCTTCGGGCGGCGTGTTCAGGTGCCGCCGCAGCCCTTCGATCAGCTCCTCGCGGCGCGCAGCATCCTGAATAATCGGCAGATTGTAGAGTTCGGTCCGGATCTCGTACTCGCCGAACCCGTAGTGCGCGGTCTCCCAGTTACGGCAGAACTCGCTGGTCAGCACCTGCTCGACCGGTATGGCGTGCCGCTCGAAGCCCTTGCCCACCTGCCGCGCCTGTTCCCGCCCGCGGGTGCTCAGGTTGCGCTGCCCTTCGCAGTCCGTCATGTCGGAGAGGTCATAGTCGTCGTGCGACCGATCCGTGGCCGCATGCCGCCAGTAGATCACCAGCCCGCCCGCCTGCAGGCGCTCGATCAGGGCCTTCGGTGCCAGCGGCTCGGCGCCGGCCGGGGCCACCATCGCCAGCATCAGGGCCAGTACTCCACCCACCATCCCGTTCATCACCACATCACCCCCGATCTTTCCGCCCTCCCCTTTGCGTAGACGCTCCGGCGTCATTCTGCCCGGCCACGCGACCCCGGCCCGCCAGGGTGGGCCGGGGTCGCTTAGTCGAAATCCTCGGGGGTCAGTATGCCGAGCACGCGGGGCGCATCCCCGCCCGGCTCGAACACCGCGATCTCGCCTTCGTCGATGCGCACCCGCGCCGCGCGCTGGAGGTTGATGTTGTGCCCCACGATCACCACGTTGCTGTCGCCATCCTCCGGCGGCGTCACGAGATAGTCCCGCAGGGCCGTCACCAGCGCCTGCTGTCGCTGACGGTCGCGCACCGGCGGCACGTTGAACAGGTCGTCCCGAACCTCCCAGGAGCCCTCGCCGAAGGCGATCCGGGCGCTGTCGATATTGCGGCAGAACGCCGAGCTCAAAATGCGCTCGACCGGGATCGCGTGACGTTCGAAGCCGGCGCCGACCCGGCGCGCCTGCTCGCGTCCGCGGTCGTCCAGATTGCGTTGCATCTCGCAGCGGCTCATGTCGGTAAGGTCCTGATCGCGGCGACTGCGATCGGTGGCCGCATGCCGCCAGTAGATCACCAGCCCGCCCACCTGCATGCGCTCGATCAGGGCATCGGGCTCGAGCGCATCGGCACTCGCCAACGAGGGCAGGAACAGCAGGGTCAGCAACAGCCACAGGCCGGAACGAAACATCGGCATCTCCTCGCAAGAACACGCATTCAGTAGGCCTGCAGACCACGCGGCGGGGGCACCGGTTCGGTGCATCCGCCGACGGCACTCAACGCGACACTGCGTTGACGCCCCCCGACCCCAGCCCTAGTATGCCGTCACTGCCTTGCCCGGAAACCCGCGCCCCCATGACCTACTGTGTCGCCATCGACCTGGACGACGGCCTCGTCTTCGCCTCCGACTCCCGCACCAATGCGGGCGTGGACCAGGTGAGCACCTACAGCAAGATGCACACCTTCGAGATCGAGGGGCAGCGGGTATTCGTGGTCCTCGCGGCCGGCAACCTGGCCACCACGCAGTCGGTCGTGCAGCAGCTCAAGCGCGACATGGAGGAAGGCGCCGAGGAAAGCCTGGCGACGGTGGAGCGCATGTCGGATGCCGCCGAATACCTCGGCCGGCTCAACCGCGAAGAGGCGGAGAAACACTCCGAGGCCCTGTCCCGCTCTGGCATCAAGGCCGAGGCCACCCTGATCATCGGCGGCCAGATCGGCGACGATGCCCCGGCGATCTTCATGGTCTACCCGCAGGGCAACTACATCACCACCTCGCAGCAGACGCGCTTTTTGCAGATCGGCGAGAGCAAGTACGGCAAGCCGATCCTGGACCGCATCATCGAACCGGCCACCCCGCTGGGGGATGCCGCGCGCTGCGCGCTGGTCTCCATCGACTCGACCATTCGTTCGAACCTGACTGTGGGGCCCCCGATCGAGGTGATGGTCTACGAGCGCGGCACCCTGACCTTCGACCATTACCTGTGCCTGGAGACCGACGACGCCTACCTGCGCTCGCTCACCCAGGCCTGGGACACCAACATCAAGAAGGCCTTCACCGACCTGCCGCGCTTCGACTGGGAGTCCGCCCACGCGCGCAAGCAGCGCGGGACGCGGGTCAGCCGCGGCTCCGGCAAGGCCGCAGCGCCCACTTCGAGCAAAGCGAAAAAGTCCCGCCGCTGAACGGATCGCAGCTTCACCCGCGATCCATCGAATGCCTCCCTATGCCGCCTGCGTCTGGGTTTGCGCCGGCGCGATCCGGAACCAGGTCTCCACGTTCGCACCGTGGATGTCCCCGATATCCCGCTGCAGCACATCCATGAAGGCATGCAGGCCGTCTTCCGCGATCAGCTCCTCCACATGCGCACTGGAGGCGTGGCGGCGCGCCTGGATCACCAGGCGCAGCGGCAGTTCGTTGCGCGGCAGCTTCTCCAGCGCATCCTGCACCTGAGTCAGGGCGTGGGTCACCGAACGCGGGAAGGCGGTGTCCTGCAGCAGGAACCGCACCACGTCCACACCGTTGATCCGCCGCTTAACATGCTGGCGATACATCTGGAAGCCACTCCCCGAGCGCAGGATGCTGGTCCATAGCAGCCCCTCGTAGGGCTCGGGATCCTCGCCGTCCTTTTTCAGGAGTTTGAGGGCGCCCACGTCGACATGCCGGGTGGACATGTCGGCGCGCTCCAGATTGCGCCCCAGGCGGATGAAGTCATAGGCCGCATCATGACTCATGGTGCCGGCCAGCAGCCCTGTCAGGGTCTGGCAGCGCTGAACCACCTCGGAGAGAAACTCGAACCGGCCGCGCTTGCCGATGCCCTGATCGATATGGTCACGGGCGAACAGGTACAGCTCGTTCATCACCTCCCAGGCCTCGGAGGGAACCAGATCGCGGGTGGTACGCACATTCTCGCGCGCCGCCCGCAGGGAGTTGAGCACCGAACTCGGGTTGTCGGCATCCGCCAGCAGGAATTTCACACAATTGCGTTCGTCGTCCCGCTGATAGTGATTATCGAACAGGTCCTCGTTGCCGGTGACCTCGACCAGGCCCTTCCACGACACCTGCACCGATTTCGGCATGTCC
Organism: Thioalkalivibrio sp. ALE22; assembly: GCF_000381445.1. NCBI lineage: Bacteria > Pseudomonadati > Pseudomonadota > Gammaproteobacteria > Chromatiales > Ectothiorhodospiraceae > Thioalkalivibrio > Thioalkalivibrio sp. ALE22. Next base: position 95,802 of record NZ_KB906502.1, read on the forward strand.
AGCGCCAGCAGATTGAAGGCCGTGACCATGCGTGCCGTATTCTCGGCGCGCTCGACATAGCGCGCCATCCAGTAAACGCGTTCGGCGACTCTCGAGAGCATCTCAGTTCTCCTCGTCCACGATCCAGGTGTCCTTGCTGCCCCCGCCCTGCGAGGAGTTCACCACCAGCGAGCCCTTGCGCATGGCCACGCGCGTCAGCCCGCCGGCGGTCACGTCGGTGCGCACCCCCTGGAGGATGAACGGGCGCAGGTCCAGATGGCGCGGCTCGATCTCGTCGCCGCACAGGGTCGGGGCGACGGAAAGATCCAGCGTCGGCTGGGCGATATAGTTGCGCGGGTCCTTCTTGATCAGCTGGGCAAACTCGGCCCGCTGCTTCTTGGTCGCGTGCGGGCCCACCAGCATGCCGTAGCCGCCGGACTCGTTGGCCGGCTTCACCACCAGCTCGTCGAGGTGGTCCAGCACATAGGCGCGATCCTTCTCGTTCACGCAGAGATAGGTCGGCACATTGGGGATGATCGGTTCCTGGTCCAGGTAGTAACGGATGATCTCGGGGACATAGGCGTACATCACCTTGTCGTCGGCCACGCCGGCACCGGGGGCGTTGGCCAGGCCCACGTTCCCCTTGCGCCAGGCGCGCATCAGTCCGGGCACGCCCAGCATCGAATCGGGGTTGAACACCTCCGGGTCGAGGAATTCGTCGTCGATGCGGCGGTAGATCACGTCCACGCGCTCAAGACCGTCGATGGTGCGCATGTAGACGCAGTCGTCGTCCCCGACGACCAGGTCCGCGCCCTCCACGAGCTCGGCGCCCATGCGCTGGGCCAGGAAGGAGTGCTCGAAGTACGCGGAATTGTAGATGCCGGGCGTCAGCACCGCGATCTCGGGATAGTCCTGCGGGCGCGGCGAGATCGACGCCAGCATGTCGAACAGCTGAGTCGGGTATTCATCCACCGGCAGGATGCTGGAGCTCTCGAACATCTCCGGGAACACGCGCTTGGTGACCTGGCGGTTCTCCAGCATGTAGGACACCCCGGACGGGACGCGCAGGTTGTCCTCCAGTACGTAGAACTGCCCCGATCCGTCGCGCACCAGGTCGGTACCGCAGATATGCGCCCAGACGCCCTGCGGCGGCTTGATGCCGATGCACTGCTCGCGGAAATTCTTCGACTGGTTCAGAACGTAGCGCGGGATCACCTTGTCCTGAAAAATGCGCTGCTCGTTGTAGATGTCGTCGATAAAGAGATTCAGCGCGTTCAGGCGCTGCTCCAGGCCGGCGGACACCTGGTCCCACTCCTTGCGCGCGATCACCCGGGGGATGATGTCGAACGGCCAGGCGCGGTCGATATTCTCGCCCTCCGTATACACCGTAAAGCTGATCCCCATCTCGAGGATCGCGCTGTCCGCGGCCTGCTTGCGGCTGTGGATCTCGCCCTCGTCCAGCGAGGCCAGGTATTCCGCCAGCGCCTTGCCCGGCCCGCGCGGCTTGCCGGGCTTATTGATCAGTTCGTCATAGAACGGGGCGGGGTCATAGCGCTTCCAGTCGATGGCCATTCGTCGGATCCTCTGACGCGGTGGGCGGGTTCCTCTACAGTAACGCCTTTTCCGACCACTGGCGCGACGGCCAGGGCCACTCAGACGTCTCTCTGAGGCTTTCGTCCGCTACAGCCCGACCGAGGTTCCCATGCCCGACGCACTCGAACACCGCCTGATCGCGCTCTTCCAGCACCCGAAGATCCAGGGCTGCAACTGGCAGCCGCGGCTGTTCTGGCACGCCGCCGCGGACGGGTCACCGTTTGGGCGCCTGCGGGTGGACGGGGGCGAACTGGAGGTCTTCCTGGCCACGATCGTCGGCGAGGCGTCCACCGAGCAGGCGCGCCTGGACCGCGAACAGGACGGGCGAGGCCGCTTCATCGCGGCCAATGCGCGCCGCCACGAGCTGCCGCTCTTCACACGCCTCTGACACACCCCGGAATCATCACGCGCCCCGTCATCGCGAGGAGCGTAGCGACGTGGCGATCTCCCGGGGCGGCCCCTAGGGGGCATTCCAAGGCAGTGCTTGTAGCGGAGCCCGGCGAGCGGCGCCGCTCAGGCAGGCTTGCGGAATTCGACCTGTTTCCAGTAGCCGAACAGGCTGGCCGGGGCGACCATGCAGGGTTCCTGCCCGGTGACGCGGACAAAGTCCTCGAACTCCATATCGGGGCGAAATCCGACGGCCTTGGACAGCGGGCGCAGGCAGCGCTCGAAGCCGCGCAACAGCCATTGCTGCGAGGCGAAGTGATTCACCACCAGCAGGCGACCGCCGGGGCGACAGACCCGCCACATCTCGGCGAACAGGGCGTCGGGGTTCGGCACCACCGTGGCCACGTACATCGCCACCACCGCATCGAAGCTGTTGTCGGCAAAGCCGAGTTGCTCCGCGTCCATTTCGCAAAGCCCGGATACGGCCGGGAGTCCCCCGTTCAGGCGGCCCCGTGCGACCTCCAGCATCTCCCGGGAGACATCGATCCCGACGACCTCGCAGTCGTCCGGGTAGTCCGGCAGCGAGATGCCCGTACCCACCCCGACCTCGAGGATGCGCTTGCCGGAGAGCGGTGCCAGGGTTTCCTGCGCACTTGCGCGCCCGGTCGCGAACACCCGCCCGAACGTCGCGTCGTAATGACGGGCGTAGCGCCGGTAGCTCTTGCGAATGCTGACGAGATCCATGCCGAAGCGTCCCGAATCTGAATGGCCGGGCACCGCAACCCGGTGCCCGTGAACGAAACGAGCCCGATCAGGACTCGGGTTCGACTGCCTTCATGCTCAGACGAATGCGCCCCTGCTTGTCCACTTCGAGTACGCGAACCGTCACGGAATCCCCCTCGGCGAGGAAATCGCCCACGTTCTCGACTCGCTCGTCGGAGATCTGCGAGATGTGCACCAGGCCGTCGCGGCCCGGCAGGATGGAGACGAACGCGCCGAAATCCATGATCTTGGCGACCTTGCCGGTGTACTGCCGGCCCACCTCGATATCCGCGGTCAGCTCCTCGATGCGGCGCTTGGCCTCGAGACCCGCCGCCTGGTCGGTGGAGGCAACCTTGACCGTCCCGTCGTCCTGGATGTCGATGCTCGCGCCGGTCTCCTCGGTCAGGGCCCGGATGGTGGCCCCGCCCTTGCCGATCACATCGCGGATTTTGTCCGGGTTGATCTTCATGGTGATGAAGCGCGGCGCGTGGGAGGACATCTCGTCGCGATGACGCGGCAGCACCTCGTTCATGCAGCCGAGGATGTGCATGCGGCCCTCGCGCGCCTGCGCCAGCGCCTGCTCCATGATCTCGCGGGTAATGCCGTCGATCTTGATATCCATCTGCAGGGCGGTGACGCCGTCCGACGTCCCGGCGACCTTGAAGTCCATGTCGCCCAGGTGGTCCTCGTCTCCGAGGATGTCGGACAGCACCGCAAAGCGGTCCCCTTCCTTGATGAGGCCCATCGCGATCCCCGCGACCGGCGCCTTCAGCGGCACCCCGGCATCCATCAACGCGAGCGACGTACCGCACACCGAGGCCATGGAGCTGGAGCCGTTGGATTCGGTGATCTCGGAGACCACGCGGACCACGTACGGGAAGTCCTCGTCGTTCGGCATGGCCGCGGCGACGCCGCGCTTGGCCAGACGCCCGTGCCCGATCTCGCGGCGCTTGGGCGAGCCCACGAATCCGGTCTCGCCGGTGCAGTAGGGCGGGAAGTTGTAGTGCAGCATGAAGCGGTCGCGGCGCTCGCCCTCGATCGCGTCGATCACCTGGGCGTCACGGTCGGTCCCCAGCGTCGCGACTACCATGGCCTGGGTCTCGCCGCGCGTGAACACCGCGGAGCCGTGGGCACGTGGCAGCACGCCGGTGTCGATGCGGATCGGGCGGACCGTCTTGTTGTCGCGGCCGTCGATGCGCGGATTGCCGTCGAGGATGCGATCGCGCACCAGACGGTACTCGAGATCGTGGAAGGCGGTCTTGATGGCATCCGCCGATGGGCCGGACTCGGCGTCGCTGGCGAGGGCCTCGACGGCCTGGGTACGCAGCTCGCCGATGCGCTGGGTACGCGCCTGTTTCTCGGCAATCTGGTAGGCCTCGACCAGGGCATCGCCCACTACGGCCTTCACCTGATCCTCCAGCGAATCGCTGGTGGCCGGGGCCTCCCACTCCCAGGCCGGCTTGCCGGCCTCGGCCGCCAGCTCGCGGATCGCCTGGATCGCGGCCTGCATCTGCTCGTGGCCGAACATGACCGCCCCCAGCATCGCCTCTTCGGAGAGTTGGTTGGCCTCGGATTCAACCATCAGCACGGCATTCTCGGTGCCGGCCACGACCAGATCGAGGTCGGACTCCTCCAGCGCGCTGTAGGTCGGGTTCAGCAGGTACTCGCCGGCGCGGTAGCCAACCCGCGCGGCCCCGATCGGACCCGCGAACGGGACCCCGGACAGCGCCAGCGCCGCGGACGTGCCGAGCATCGCGGGGATGTCGGGATCCACCTCGGGGTTGATCGACATCACCGTCGCGACCACCTGGGTCTCGTTCTTGAAGCCTTCCGGGAACAGCGGGCGGATCGGGCGATCGATCAGGCGCGAGGTCAGGGTCTCCTTCTCGCTCGGACGCCCTTCGCGCTTGAAGAACCCGCCGGGGATCTTGCCCGCGGCGTAGGTGCGTTCCTGGTAGTTCACGGTCAGGGGAAAGAAGTCGCGTCCCGCATCGGCCTCCTTGCGGGCGACCACGGTGACCAGGACCACGGTCTCGGCCATGTTGACGAGGACGGCGCCACTGGCCTGGCGAGCGATGTCACCGGTTTCGAAGGTGACCGTATGGTTTCCGTACTGGAACGACTTCTTGTATGCCACGTTATTTCCCGTTTCCCGTGTTCATCCAACGTTGATGCCTGAATTCTGGCCTTCGCGGGCCATTGCGCGGCCCCGAAAGCGAACAGGCCCGCACCAGTGGCGCGGGCCTGTCGTGCCGGCCTTAGCGGCGCAGCCCAAGCTCCTGAACCAGGGCCTGATAGCGGTCCTGGTCGTGGCGCTTGAGGTAGGTCAGCAGCTTGCGACGCTGGCTGACCATCTTCAGCAGGCCGCGGCGCGAGTGATGATCCTGCTTGTGCTTGTCGAAGTGCCCCATCAGATGCTGGATGCGGGCCGTCAGCAGCGCGACCTGGACCTCCGGCGAACCGGTGTCGTTGGCATCGCGCTTGTGCTTCTCGACGATGGCCGATTTTTCTTCGGTAGTGAGCGACATGAAAACCTGACTCCTGAGATTACTTGACCGTTAATCGACCAGTGGCGCTGGCGATAGGCGCGCAATGGTACCACGGCCCACGCCGGCATGAACAGAATACAACCACCCGCTTGCCGGGCCGCCGTCAGGCCGCGGGAACGAACAGCCGCCGCGCCCGCACCTGCCCCGCGTCGTCGCGCACCCCCACCGCCAGGAAGGCCCCTGCGGCATCGAACACCCGGACCAGGGCCCAGCCGGTTTCGGATTCGCGCGGGGCATCGGACGCGCCCGGGGCCTCGGCGATCACCGCCGTCGCCGCCGCGGGATTGCCGTGGCGCATGGCGGCACTGGCGGCCGCATCCAGGGTCACCGCCGGCCAGTGCGCGAGCGCCGCCTCGGCGGGTTGCAGCAGGGCTTCGATGGCCGCGGCCCCGCCGGCCTCGAACGCGGCCTCGACCGTCTCCAGCGACACCATGGACTCGGCATCGAAATGGCCATGCCCGACCCGGTGCAGGGTATCCACCGCCGCACCGCACCCCAGCGCATGCCCGATATCGGCGACCAGCGACCGGATGTACGTGCCCTTGGAGCAGTGCACCTCCAGGCGCAGCCGGTCCGGGGCGGTCTGCTCGATACGCAGGGAATGTATACGGACCGGGCGCGGCGGCCGCTCGACCTCCACCCCGCGCCGCGCCAGCTCGTACAGCCGCTGGCCCTGGTGCTTGAGCGCCGAGACCATCGGCGGGACCTGGGCCTGATCGCCGCTGAAACGCTGCTCCAGCTCGCGCAGGGTGGTCGATGCAATCGCCGGCACCCGGGACTCGCGGATCACCTCGCCATCGAGGTCGGCGCTGTCGGTCTCCACTCCCAGCTGTGCCTCGGCGATGTAGCGCTTGTCCGCATCCAGCAGCCAGCCGGAGACCTTGGTCGCCTGACCGAAGCACAACGGCAGAAGGCCGGTCGCCCGCGGGTCCAGTGCCCCGGTGTGACCGGCCTTCTTCGCCTGCAGCAGATACTTGACGCGACCCAGCGCCTGGTTGGAACTGCGCCCCCGAGGCTTGTCCAGCAACAGGATGCCGTCGACCTCGCGCCGCTTGCCCGCCATGGATGGATCGCCCGACCGGAAACGCCGGGGCTCAGGCCCCGCGTTCCGGCCCTTCGCCCGGGTCACGGGCGTCCTCGGCATCCCCCTGTGAGGACTCGCCGCTACCGTCCCCGGCATCGGGATCGTCCGCGTGGTGCGCACGATCCTCGGCCAGTGCCTGGTCGATCAGCGACGACAGGTGCGCCCCGCGCTCCGGGGTGTCGTCGTAGGTGAAGCGCAGTTGCGGCACCGAGCGCAGGCGCATGCGCTGCCCCAGAGCCCGGCGCAGGAACCCGGCGGCATTGTTCAGCCCCTGCTGCGCCTCCGCGCCCTTCTCGGCTCCGCCCAGCTGGGTGAAATACACCCGGGCATGAGCCAGGTCGCGGGATACCTCGACCCCCGCCAAGGTGATCATGCCAACGCGCGGATCCTTGACCTCCATGCGGATGAGCTCGGCCAGCTCGCGCTGAATCTGCTCGCCGACCCGGTCCGAGCGATGAAAGTCGCGGTTTCCGGGCATCAGAGGGTCCGGGCCACCTCGACGCGCTGGAAGACCTCGATCTGGTCGCCCGCCTTCACGTCGTTGTAGTTCTTCACCGCGATCCCGCACTCGGTGCCGGCCTTGACCTCGTTCACGTCGTCCTTGAAGCGACGCAGGCTTTCCAGCTCGCCCTCGTAGACCACCACGTTATCGCGCAGCACGCGGATCGGATTGCCACGCTTGACCGCGCCCTCGACCACGAGACAGCCAGCGACCTGGCCGAAGCCGGAGGCCTTGAACACATCGCGGACCTCGGCCAGACCGATCACCTCTTCGCGGATCTCGGCCGACAGCAGGCCGGACAGCGCCTGCTTCACGTCGTCGATCGCCTCGTAGATCACCGAGTAGTAGCGCACGTCGATCTCGTTCTCGGCGGCCAGGCGCTTGGCGCCCGCATCGGCACGCACGTTGAACGCGATCACGATCGCCTCGGAGGCCATCGCCAGGTTCAGGTCGGACTCGGAGATCCCGCCAACCCCGGCGGAGACCACCTTCACACGCACCTCGTCGGTGGACAGCTTGACCAGCGATTCGCGCAGCGCCTCGGCCGAGCCCTGCACATCCGCCTTGATCAGGATGTTCACGGTGGCGATCTCGCCTTCCTGCATCTGGTTGAAGATGTTCTCCAGCTTCGCCGCCTGCTGCGCGGCCAGCTTGCGCTCGCGCTGCTTGGTGTCGCGATGTTCGGCCACCTCACGGGCAGTCTTGTCGTCCGCGACCACCAGGACCTCGTCACCCGCCTCTGGCACACCGGACAGGCCGAGGACCTCCACGGGCATGGACGGACCGACTTCCTTCACCGCCGTGCCGGTATCGTCGAACATCGCCCGCACGCGGCCGTACTCCTTGCCCGAGAGCAGGATGTCGCCGTGCTTGAGCTTGCCGGACTGGACCAGGATGGTGGCCACCGGGCCGCGGCCCTTCTCCAGGCGCGATTCGATGACCACGCCACGCGCCGGGCCCTCGTCCGGGGCCTTCAGTTCCATCACCTCGGCCTGCAGGCCCAGGGCCTCCAGCAGTTCGTCGATCCCCTGTCCGGTATGGGCAGAGACATGGATGAACTGGGTATCGCCGCCCCAGGCCTCCGGGATCACTTCGTGCTGGGCCAGCTCGTTCATGACGCGCTCTGGTTCGGCCTCCGGCTTGTCGACCTTGTTGACCGCGACCACAACGGGCACACCCGCCGCCTTCGCGTGCTGGATGGCCTCTATGGTCTGCGGCATCACGCCATCATCCGCGGCCACCACCAGGATCACGATGTCGGTGGACTGCGCGCCCCGGGCCCGCATCGCGGTGAACGCGGCATGGCCGGGCGTATCCAGGAAGGTCACGCCGTCGTGGTTGTTCTTCACATGGTAGGCGCCGATGTGCTGGGTAATGCCACCCGCCTCGCCAGAGGCGACCTTCTCCTTGCGGATGTAGTCCAGCAGCGAGGTCTTGCCGTGGTCCACGTGACCCATCACGGTGACCACCGGCGGGCGCGGCTTGGCCTCGGCGGTCTGCTCGAGACCGGTATCGATCTCGTCCTCGACCGAGGTCTCCTTGGCCGCGATGGGGTTGTGCCCCATCTCCTCGACCACCAGCATCGCCGTGTCCTGGTCGATGGACTGGTTGATGGTGGCCATCACACCCATGCCCATCAGCGCCTTGATCAGCTGCGGCGCCTTGATCGCCATCGCCTGCGCCAGGTCCGCCACGGTAATGGTTTCCGGCACCTCGACATCCCGCACCACCGGCGCGGTCGGCTTGGCAAAGCCGTGCTTGCTGGTCACCGCCTGGGCAGCCGCGGACTGGGCCTTGCGGCTCTCGCCCTTCTTGCGGCGCCCGCGCCGGTCGCCGGCCACATGCAGTTCCTTGCGATCGTCCTTGCGGCCGCCCTTGCGGGCACCCTTGCCGGCCTTCGCATCACCTGCCGGCGCCGCGGGCGCCGCCGCCCTGGCCGCAGCCTCGCGTTCCAGACGCGCCTGTTCTTCCTTCTCGCGCTTGGCCTCCTGGGCCTCCAGCTCCTTCTGCCGGCGCTTCTGGCGTTCCTCGCGTTCAGCCGCCTCCTGCTTGCGCGCCTCGGACGCCTTGCGCTGGGCCTCGCGCTCGGCCTCGACCTGCAGCGCCAGCTGCTCGGTGCGGCTCAGCGGACGTTTCGGCTTGGCCGGCTCCGGCTCCGGCGCGGCCTCTTCGGCGGGCGCCTCCTCGACGGGTTCGGGTTCGGGTTCGGGCTCCGGCTCGGCGGGCGCCTCGGGCTCCTCGACCGGGGCTTCCTCGGCCGCCGGGGTCTCCTCGGCCGGCGACTCGGCGACCGACTCCTCCACCGGGGCCGCGGCGCGGGTCTCTTCGGGGGCCTCCGGCGCCGGGGCCTGTTCCTCGACCACCGGGGCCTCTTCCACCGGCGCCTCGGGCTGTGCCTCGGCGGGCTTGCGCTTCAGCGTACGCTTCTTGCGCACCTCGACGTTGACCGTCTTGGAACGGCCCTGGCCAGAGCTGACCTTGAGGGTCTGCGCCTGGGTGCGGCGTTTCAGGGTCACACGCCCCGACTCGCCGCCTTCGCCGTGCGACTGGCGGAGGTGATCGAGCAGCTTGCGCTTTTCGGCATCGGTGATCGCCGCCTCGGGACCATCGACCTCGACGCCCGCCTCCTTGAGCTGAACCATGAGGCGGTCAACCGGTGTCCCCACCGATTCCGCGAATTGCTGCACTGTCATTTGCGCCATGGCGCCTACCTCCATTCCAGATTCTTTTCAGGCCAGCCGACAGCCGGGATACGGGTTCGCGATAACGGCGACCGGGGGTTAATCCCCGGTCTCGAACCACGGGGCGCGCGCCGTCATGATCAGCGCCGACGCCTCCTCCGTATCCAGACCGGTCATCTCGACCACGTCGTCGGATGCCTGCTCCGCCAGGTCCTCCATGGTGCACACGCCGTGTGACGCCAGCTTGTTCGCCAGCGCAGCGGTCATGCCCTCCATGCTCAGGAGATCCTCGGCGGGCTGATAGCCCTCACGGCCTTCCTCGGCCGCAATGGCCTTGGTCAGCAGTGCATCGCTCGCGCGGTTGCGCAGCTCCTCGACCATGTCCTCGTCGAATTCCTCGATCGCGAGCAGCTCGGCCTCGTCCACGTAGGCCACCTCGTCCAGGGTGGTAAAGCCTTCCTGGACCAGGATGCCGGCGACTTCCTCGTCGACATCCAGGGCCTCCATGAAGAAGGTGACCAGCTGCTGTGCCTCGGCCTCGCTCTTCTCGGCCGCCTGCTCCTCGGTCATCACGTTCAGTTCCCAGCCGGTAAGCTGGGAGGCCAGGCGGATGTTCTGCCCGCCACGACCAATCGCGAGCGACAGCTTGTCCTCCTCGACCGCGATGTCCATCGACTGCTTGTCCTCGTCGACCACGATCGACAGGACCTCGGCCGGCGACATCGCATTGATCACGAACTGCGCCGGGTTCTCGTCCCAGACGATGATGTCTATGCGCTCGCCCGCCAGTTCATTGGAGACCGACTGCACGCGCGATCCGCGCATGCCGACACAGGCCCCGACCGGATCCAGGCGCGGGTCGTTCGAGCGCACCGCGATCTTCGCGCGCATGCCCGGATCGCGCGCCGCGCCCATGATGTCGATGATGTTCTGCCCGACCTCCGGCACCTCGAGCTTGAACAGTTCGATCAGGAACTCCGGCGCGGTCCGGCTGAGGATCAGCTGCGGTCCGCGCGCCTCGGGACGGATCTCCTTGAGGAAGCCCCGCAGGCGGTCATTGGTGCGTACCGTCTCGCGCGGGATCATGTGTTCGCGCGGAATCAGCGCCTCGGCGTTGCTGCCAAGATCCACGTAGGTCCCGTTGCGGTCGGTGCGCTTGACGATACCCATGACCAGCGTGCCCACGCGATCCTGGTACTCCTCGACCACCTTGGCGCGTTCCGCCTCGCGCACCTTTTGCACGATGACCTGCTTGGCGGTCTGGGCGGCGATACGCCCGAAGTCGACGGCCTCGACCGGCTCCTCGATCACGTCGCCAACCTGCGCATCGGGGTTCTTCTGCTGGGCATAGGACAGCAGGATCTGGTACTCCGGGGACTCGAACTCCGGGTCCTCGTCGTCCACCACGGTCCAGCGCCGGAAGGCCTCGTAGTCGCCCTCCTCGCGGTCGATGCTTACGCGCACGTCCATCTTGCCGCCGTGGTACTTGCGGGTCGCCATCGCCAGGGCCGATTCCAGGGCGTCGAAGATGATGTCCTTCTCCACTCCCTTCTCGTTCGCCACGGCATCGGCGACCAGCAGGATCTCCTTGTTCATGTCTTGCCTCTCCGCACTCGGCAGTCACCTGCCGATTCAACAAAAGCGTAGCAGCGTCCCACGCAGCAGCCGCGTTACAGCTGCTCCAGGACGCGCGCGTTGTGGATCGCGGCCAGCGGCAGCTCGTAGGCCATGCCGTCCACTTCCACCTCGATCATGGGTTCGTCCACCGACAGCAGCACGCCACGGAAATTGCGGCGATCGTGCTCCGGCCATGACAGGCGCACCTTCACCGGGTGTCCGATGTAGCGCCGGAACTGCTCGGGGGTAAACAGGGGGCGTTCAACGCCCGGGCTGGAAACTTCCAGGGTGTAGTTGCCCTTCAGGACCTGCTCGACTTCCAGTACCGCGCCCACCTGCTCGCTGACCCGTGCGCAGTCGTCCACCGTGACGCCATTCTCGCCATCGATAAAGATCCGCACGACGGGCGGCTTGGAACCGGCGTGATACTCCAGCCCCCAAAGCTGCATGCCCTCCCCCTCGACCACCGGGGTGAGCAGCGTGTTCAGTTGTTCAGCCTTCTGCGACAAGGGCGTCTCGATCGACTCCGTCCCGATGGCGGGACCCGGAAACAAAAAAAGGGCGCCGAACGCCCCTCGTACACCTCTAACGATGGCTGCAGCGAACCTTCCGCTGCGAGGCGCGCGGGAGCGCGGCCTTAAGGACCCAGCCCGGCCGCGAGCAGTTGCGGCCGGACCATCGATCCTTAACAAAAAGGCCCCATACGGGGCCTCTCTGACAATTGGTAGCGGGGGCAGGATTTGAACCTGCGACCTTCGGGTTATGAGCCCGACGAGCTGCCAGACTGCTCCACCCCGCATCCGAGACGCAGAACTATACCAAAGCGCCGTCCGGCGCCGCAAGGGTTTCCGATGATTATTTACCGGGTGCGGCGCTCGCCGGTACGCAGATGCGGGCGCAGGTCGTAGCGCCAGATGTACCCCGGCAGGGCGAACATCGCGAACAGCGACAGGGTGATCACATAGAACTCCCAGCCCTGCGAATGGATGCCGCCGGTTGCCTGGAACTCCAGCCCCTTACCGATCAGCCCGGCGAGGATATAGAGCCCGAACCACTCGAAGATCCGGGTCCAGGGACCCTTGGTCCCATCTTTCGGCAGCACCATCAATGCGATGCGCTCACTCAGCCACGGCAGGTTCGCGCTGATGAACGCGACTACCACAAACCCCCAGACGAGGGCCTCGAACGGAATCCACTGTGTCACGACTTACCCAATGATTGCGTAGTGGGTGAGAGACAGCAGAAGCCCCGGGAAAATTCCCAGCAGCAGTACCGCCAGCCCGTTGATGCTGAGCGCGGTGGCCAGCGCGCCGGACGGCTGCACCGGCTCCTCTGCGCCCTCCTGCGGGTCGTCGAAGAACATCATCTTGACCACGCGCAGGTAGTAGAAGGCGCCGATGATGGAGAAGATCACCGCAACAATCGCCAGCCACACCAGGTCCGCGCCCACGGCCGCCTGGATCACCGCCAGCTTGGCGTAGAACCCGACGGTCGGCGGCACGCCGGCCATCGAGAACAGCAGCAACAGCATGATGAAGGCGAACCAGGGGTTACGCTTGGCCAGGCCCTTGAAGTCGTCGATCTGGTCGGCTTCATACCCCTTGCGCGACAGGAACACGATCATGCCGAAGCCACCGGCCGCGGTGATCGCGTAGACGATCACGTAGAACATCGCCGAGGCGTAGCCGCTGTCGGTCCCCGCCAGGATGCCCATGAACAGGAAACCGATATGGGCAATGGTCGAGTAGGCGAGCATGCGCTTGATACTGGTCTGCGCGATCGCAATCACGTTGCCCACCGCCAGCGACAGCACGGCCAGGATGATCAGCATCCCCTGCCAGTCCGCGTGCATCGGGCCCATGCCCTCCACCAGCAGGCGCATCAGGAAGGCGAACGCGGCGATCTTCGGCGCGGTGGCAATGAACAGCGTCACCGCCGTCGGGGCGCCGTCGTAGACATCCGGCACCCACATATGGAACGGCACCGCCCCCAGCTTGAAGGCGACGGCCACCACCAGGAACACCAGGCCGAACACCAGCGGGATGTTCAGGCTGTCGTCCGCGGCCACCAGCTCGGCGGCGATCACGGCGATATCCAGCGAGCCGGTCATGCCATAGATCATCGACATGCCGTACAGCAGCAGGCCGGAGGCCAGCGCGCCCAGCACGAAGTACTTCATCGCCGCCTCGGTCGCCCGGCTGTTGTCGCGCCAGAAGGCGACCAGCGCGTAGGACGACAGCGACAGCAGCTCCAGGCCCAGGTACAGGGTCAGCAGGTTGTGCCCGGAGATCATGATCATCATGCCGAGCACCGCAAACAGGCCCAGCACGTAGAACTCGCCCTTGTGGATACCGCGCTCCATCAGGTATGGACGGGCATACAGGAACACTAGGAAGCTGGTCACGTACACCGCGACCTTCAGGATGTCGGCCATCGGGTCCTTCACGAAGGTATCCGAGAAGGTCAGGACCGTCTCCGGCCCCATCAGCCACAGCGTCAGGCCGGCCGCCGCGACCAGCGTCGCCTGCACCAGGCCGTAGGTGACATCGCGCCGCGAATCCGGCAGGAACGCGTCGATCACCAGGATCAGGCACGCCATCCCGAGCACGAACATCTCGGGCACGGCGGGGAGGAAATTGGGGATCTCGAAATTCATGTCAGGCGTCCCTTCAGAGCTTCGACTGCGCGATATGCGCCACGAGGTGGTCGATGGTCGCGTTCATCACATCCAGCAGCGGCGCCGGCCACACACCCAGCAGCAGGGTGAAGAAGGCCAGCACGCCCATCAGGAAGAACTCGCGGCGGTTCATGTCGGACAGGCCGGCCACGTTGTCATTGGCCACCGCGCCGAAGATCACGCGCTTGACCAGCCACAGGGTGTAGCCCGCGGCCAGGATCAGCGTGGTCGCGGCGAGGAAGGCGATCCAGAAGTCCGCCTTGAACGCGGCCAGGATGACCATGAACTCCCCGACGAAGCCCGAGGTGCCCGGCAACCCGGTGTTGGCCATCGCGAACAGCACGAAGAACGCGGCGAACCACGGCATGGTGTTCACCACGCCACCGTAGTCGGCGATCTGCCGGCTGTGCAGGCGGTCGTACAGCACGCCCACCGCGAGGAACATCGCCGCCGAGATGAAGCCGTGCGAGATCATCTGCACCATGCCGCCGGCAATACCCAGCGAGGCCCCCTCCCAGTCACCGGTGTTGGAGTAGATGTAGAAGGCGAGGAAGAAGCCCAGGGTCACAAAACCCATGTGCGCGATCGACGAATAGGCGATCAGCTTCTTCATGTCGCTCTGGATCAGCGCCACCACGCCGATGTACACGATCGCGATCAGCGACAGCACGATCATCAGCGTATCCAGCACCGCGCTGGCATCCGGGGTAATCGGCAGCGAGAAGCGCAGGAAGCCGTAGCCCCCGATCTTCAGCATGATCGCGGCCAGGATCACCGAGCCGCCGGTGGGCGCCTCCACGTGCGCATCCGGCAGCCAGGTATGTACCGGGAACATCGGGATCTTCACCGCGAACGCCATGAAGAACGCGAGGAAGATCAGGATCTGCGCGGTCATGCCAATCTGCAGGGCATGGAAGTCCTGGATCAGGAAGCTGCCGGACTGGATGTACATCCAGATCAGCGCGACCAGCATGAACACCGAGCCGAGGAAGGTGTAGAGGAAGAACTTCAGCGTCGCATAGACGCGCCGCGGCCCGCCCCAGATCCCGATCACCAGGAACATCGGGATCAGCATCGCCTCGAAGAACACGTAGAACAGCACCGCGTCCATCGCCGCGAACATGCCGATCATCAGGCCTTCCATCACCAGCATCGCGGCCATGTAGTAGGCGATGCGGTCCTTCACCGATTCCCAGGCCGCCACCACGACCACCACGGTGATCAGCGTGGTCAGCAGGATCAGCGGCATGGAGATCCCGTCCACGCCCAGGTGGTAGTTCACGTTGAACGCGGGAATCCACGAGGCCAGCTCCTGGAACTGCATCTCCGCGGTGCCACGCTCGAACGCGAACCACAGCGGCAGACTGGCCACAAAGGTCGCCACGGCCACCGCGAGCCCGAGCCGCCGCGCGACATGGGGCGCGTCGCGCCCGGCGGCAAGCACCAGGAAGCCGCCGAGAATCGGCAGCCAGATCAACAGACTCAAGATAGGCCAGTCAGCAAACATGGTCGTTCCTTGAAACAGCGATGGACTTCGAGCGCATGGGTGTCGAAGCCGCTCAGATCACGTAGGCGAACATCAGGACCAGCAGGCCGATGATCATCACGAACGCATAGTGGTAGAGGAAGCCGGACTGCATGTGGCGAATGCGCGCGGCGATCCAGCCGACCGAGCGCGCAGTCCCGTTGACCAGCAGCCCGTCGATGATCAGCGCGTCACCGTAGCGCCACAGCGCACGGCCCAGTCGCACCGTCCCGCCGGCGAAGAACCAGTCGTTGAAGCGGTCGAAGCCATACTTGTCCTCGAGGATGCGCACGCCCAGCTTCAGCCGTTCGGCGATCACGCCCGGCAGTTCGGGCCGCTTCATGTACAGGTACCAGGCCGTACCCAGGCCGGCCATGGCCAGCCAGAACGCGGGCAGCATCAGGCCGTGCAGGACGAAGCCGATCACCCCGGTGTAGGTCTCGCCCTTGGTCGCCAGCACGTCCTGCTCCGGCAGCACGAACAGGCTGTCGGCGAAGAAGTCGCCGAACAGCATCGGGCCGATGAAGTAGCCGGCCACCACCGACGGGATCGCCAGCAGCACCAGCGGAACAGTCACTACCCACGGCGATTCCTTCGGCTGCAGCGGGCCGTGGTGATGATCGTCGGCATGCTCGTCGTCGTGGTCATCGCCATGGTCAGGCATGTACTTGTGCGCCTGGTCATAGCGCTCTTCGCCATGGAACACCATGAAGAACATGCGGAAGGTGTACAGCGCGGTCACGAACACCCCGGCCAGCACCAGCCAGTAGGCAAACGTCGCCCCCGGGATCTGCGAGTAGCCGACCGCCTCGATGATCGCGTCCTTGGAGAAGAACCCGGAGAAGAACGGGAACCCGATCAGCGCCAGCGAGCCGATCAGGGCGGTCACATAGGTGATCGGCATGTGGCGGCGCAGGCCGCCCATCGCGCGCATGTCCTGCAGGTGGTGCATCGCGATGATCACCGAGCCCGCGGCCAGGAACAGCAGCGCCTTGAAGAAGGCGTGCGTCATCAGGTGGAACAACCCGGCGGCGTAGGCCGAGGCGCCCAGCGCCACGGTCATGTAGCCCAGCTGCGACAGCGTCGAATACGCCACCACCCGCTTGATGTCGTTCTGGACAAGCCCGATCAGGCCCATGAAGAACGCGGTGATCGCCCCGATGATCAGGATGAACGACAGCGCCGGGACGGAGAACTCGTACAGCGGCGACATGCGCGCCACCATGAAGATGCCCGCGGTCACCATGGTCGCCGCGTGGATCAGCGCGGAGATCGGGGTCGGACCCTCCATGGAGTCCGGTAGCCAGACGTGCAGCGGCACCTGGGCGGATTTGCCCATCGCACCGATGAACAGGAAGATCAGCGCCAGATCCAGCAGGCCGAAGGTCCAGCCCGGCCAGATGGTGATGGTCGCATCCCGCATCGACTCGGCTTCGGCAAACACCTCGGTGTAGTTCAGGCTGCCGGCGTAGAACACCAGCGCGGCGATCCCGATCAGGAACCCGAAGTCCCCCACCCGGTTCACGATGAACGCCTTCATGTTGGCGTAGATCGCGGTCGGACGCTTGTACCAGAAGCCGATCAGCAGGTAGGAGACCAGACCCACGGCCTCCCAGCCGAAGAACAGCTGCATGAAGTTGTTCGCCATCACCAGCATCAGCATGGAGAAGGTGAACAGCGAGATGTAGGCGAAGAAGCGCTGGTAACCCGGATCGTCCTGCATGTAGCCGATGGTGTAGATGTGCACCATCAGCGACACGAAGGTGACCACCAGCATCATCATCGCGGTCAGGTTGTCGACCAGGAACCCGACCTCGAACTGGATGCCGTCGGAGACCATCCAGGTGTAGACGGTCTCGTTGTAGACCCCGGCATCCCCGAACACGTGGGCCCAGAACACCACCACGGACAGGATGAACGAGATCGCCACCCCCAGGATGGTGACGCTGTGCGCGCCGGTACGCCCGATCTGGCGGCCGAAAAGTCCGGCGGCGATCGCGCCGAACAGCGGCGCCAGAACGATAAGCAGATAGATCGTATCCATGGCCCGTTATCCCTTCATTGCGTCCATGTCCTGGACGTTGATGGTTCCGCGGTTACGGAACAGCAACACCAGGATGGCGAGGCCGATGGCCGCCTCGGCCGCGGCGACGGTCAGGATGAAGAACACGAACACCTGGCCCGCGAGGTCCTGCAGGAAGAACGAGAAGGCAATGAAGTTGATGTTGACCGCGAGCATCATCAGCTCGATGCACATCAACAGCACGATCACGTTTTTCCGATTCAGGAAGATCCCGGCCACGCTGATGGAAAACAAAAGCGCGGCCAGCACCAGGTAGTGCTCTAGCGTAATCATGTTCTAGCCCTGAGTTCTTTCGGGGGCGGCGTCCGCCCCCGGTGTCCGGGTCCCGCCGCGCGCGGCCGGGATCCCCGATTGGGATTGCACTCGGTTTGCCTACTTGGATTCGTCCTTGCCGCCCGGCGCGTCGGCCCCGGACCCCTGCCCACCCCGGCGCGGGGCCTTCTTCTTCTCCGACGCCATGGTGACCATGCGCACGCGACCCTCGCGGGAGACGGCCATCTGCTTGCCCGGATCGATGGACTTGTTGTCCGGGCGCTTGCGCATGGTCAGCGAGATCGCGGCGATGATCGCGACCAGCAGGATCACCGCGGCAATCTCGAACGGATACACGTATTCGGTGTACAGGATCGCGCCCAGGGCCTCGGTATTGGCGTACTCGGGCCCGGCGCGTTCCGGGACGTCCATGGTGATGTAGCGGGTAATCACCAGCACCAGCACGGTGGCCATGGCCAGCGCGACCACGATGCCCACCGGCAGGTACTCGGTGAAGCCCTCGCGCAGCTTGGCCAGGTTGATGTCCAGCATCATCACCACGAACAGGAACAGCACCATCACCGCGCCGACGTACACCAGCACCAGCACGATACCGAGGAACTCGGCCTCCGCCAGCAACCACAGCGCAGCGGCCGCCACGAAACACAGCACCAGGAACAGCGCGGCATGTACCGGGTTGCGCACACTGATCATGGCCAGCGCGCCGCCCAGCAGGATCGCGCCGAACAGATAGAAAAGGACGAGCTCGAAGGTCATGAGGCGTTCCCTGCGTTACCGGTAGGGGGCATCGACCGCGCGCGCCTGCGCGATCTCTTTTTCGAAGCGATCACCAATGGCCAGGAGCTTGTCCTTGGTCATGATCTGCTCGCCCCGGTTCTCGAAGTGGTACTCGAAGATGTGCGTCTCGACGATGGAATCCACCGGGCAGGCCTCCTCGCAGAAGCCGCAGAAGATGCACTTGAACAGGTCGATGTCATAGCGCGTGGTGCGGCGCGTGCCGTCGGCGCGCTCCTCGGAGTCGATGGTGATCGCCAGCGCCGGGCAGACCGCCTCGCACAGCTTGCAGGCGATGCAGCGCTCTTCCCCATTGGGGTAGCGGCGCAGGGCATGCAGGCCCCGGAATCGCGGCGACATCGGAGTCTTCTCGTCCGGGTACTGCACGGTGAACTTGCGACTCAGCAGGTAGCGCCCGGTCAGGCGCAGCCCCAGCAGCAGCTCGAAGAACAGGAAACTCTTGAAGAAACGGCGCACGGCTTTCATCTCGAACTCCTCACGCGAACCACGGGCCGACGTTGAAGGCGACCAGCACGCCCTCGACGAACAACCAGACGATGGTCACCGGGATCAGGACCTTCCAGCCCAGGCGCATGATCTGGTCATAGCGATAGCGCGGGAAGGTGGCGCGGAACCACAGGAAGGCGAACAGGAAGATCGCGGTCTTGAACAGGAACCAGTGGATCCCGTGATCCAGCAACGAACCGATCACCGGCAGATCGAAGGCGGCCGCCGGCAGGATCCCCTGGAACGGCGACAGCCAGCCGCCGAGGAACAGGATCGCGGTCAGCGCCGAGATCAGGATCATGTTGGCATATTCCGCGAGGAAGAACACCGCGAACGCCATGCCCGAGTATTCCACATGGAAACCCGCGACGATCTCGGACTCGCCTTCCGCGACGTCGAACGGGGCGCGGTTGGTCTCCGCGATCCCGGAGATGAAATACACGAAGAACATCGGCAGCAGCGGGAGCAGGAACCAGTGGTACATGCTCCCCGACTGCGCCTCGATAATCCCGCCCACGTTCAGGGTGCCGGCGGCCATCAGCACCCCGACCAGGGCAAAGCCCATCGCGATCTCGTAGGACACCAGCTGCGCGGCCGAACGCAGCGAACCCAGCAGCGCGTATTTCGAGTTCGAGGCCCAGCCGGCGATGATGATGCCGTACACACCCAGCGAGGTCAGCGCCAGCAGGTACAGGAGTCCGGCATTCACATCCGCCAGCGCCCCGCCCTCGAAGAACGGCACCACCGCCCAGGCGGCCAGGGCCGGGGCGATCGTCAGTACCGGCGCGCTCAGGAACAGAAAGCGGTTGGCGTTGGTCGGGAGGATGACCTCCTTGGTCAGCAGCTTCAGCGCATCCGCGATCGGCTGCAGCCAGCCCCGCGGGCCGACCCGGTTCGGGCCCACCCGCACGTGGGCGTAGCCAATCACCTTGCGCTCGGCAAAGGTGGTGTAGGCCACGGCCAGCATCAGCGGGATCACGATCAGCTGAATGCCGATCAGGATCTGCATCACGGTCGGCAGGCTGTAGAAGAGGTTCATCATCCAGTCGAACATGTCTTAAGTCCCTCAGGCCCGCGCCAGCGCGACCGTGGTGTTCGGCAGGCCGAGGGCCCCCATCGCCGCGGAGCCCGCGAAGGTCACGGCCAGGCCCGGCGGTACCGAATCGTCCAGCAGCAGGGTCAGTTCCGTCTCGGCCTTGCCCTGACGCAGCCGCACGCGACTGCCGTGGGCATGCCCGCCGGCGGAGTCGGGGTGCACCAGCACGCTCTCCGCCAGTTGCCCCTCGGGGCTGGTCTGCAACGGCTCGGCGCGGCGAAGCAGCGGATCGCCGCTGTAGAGAGCGGCCGCCTGCACGCGCAGAAGGCCCTCGCCGCTGCCGGCCTCGGGCAGTTCCACATGCACCTTGTTCAGGTTGACGCCCGTGTCGAAGCTGGCATCGGCCAGCTGCCCCTTCAGCTCGTCCCGCACCGCAGGCGAGTCGAGATAATCGAAGCCGGCCTGCTCCAGCAGGTTGCCCAGCACACGCCACACCTTCCACCCGGGGCGCGCGTCATCCGGCGTGCGCGCGGCGGCGCGGAAGCTCTGCCAGCGACCCTCGGCGTTCACGAAGGTTCCGGAGTGCTCGAAGCTGGTGGCGATCGGCAGCAGAACATCGGCGACCGCCTCGAGGTCCTCGTTCGCGAAACTGGTGAGTGCGACGACCAGCCCGGCCTGTTGCAGGGCCGCGCGGAAGGCGACCGGGTCGGCGCCGTCACGCCCCGGCTCGAGCCCGGCGATCACGAAGGCGTCGCGGCCCTGTTCCAGCATCGCGGCGGCATCGGCGCCGGCAGTCACCAGCTCGCGGCCGGCCGGACCGCGATGCGGCAGTACACCCGCGAGCCACGCGCCCCCGGCATTGGCGCCCTGCGGGAGGTAGCCCAGGCTCGCCCCGGTATGCTTCGTGATCCAGCCGGCCAGGGCCCGCAACGTGGAGAAGGCCGGCCCCTGCATCGCGGCAGCCCCGAGCAGGACGTGACCCTGCTTCGCGTCCAGCAGGGCCCGCGCGGCGCGTTCGAAGGCCTCGCGCGTGGCGGGGTCGTCGGTCTCGGCCGCCTTGACGACCTTTTCCAGCTTCTTCGGCAGCGCCTTGCCGGCCGCGGCGATCTGTCCGGCGACCCCGGCCAGCGCCAGCACCTGGTCGTGGGCGTCACCGACCAGCTGGGCCTGCACCGGATAGGTCAGATCCAGCAGCATGTCGTTGATCAGGCTGACCTGGGCACCGCGCGAGGCGGCCTTGCGCAGGCGGTGCGCAATCAGCGGCTGCTCGCGACGCGGGTTGCTGCCGACCAGCAGGACGCCATCGGCGTTTTCCAGATCGCCGATCGCGGCACCCAGATAGGGGAACAGCGGCGCTGCGGCCTCGTCGCGGAAATCGCGCTGATTCACGCGGTGATCGATATCGGTCACACCCATGCCGCGCAGCACCTTCTGCGCGAGATAGTGCTCCTCCAGCGAGAGCGATGGCGACAACAGGGCGCCGATGCGCTCCGGAGCGACCTCTTTGAGGCCCTCGACCGCATAGCTCAGCGCAGTCTCCCAGGAGACCTCCTGCCACTGGCCATCGACCTTGATGCGCGGACGGGTCAGGCGATCCTCGGCGTACAGGCCCGTGTAGCTGAAACGGTCGCGGTCGGAGATCCAGGTCTCGTTGACGGCCTCGTTCTCGCGCGGGACCACGCGCATCGCGCGGCCGTCATCGGTATGCAAAAACAGGTTGGAGCCGACGGCATCGTGCGGGGCAATGGTGGCGGCCTGGGCATATTCCCAGGCACGCGCGCCATAGCGCGACGGCTTGGCGGTCAGCGCGCCCACCGGGCACAGGTCGATCACGTTGCCCGACAGCTCGTGGGCGACGGTCTTCTCGACATAGGTGCCGATGCGCATGTGCTCGCCGCGCCCGGTCGCCCCCAGCTCGCGCACCCCGGCGATCTCCTCGCCGAAGCGCACACAACGGGTGCAGTGGATGCAGCGGGTCATCTCGGTCTCGATCAGCGGACCGATGTCCTTGTCCTTCACCACGCGCTTGGCTTCGGTGTAGGTGGACACGCTCTCGCCGTAGCCCATGGCCACGTCCTGCAGCTCGCACTCGCCGCCCTGATCGCAGATCGGGCAGTCCAGCGGGTGGTTGATCAGCAGGAACTCCATGGTCCCCTTCTGCGCGCGCAGCGCCAGCGGGGACTGGGTGTACACCTTCATCCCGTCCATCACGGGCGTCGCACAGGCCGGCAGCGGCTTCGGCGCCTTCTCCACCTCCACCAGGCACATGCGGCAGTTGGCCGCCACCGACAGCTTCTTGTGATAGCAGAAGCGCGGGATGCGGATATCGGCATCATCGGCGACGTCGATGAGCATGGCGCCCTTGGGCGCCTCCACCGTACGGCCGTCAATCTCGATGCTGACCAGATCCTGTTTCTGATCCTGACTCATGCTCGATTCCTGATGCGATGGCGCGGTAGAGCGTCAGGCGGCGTCTGCCACCGGGCTCCGGCCGTGCTGGATGTAGTATTCGAATTCGTGGCGGAAGTGCTTGACGAAGCTGCGCACGGGCATGGCCGCGGCGTCGCCCAGGGCGCAGATGGTGTGCCCCTCGATCTTGCTCGCCACGTCGTCCAGGCGTTCCAGGTCCTCGGGGCGACCCTGGCCTTCCACGATGCGGGTCAGCATGCGGTAGAGCCAGCCGGTCCCCTCGCGGCAGGGCGTGCACTGGCCGCAGGACTCGGAGAAGTAGAAACGCGAGATGCGCTGCAGGGCCTTGACCATGTCGGCGGTCTCGTCCATCACGATCACCGCGCCGGAACCCAGCATGGAGCCGGCATGGGCGATGGAGTCGAAGTCCATGTTCGCCTGCAGCATCGCGTCGCCCGGGACCACCGGCACCGAGGAGCCGCCCGGGATCACCGCCTTCAGCTTGCGGCCGTTCAGCACCCCGCCGGCCATCTCGAGGAGATCCTTGAACGGCGTGCCCAGCGGGATCTCGTAGTTGCCCGGCTTGTTCACATGCCCGGAGACGGAGAACAGCTTCTCGCCACCCGACTTGGGCACGCCGAGATCCGCGAACCACTGGCCACCATTCCGAATGATGGACGGGATGGACGCCAGCGACTCGGTGTTGTTGATCGTGGTCGGCTTGCCGTACAGACCGAAGTTGGCCGGGAACGGCGGCTTGAAGCGCGGCTGGCCCTTCTTGCCCTCCAGCGACTCCAGCAGGGCCGTCTCCTCGCCACAGATGTAGGCGCCCGCGCCCAGCGACGGGTGGAGATCGAAGTCGACCCCGGACCCGAAGATATCCTTGCCCAGATAGCCGGCCTCGTAGGCCTCTTTCAGCGCCGCGGTGAAGCGCGTGTTCACCTCGTCCATGAACTCGCCGCGCATGTAGTTGTAGCCCACGGTCGCGCCGATCGCGTAGCCCGCGATGGCCATCCCCTCGATCAGGGCATGCGGGTTGTACATCAGGATCTCGCGATCCTTGCAGGTGCCCGGCTCGGATTCGTCCGAGTTGCACACGATGTACTTCTGCCCGGGGGTATTGCGCGGCATGAACGACCACTTGAGCCCGGTCGGGAACCCGGCACCGCCGCGGCCGCGCAGGTTGGAGGTCTTGACCTCCTCGATCACGTCCTCGGGGGCCATCTTGCCCTTGTAGACCTTCTCCAGCGCCTGGTAGCCGCCGACGCTCTTGTAGGTCTCGAGCGAGGCCGGATCGTCCAGGTAGCGGGTCGCAAAGCAGATCTGGTTGGCCATGCTACTTCTCCAGACCGTCGAGGATCTCGTCGACCTTCTCGGGCGTGAGATTCTCGTAGTAGACGTGATCCACCTGCATCATCGGGGCGCCACAGCAGGCCGCCAGGCACTCCTCTTCCATCTTCAGGTAGAACTTGCCGTCCGGGGTGCTCTCGCCGAGCTTGATGCCGAGACGGTTCTCCAGGTGCTCGATGATCTGCTCCGAGCCGCGCAGCATGCAGGAGATGTTGTTGCACACCATGATCGTGTGCTTGCCGACCGGCTCCAGCTCGTACATCGAATAGAACGAGCCCACCTCGTAGACCGCGATCGCCGGCAGGCCGAGGTACTCGGCGACGGCGTCCATTTTGGCGGTGGAGAGATAGCCATCCTCGTGCTGCACCGCGCGCAGGGCGCCCAGCACCGCAGAGCGCTTCTGGTCTTCGGGATAGCGCGCCAGCCAGGCGTCGATCTCTTCGCGCTCGTGGTCGCTGAGCTCCACCTTCTTGCCGGCGGGCTTGTGGAAGGCGACGGTTTTCTGTTCGGCAGCCATCAGCGGTCGATCTCCCCGAATACGATGTCCTGGGTCCCGATAATGGCGACCACATCGGCCAGCATGTGGCCGCGCGCCATCTCGTCCAGCGCGGACAGGTGCACAAAGCCCGGCGGACGGACCTTCAGGCGATAGGGCTTGTTGGAACCATCCGAGACCAGATACACCCCGAACTCGCCCTTCGGATGCTCCACCGCGGCGTAGGCCTCGCCTTCCGGCAGGCACATGCCCTCGGTGAACAGCTTGAAGTGGTGGATCAGGGCCTCCATGTCGGCCTTCATCTCCTCGCGCTTCGGCGGGGTGATCTTGTGATCCTCCAGCAGCACCGGGCCCGGGTTCTGGCGCAGCCAGTCCACGCACTGACGGATGATGCGGTTGGACTGGCGCATCTCCTCGATGCGCACCAGATAGCGGTCGTAGCAGTCGCCGTTGACGCCCACCGGGATATCGAAATCGAGGCGGTCATAGACCTCGTAGGGCTGCTTCTTGCGCAGGTCCCACTCGATGCCGGAGCCGCGCAGCATCGGGCCGGTGAAGCCCAGCTGCTTGGCGCGGTCGGGATCGACCACGCCGATGCCCACGGTGCGCTGCTTCCAGATCCGGTTGTCAGTCAGCAGGGTCTCGTATTCGTCCACGCAGCCGGGGAAGCGCTCGGTGAAGGCCTCGATGAAGTCCAGCAGCGAGCCCTGGCGGATTTTATTCAGGTCATCCACCACTTCCTGGGATTTCCAGGAGGACGGCTGATACTTGGGCATCGTGCCCGGCAGGTCGCGCGCCACGCCGCCCGGACGGTAATAGGTCGCGTGCATGCGCGCACCCGAGACCGCCTCGTAGCAGTCCATCAGGTCCTCGCGCTCGCGGAAGGCATACAGGAACACCGCCATCGCGCCGATATCCAGCGCATGCGCACCCAGCCACATCAGGTGATTCAGGATGCGGGTGATCTCGTCGAACATTACCCGGATGTACTGCGCCCGCAGCGGGGCCTCGATGCCCAGCAGCCTCTCCATCGCCAGCACGTAGCCGTGCTCGTTGGCCATCATCGACACGTAGTCGAGACGGTCCATGTAGCCGATGGACTGGTTGTAGGGCTTGCTCTCGGCGAGCTTCTCGGTGCCGCGGTGCAGCAGGCCGATATGCGGGTCGGCGCGCTGCACGACCTCGCCGTCCATCTCCAGCACCAGACGCAGCACGCCGTGGGCGGACGGATGCTGCGGCCCGAAGTTCAGGGTGAAGTTGCGAATCTCAGGCATTCTCGGCTCCTTCGCCCGGCTTCTCGCCCTCGCTGTAGCGATGGTCGTCGCGGATCACCTTGGGCACCAGCACGCGGGGCTCGATGGTCACTGGCTGGTACACCACGCGCGCCTGTTCGGCGTCGTAACGCATCTCGACGTGGCCGATCAGCGGGAAGTCCTTGCGGAACGGGTGGCCGACAAAGCCGTAGTCGGTGAGGATGCGGCGCAGGTCCGGGTGCCCGGAGAACAGGATGCCGAACAGATCGAAGGCCTCGCGCTCGAACCAGTTGGCCGAGGCCCAGACCTCCACCAGCGACTCGATCTCGGGAAATTCCTCATCGTCCAGCCAGGCCCGCATGCGGACGCGGCGGTTGTGCGCCACCGACAGGAGGTGGGCCACCACGGTGAAGCGCGGCCCGTCCCAGTTGGAATCTTCCGGCGCGTCATCGAAGGTGAAGCGCCCCGAGGTCGCAGCCTCGACTCCCCGGGAGAAGCCCGTATTGGTGGCGGAATCGGTACCCCACTCGTCCTGGCCGTATTCGAGGTAATCCACCCCGCACAGGTCGATCAGGATCTCGAAACCCAGCGCATCACGAAGCTTCTCGCCCGCCTCGCGCCAGGACCCGGGCGTGATATCGACGGTGATCTCGTCGTTCGCCTCGTGCAGGCTTTCCAGGGCATCGCCCAGTTCCGCCCGCAGGGCGTCGATCCAGTTGTCTTGTTCAGCCATCGGAAACCCCGGGTGCGTCAGCGCGCGATGGTGTTCGTGCGCCGGATCTTGTTCTGCAGCTGGATGATGCCGTAGAGCAGCGCCTCGGCCGTCGGCGGGCAACCCGGCACGTAGACATCCACCGGCACGATGCGGTCGCAGCCGCGCACGACGGCGTAGGAGTAGTGGTAGTACCCGCCCCCGTTGGCACAGGAGCCCATGGAGATCACCCAGCGTGGCTCGGGCATCTGGTCGTAGACCTTGCGCAGGGCCGGGGCCATCTTGTTGACCAGGGTGCCGGCGACGATCATCACGTCCGACTGGCGCGGACTGGGCCGGAAGATAATCCCGAAGCGGTCGAGGTCATAGCGCGCCGCGCCGGCGTGCATCATCTCCACCGCGCAGCACGCCAGGCCGAAGGTCATCGGCCACAGGGAGCCGGTACGGGCCCAGTTGATGAGCTTGTCCGCCGAGGTCGTGACGAAGCCCTTTTCAAGAACGCCTTCTATTCCCATTCCAGCGCCCCCTTCTTCCACTCGTAAATGAAACCGACCACCAGAATGACGAGAAACAGCGCCATCGCAAGAAGCCCGAACAGGCCAATGGTGTCTAGCGACACTGCCCACGGGAACAGGAAGGCGATCTCCAGATCGAAGATGATGAACAGGATCGCCACCAGGTAGAAGCGCACATCAAACTTGAGCCGCGAGTCCTCGAAGGCCTCGAAGCCGCACTCGTAGGGCGAGTTCTTGGCGGCGTCCGGCTTGCGCGGACCCACCGCCATACCGACGATCAGCGGTACGATCCCGATCACGATGCCCACTGCGATGAACAGCAGGATGGGTAGATAACCTTCCAGCATTTCTCTCTCCCGTACGCCGCCTCTGGCGGGCAGGTTCGCGAGGCGTCGCGTGGATCGGGCGCGCCGGCGAGCCGTTCAGCGTTGCTGGTTGAAAGCGCGGGTACGGACCGCCCTCGTGGAGACGAGACAGGACCGCACACCGGGCACGGAGTCTAGGTGATGCCCAAAAACGGTGTCAAGTATTCGTAATTTTATAAGACGCTGATTTTATTGTTATTTGGCCCGGGCACTCAGGAACAGAGAGCAACCCGGGCCATCCAGAATTTGGTGCAGATGGTGGGACTCGAACCCACACGGCTTGCGCCACTACCCCCTCAAGATAGCGTGTCTACCAATTCCACCACATCTGCCGTTTGGTACAGGTACCCGGGATCAGTCGGGCACGTCGGCCGGCCGGCCGGATTGCGGGGTATCGCCCGCGGGCTCCTGCCCCGGGACCACCTCGCGCGGAAGATCCGGCGGACCGTCACCTTCCTCTTCCATGGCCTCCATCTGGTCCAGCAGGCTCTCGGCCTCCGGGCTGGAGGCGGCCAGATAGGCCAGTGTCAGGCTGTTCAGGAAGAACACCACCGCCAGAAACGCGGTCGAACGGCTCAGAAAGTTGGCCGAACCGGCCGCCCCGAACACCGTTGCCGAAGCCCCGCTGCCGAAGGCGGCGCCGGCATCGGCCCCTTTGCCGTGCTGCATCAGGATCAGCGCGATCAGGCCGATCGAGACCGCGACCTGGACAACCAGGAGCAGGCCGTAAATCATGCTGCGACTCGCTCGCCCGCGGCACGGACGATGGCGGTGAACCCGTCGGCATCCAGCGAGGCGCCGCCGATGAGACCGCCGTCGATATCCTCCAGCGCCAGCAGCCCGGATGCATTGTCGGCCTTCATGCTGCCGCCGTAGAGAATGCGCAGCTCCGCGGCGATGCGCGGGTCGCGGCCGGCGACGCGATTACGGATGAAGGCATGCACCTCCTGGGCCTGTTCCGGCGTGGCGGTCAGCCCGGTGCCGATCGCCCAGACCGGCTCGTAGGCCACCACGGCACTGGCGAAGGCCTCGACCCCGGCCGCGCCCAGCACCGCATCCAGCTGCTCGGCCACGACGCTCTCGGTACGGCCACCCTCGCGGTCGTCCTTCTGCTCGCCGACACACAGGATCGGAATCAGGCCGGCCGCCTGGGCCGCAACGAATTTCGCGGCCACCCAGGCACTGTCCTCGTTCTGCCGCTCACGGCGCTCGGAGTGCCCGACGATCACGTAACGGCAGCCGACCTCGGCCAGCATGGCGCCGGCCAGTTCGCCGGTGTAGGCGCCCTTCTCTTGGTCCGAGCAATCCTGGGCACCCACCGCAATGGGGCCGCCCGAGAGGTCGTCGGCGATTTCGGCGAGGTAGACCGCGGGCGGACACACCGCCACGTCCACGCCCCGGATATCGCCCAGGCTGCCCTTCAGGGCGCTCAGGAGCGCGCGGTTCGCGTCCCGCGAACCGTTCATCTTCCAGTTTCCGGCGACCAGCGGCGTGCGCATGCGGATCTTCCTCCTGCGGTCGGACGCACCCCATGGATAGACGGGGTCCGATCATGATGATTAGAGCGGCGGGATGTTACCGGCGCACCGGGAGCAAATCAACCAAGCCGGCACGCGCCACGCCGGCGGCGCCCGGCGCGGGGTGACGCAGGGAGAGCCGCCCGCGGGCGCCGAGGGCGTCAGATCGCCGCGCGGATACTGTCGGCGATGCGCTCAGCGGCCGAGCGGGTCTCGTTCGCGTCCTCGCCCTCGACCATCACCCGCACCAGCGGTTCGGTACCCGAGGGACGCAGCAGCACTCGGCCGCGCTGGCCCAGCTGGCCCTCGACCGCGGCAACCTCCGCGCGTACCGGCTCGGCCTCCAGGCAGCCCGAAGCGGCACCGCTGACGGGCACATTGATCAGGCACTGCGGGAGCTTGGGGATCGCACCGGCCAGCGCCGACAGCGGCTGGCCGGTGCGATGCATCAGGTGGGCGACCTGCAGCGCCGCGACTGTGCCATCACCGGTCGTGGTGTGCTCGAGGCAGACGATGTGGCCCGACCCCTCGCCACCCAGGGTCCAGTCGCGACGCCGGAGCTCCTCCAGCACGTAGCGATCCCCGACCTTCGCGCGCACGAACGGGATGCCGGCGCCATTCAGGGCCTGCTCCAGGCCGAGGTTGGTCATCAGCGTCCCGACCACCCCACCATCGAAGCCCCCGCTCTGCTGCCGCGCCAGCGCCAGGATGCCGAGGATCTGATCGCCGTCCACGACCGTGCCATCGGCATCGGCCAGGATCACGCGGTCACCATCGCCGTCCAGGGCAATCCCGAGGTCCGCCCCGCTGGCGCGCACCTGCGCCGCCACCTTCTCGGGGTACAGGGCGCCCACGCCCTCGTTGATGTTGTAGCCGTCAGGACTCGCGCCAAGGATCTCGACACGGGCGCCCAGCTCCTCGAATACATGCGGGGAGACGTTGTAGGTGGCCCCATGGGCGCAGTCGATCACCACCTTCATGCCGCGCAACTCGGAGCGCGCCGGGATGGCGCTCTTGCAGAACTCCACATAGCGCCCGGCCGCATCGCTGATGCGCACGGCCTTGCCCAGTCGCGCCGCGTCGATCGGCTGCGCCGGCTGATCCAGGCGCGCCTCGATCGCGGCCTCGGTCGCATCCGGCAGCTTGTCGCCCTCGGGCGTGAAGAACTTGAACCCGTTGTCGTGGAACGGGTTGTGCGAGGCACTGATCACGATGCCCGCGGTCGCACGGAAGGTATGGGTCAGGTAGGCGATCGCGGGCGTGGGCATCGGCCCCAGCAGCGCGACATCCAGCCCGGCGGCCGACAGCCCGGCCTCCAGCGCCGACTCGAACATGTAGCCGGACACCCGCGTGTCCTTGCCCACCAGCACCGGGCCCTGGCGCTGGCCGTTCTCGCCCAGCACCTCGCCCACGGCATACCCCAACCGCAGCGCAAACTCCGGCGTCATGGGCCACTCGCCGGTGCGCCCGCGAATCCCGTCCGTCCCGAAATACTTGCCCATCAGTTCCCTCGATTGTCCTGCTCTTCGCCGCCATCCGGCCGCAACTCCGAGTATAGCGCCAGCGCGTCGCGGGTCGCCGAGACGTTGTGCACACGCAGGACACGCGCCCCGGCCTGCGCCGCCAGCATCGCCGCCACGGCACTCCCCGGGTCCCGCTCGGCGACCGGGCGATCCCCCAGCAACTGGCCGATCATCGATTTGCGCGAAACGCCGACCAGCAACGGCAGGCCGGCCCCGGCCAGATGAGGCAGGCCACGAAACAGGGCGACGTTGTGCGCCAGGGTCTTGCCAAAGCCGAACCCCGGGTCTAGCAGGATCTGGCCTCGCGGCACGCCGGCGGCCCGCAATTCGCGCACCCGCTGGTCCAAAAAGGCCGCGATCTCGGTCACCACGTCGTCGTAATGCGGCGCACGCTGCATCGACTGCGGCTCGCCCTGCATATGCATCGCGCAAAGCGCCACGCCATCCTCGCGCGCCGCCTCGACCGCCGCCTCCAGGGCCCCCTCGGCTCGGAAGCCGTTGACGTCGTTGAGCAACCCGGCGCCGGCCGCGACCGCCTCGCGCATCAACGCCGGCTTCATCGTATCCACGGACAGCGGCACACCGATTTCCGCGTGCAGCGCCTCGATCACCGGCAGCACCCGGCGGCGCTCCTCCTCCAGTGGTACCGGCTCCGCGCCGGGACGCGTGGACTCACCCCCCACATCGAGGAGATCCGCCCCCTCCGCGACCATGGCGCGGGCGCGCGCCAGGGCCTCTTCGACCCGGGCATATTGCCCGCCATCGGAGAACGAGTCCGGGGTCACATTGAGGATACCCATGATGCGTGGCCGCCCCAGGTCCAGGCGGCGCGCTCCGCATTGCAGCACGGGTGCATCGGTCGGCACGATCATTCTCCTTTGCTACCAACGAAAAAGGCCGCCAGGAAAGGGCCTGGCGGCCTGGGTTCGACGCGTCGGCGGGGGGGCCCGCTCAGGACTGCGGCGCGGGCCCGCCTACAACACCCTTGTTGTCGTCGTCATCACGACCTTCGGAGCCGTCACCCGAGCCACTGGCGTCGGACTCCTCGCCGGCCTGCGCGGTACCGCCGGGGCCGCCGCCGCTGTCCCAGTCGGCGGGTTCGCGGGGTTCGCGCCCGGCCATGATGTCCTCGATCTGCTTGTCGTCGATGGTCTCGTACTTCACCAGTGCCTGGGCCATCGCATGCAGCTTGTCGATGTTATCCACCAGGATCTGCTTCGCGTGCTGGTAATTCGTGTCGATGATCTGGCGCACCTCGGCGTCGATCTCGCGCGCGGTCTCGTCGGACATCGGCTTGGACTTGCCCATCTGCCCGCCCAGGAAGGGATGCCCCTCTTCCTCGCCGTAGTCCAGCGGGCCCAGCTTGTCCGACAGGCCCCACTTGGTGACCATATTGCGCGCGATCTGGGTGGCACGCTCGATGTCGTTGGAGGCCCCGGTGGTCACCTTGTCGTTGCCGAAGATGATCTCTTCCGCCAGCCGCCCGCCGAACAGGCTCGCCAGCTGGCTTTCCAGACGCGTCTTCGAGTGGCTGTAGCGGTCTTCCTCCGGCAGGAACATGGTCACCCCGAGGGCGCGCCCGCGCGGGATGATGCTGACCTTGTACACCGGGTCATGCTCCGGCACCGTCAGGCCGACGATCGCATGCCCGGCCTCGTGATAGGCGGTCAGCTTCTTCTCGTCCTCGGACATCACCATGGACTTGCGCTCGGCACCCATCATGATCTTGTCCTTGGCGCGCTCGAAGTCGGACATATCCACCAGGCGCTTGTTGGCCCGGGCCGCGAACAACGCCGCCTCGTTGACCAGGTTGGCCAGATCCGCCCCGGAGAAGCCCGGCGTACCGCGGGCAATCAGGTCCGGGCGCACATCCTCCGCGATCGGGGTCTTCTTCATGTGGACCTTGAGGATCTGCTCGCGGCCGCGCACGTCCGGCGGCGGCACCACCACCTGGCGGTCGAAGCGGCCCGGGCGCAGCAGCGCCGGGTCCAGCACGTCCGGGCGGTTGGTCGCGGCGATCACGATGACCCCCTCGGTGCCCTCGAAGCCGTCCATCTCGACCAGCAGCTGGTTCAGCGTCTGCTCGCGCTCGTCGTGGCCACCGCCCATGCCGGCGCCGCGCTGGCGGCCGACCGCATCGATCTCGTCGATGAAGATAATGCAGGGAGCGTGCTTCTTGGCCTCGGAGAACATGTCGCGCACGCGCGAGGCACCCACGCCGACGAACATCTCGACGAAGTCGGAACCGGAGATGCTGAAGAACGGCACCTTGGCCTCGCCGGCGATGGCCTTGGCCAGCAGCGTCTTGCCGGTACCCGGAGAGCCCACCATCAGCACCCCGCGCGGGATCTGGCCGCCGAGTTTCTGGAACTTGGACGGGTCGCGCAGGAAGTCCACCAGTTCGGTGACCTCTTCCTTGGCCTCGTCGCAGCCGGCCACGTCACCGAAGCCGACCTTGACCTGGTCCTCCGACATCAGCTTGGCCTTGGACTTGCCGAAGGACATCGCGCCCTTGCCGCCGGCGCCACCGCCCTGCATCTGGCGCATGAAGTAGATCCACACGGCGATCAGCAGCAGGATCGGGAACCAGCTGATCAGGATGCTCATCAGCAGGGAACGCTCGGCCTCCTCGTGGGCATTGACCTCCACATTGTTCTGCAGCAGGTCGCCGATCAGGCCCGGGTCGTTCGGATTCACCGTGGTGAATCGCTGGCCTTCCAGCGTGGTGCCCTCGATCTTCTCGCCCTTGATGGTCACGTTATCCACGCGACCGCCCTGCACATCGCGGATGAACTCGGAGTAGGTAATGCTCCGCACATCCTGCGTCTGCTGCTGTGGGCCGAAGTTGTTGAAGACAGACATCAGGACGACGGCAATCACCGCCCAGATGATCAGGTTCTTGGCCAGACCGTTCAAAACGACACCTCGAAAAACATCAATCGTCAGTTGCAGGCAGCTTTACACATCCCGGGGCTCGCGTGCCAATACATACACTTCCCGTGACCGAGGCCGCGAGGCCTTCGGTTTGCGCACCTTGACCGAGCGAAACCGGCGGCGCACCTCGGCCAGGTAGGCATCGGAACCTTCGCCCTGAAACAGCTTGACCAGAAAAGCCCCCCGGGGGTTCAGAATCTGGGTGGCCAACTCCAGCGCCAGTTCACACAGATGGATGGAACGCGGCTGATCCACGGCATCCGTACCGGTCAGGTTGGGGGCCATATCGGAAAGCACAAGGTCGGCCGGCTCGTCCCCGAGCGCGCTCAGGATCGCATCCAGCACGGCGTCCTCGCGGAAGTCGCCGGTCACGATCTCCGCACCCGGCACGGGATCCATGGGCAGGATATCGGTCGCGACCAGGACCCCTTTGCGGCCGATCTTCTGCGCGGCGTACTGGGTCCAGCCGCCCGGCGCCGCACCCAGGTCCACCACGCGCATCCCGGGCTTCAGCAGCCGGTCGCGCTCGTCGAGCTCCTGCAGCTTGTAGACCGCGCGCCCGCGGTAGCCCTCCTGCTGGGCCCGCTGGACGTAGGGGTCATCGAAATGTTCCTTCAGCCAGCGCTGGCTGGAGCGGCTACGCTTGGGCATGCCCGATCCTTGCGCCGGCACTCGGCGTGCTACAATTTTGGCTTTCCAACACCGAAAAACGGCCTCCCGTGAATCTGACCGACGCGCAACGCCGCCACCTGCGCAGCCTCGCCCATCCCCGCAAACCCGTCGTGACCATTGGCCGCAACGGGCTGACCGACGCGGTGCTGGCGGAACTGGAACTGGCGCTCACCCACCACGAACTGGTCAAGATCAAGGTGAATATCGGGGACCGCGAGGCCCGCAACGGGGCCGTCGAGGAACTGTGCGAGCGCACCGGCGCCGAGCGGATTCAGCGCATCGGTCATGTCGCCACCCTGTTCCGGCGCAACCCGGAGGACCCGAAGGTCTCGCTGGACCCGGCCTGACAGCCGGATACGGCGGCGTCAGTTGACGTAGCGGACCTCCAGGATCTCGTACTCCGTCTCCCCGCCCGGGGCCTGCACGGTGACCACATCGCCCTCTTCCTTGCCGATCAGCGCCCGCGCGATCGGGGAAGACACCGAGATCATGTTGTTCTTGATGTCGGCCTCGTCCTCGCCCACGATCTTGTAGGTCACCTGGCGCCCGTCCTCGGTCGCCTCCAGCACCACCGTGGTCCCGAACACGACCTTGCCGGTCTGCGGCAGGGCCGTGACGTCGATGATCTGGGCATTGGAGAGCTTCGCCTCCAGCTCGCGGATGCGGCCCTCGATGAAGCTCTGCTGCTCGCGCGCGGCGTGATACTCGGCGTTCTCCTTGAGGTCACCATGCTCGCGCGCCTCGGAGATCGCGTTGACCACGCGCGGGCGGTCCTCGCCCTTCAGCTTCTTCAGCTCTTCCTTCATCTTTTCCGCGCCAGTCACGGTCAAGGGCGTCTTGTTCATGCGCTTTTCCCTCCGAGATTTTCCTGGTGGAGGTCCTGCAGCCGGAAGACGTCGTTCGCCCCCAGATGATCCAGGGCCTGCACGGTGGCCTTGGCCCCGGCAATGGTGGTGGTATAGCCCACCTTGTGCATCAGCGCCTCGCGGCGGATGGTGTAGGAGTCGGAGGTCGACTGCTTGCCCTCCACGGTGTTGATGATGAAGCTGATCTCGTCGTTCTTGATCATGTCCACGATATGCGGACGACCCTCGGTGACCTTGTTCACGCGGGTCACCGCGATCCCGGCCTCCTCCAGCACGTTCGCCGTGCCCCGGGTGGCCAGAACCTCGAAACCCAGCTCGACCAGGCGGCGCGCGACTTCACCCACCAGCGGCTTGTCGATCTCGCGCACGGACACGAAGGCCTTGCCGGTGGACGGCAGCAGCACGCCCGCCCCCAGCTGGCTCTTGGCGAAGGCCTCGGCGAAGCTGCGACCGACCCCCATCACCTCGCCGGTGGACTTCATCTCCGGCCCCAGGATCGGGTCCACGCCCTGGAACTTGGCGAACGGGAACACCGATTCCTTTACCGAGTAGTAATCGGGGTAGACCGCATCGCCCACGCCCTGCTCGGGCAGGGTCTGCCCGGCCATGCAGCGGGCGGCAATCTTGGCCAGCGGCCGGCCGACGCTCTTGGAGACATACGGCACGGTGCGCGAGGCGCGCGGATTGACCTCCAGCACGTAGATATCGTCGCCCTTGATCGCGAACTGGGTGTTCATCAGGCCGACGACCTTGAGCCCCAGCGCCATCTTGCGCACCTGCTCGACCATCTCGTCCTGTAGCGCCATCGACAGCGAGAACGGCGGCAGCGAACAGGCGGAGTCGCCCGAGTGCACGCCGGCCTGCTCAATGTGTTCCATGATCCCGCCGATGATCACGTTCTCGCCATCCGAGATGGCATCGACATCGACCTCGATCGCGTCATCCAGGAAACGATCCAGCAGCACCGGGGCATCGTTGGAGACGGACACCGCGTTCTGCATGTAGCTGCGCAGGTCCTCGCGGTCGCGCACGATCTCCATCGCGCGGCCACCGAGCACGTAGGACGGGCGCACCACCAGTGGGTAGCCGATCTCGTCGGCCAGCTTCTCCGCCTCTTCCTCGCTGCGCGCGGTGCGGTTCGGCGGCTGCTTGAGTCCCAGCTTGTTCAGCAGGGCCTGGAAGCGTTCGCGGTCCTCGGCCAGGTCGATCGAGTCCGGGCTGGTGCCGATAATCGGCACCCCGGCCGCCTCGAGATCCCGCGCCAGCTTCAGCGGGGTCTGCCCGCCGTACTGCACGATCACGCCGGCCGGGTTCTCGGTCGCCACGACCTCCAGCACGTCCTCCAGGGTCAGCGGCTCGAAGTACAGCCGATCCGAGGTGTCATAGTCGGTGGAGACGGTCTCCGGGTTGCAGTTGACCATGATGGTCTCGTAGCCATCCTCGCGCATCGCCAGCGCCGCGTGCACACAGCAGTAGTCGAACTCGATGCCCTGGCCAATACGGTTCGGCCCGCCGCCCAGGACCATGATCTTCTGTTTGTCGGTCGGTTCCGCCTCGTTCTCCTCTTCATAGGAGGAGTACATGTACGCGGTGGTGGTCGCGAACTCGGCCGCGCAGGTATCCACCCGCTTGTACACCGGGCGCACGCCCAGGCCGTGGCGGTGCTTGCGCACGGCCTTTTCCGTCTCGTTGAGGATCGTCGCCAGGCGCAGGTCGGAGAAGCCGCGCTGCTTCAGGCGGTACATCTCCTCGGCCTTGATGTCGCCCAGGATGCGGTCGCGCAGGCCCTTCTCGACGTCCACCAGTTCCTGGATCTGGGCCAGGAACCAGGGGTCGATCGCGGTCAGGTCGAAGATGTCCTGGATCGAGAAGCCGGCGCGGAAGGCGTCGGCCACGTACAGCACCTGCTCCGGGCTGGGGTTGGCGAGCCGGGTGCGCAGCTGATCGACCACGTCGTCGGCATCCAGGTCAATGCGCTCGTCGAGACCGTCCATGCCGGTCTCCATCGAACGCAGCGCCTTCTGGAACGACTCCTGGAAGGTGCGGCCGATGGCCATCGCCTCGCCCACCGCCTTCATCTGCGTGGTCAGCCGCGCCTCGGCCTGCGGGAATTTCTCGAAGGTGAAGCGCGGGATCTTGGTGACCACGTAGTCGATGGACGGCTCGAACGAGGCCGGGGTCAGCCCGCCGGTGATCTCGTTTTTCAGCTCGTCGAGGGTGTAGCCCACCGCCAGCTTGGCCGCGACCTTGGCGATCGGGAAGCCGGTCGCCTTGGAGGCCAGCGCGGAGGAACGCGACACCCGCGGGTTCATCTCGATCACGATCATGCGCCCGTTCTCGGGGTTGATCGCGAACTGCACGTTGGAGCCACCGGTTTCCACGCCGATCTTGCGCAGCACCGCCAGCGAGGCGTCGCGCATGATCTGGTATTCCTTGTCGGTCAGGGTCTGCGCCGGGGCCACAGTGATCGAGTCCCCGGTGTGGATACCCATCGGGTCCAGGTTCTCGATGGAGCAGATGATGATGCAGTTGTCCGCCTTGTCGCGGACCACCTCCATCTCGAACTCCTTCCAGCCAAGCGCCGATTCCTCCAGCAACACCTGGTTTACCGGCGAGAGGTCGAGCCCGTTCTTGACGATGTACTCGAACTCCTCGCGGTTGTAGGCGATACCGCCCCCCGAGCCGCCGAGGGTGAACGACGGGCGGATGATTACCGGGAAGCCGATCTTCGGCTGGATCTCCTGCGCCTCCTCCCAGGAGTGCGCGAGCATCGCGGTCGGGGTGTCCAGACCGATATCGGCCATCGCCGCCTTGAAGTGATCGCGGTCCTCGGCCATGTCGATCGCCGCCTCGTTGGCGCCGATCATCTCCACCCCGAACTTCTCGAGCACGCCTTCCTTCGACAGGTCCAGCGCGCAGTTCAGCGCGGTCTGACCGCCCATGGTCGGCAGCACCGCATCCGGGCGCTCCTTCTCGATGATCTTGGCGACCGTCTCCCACTCCACCGGCTCGATGTAGGTGGCATCCGCCATCTCCGGATCGGTCATGATGGTCGCCGGATTGGAGTTCACCAGGATCACCCGGTAACCCTCCTCGCGCAGGGCCTTGCAGGCCTGGGCGCCGGAGTAGTCGAACTCGCAGGCCTGACCGATCACGATCGGGCCGGCCCCGAGGATCAGGATGCTCTGGATGTCGGTACGCTTGGGCATGTGACGGCTCTCGCAGGCTGTCGATATCGGAAATTCGGGAGGAGGAGCTTTAGCGACGCGCGGCGCGCATCATCTCGACGAAGTCGTCGAACGCCGGGGACACGTCGTGGGGGCCCGGGCTGGCTTCGGGGTGTCCCTGCAGGCTGAAGGCCGGGCAGTCGGTGCGGGCGATCCCCTGCAGCGTGCCGTCGAACAGCGACCGGTAGGTCGGCGTCAGCGTATCGGGCAGGTTGTCCTCGTCGATCGCAAAGCCGTGATTCTGCGACGAGATCATCACCCGCCCGCTTTCCTCGTGGCGGATCGGGTGGTTCGCCCCGTGATGGCCGAACTTCATCTTCACGCTCTTGCCGCCGCTGGCAATGCCCAGCAGTTGGTGCCCGAGGCAGATACCGAACAGCGGCAGCTTGCGCTCGCAGATGTCGCGGATCGCATCGATCGCGTAGGTGCAGGGCTCGGGGTCGCCTGGGCCGTTGGACAGGAACACCCCGTCCGGCTTCAGCTCCATCACCTCGTCCGCCGGGGTCTCGGCCGGCACCACGGTCACGCGGCAGCCCCGGTCCGCCAGCTTGCGCAGGATGTTCTGCTTCATGCCGAAGTCGTAGGCCACCACATGAAATTCGGCCTGCTCCGGGTCCACCCGGGCCGGCTCCTCGCCGAGCTGCCAGGTGCCCTCCAGCCATTCGTAGCGGCTGCGCGTGGTGACTTCTCGCGCCAGGTCCATGCCCTTGATGCCGGGAAACTCGCGCGCGGCGGCCAGGGCCGCTTGCTCGTCCACCTCACCGGCCTGGATGCAGCCGTTCAGCGCGCCCTTCTCGCGCAGAATGCGGGTCAGCTTGCGGGTATCGATCCCGCTGATCGCCACGATGCCGTGACGCAGCAGGTAATCCGGCAAGGATTCGCGCGAGCGCCAGTTGGACACCAGCGGCGGCAGGTCGCGGATGATCAGCCCGGCCGCATGGGCGCGGGCGGATTCGTCGTCCTCCGGGTTGGTGCCGGTGTTGCCGATATGCGGATAGGTCAGCGTGACCATCTGCCGGTGGTAGGAGGGATCCGTCAGGATCTCCTGATAACCGGTCATCGCGGTGTTGAACACCACCTCGCCGACCGTCTGGCCCTGGGCGCCAATCGCCTGACCATGAAACACAGTGCCATCTTCCAGGACGAGCAGAGCGGGCGCGGACACAGGGGACCTCCGGATGGTCTGGGTCGGGGCCGCCAGGCGGTTCGCCGGCGGCGGTACTGCGATCGATTCGGGTCTTTGACCCGGCCTCGCCCGCACCGTTTCAACAGGGACAGGGCCCTGTTCTGGGCAACGGTTCGGTGCTCGCGGGACGGGTACGGATACGTCTTCAAGTGTACGCGAGCGCCGCGCGCGGCGTCCAACGAGATGCCGGCTTGCGGCGTCATCCGCCTCTCCGCTCCAGCCTGGCGATCGTTCATTCTATGCCGTTGGTGGCTGGCCCCCGTTCGTCGCCTGGTGTTTCACCTGCCTTCGGTCCGCCGCCTGCCTGGTTGTGGCTGGTCCTGGTTCATCGTTCGGTTTTTACGGTGCCTCCGGTCCACATACTGCCTGGCGCTGACTCGCCAGCGCGCCGCGAGGTACTTCTTTGCTCGTGCAAAGAAGTACCCAAGAAACACGCCCGACTGCCGCGACCCCGGCCCGCTACGCGGGCCGGGGTTCCCCTCGCTCCGAGGGTTTTCGCGGGCGGCGCTGAACTCGCTGCGCCTTCGGCTCCGCTCAGACATCCAGCGCCTTTTTCCCCGCGAAAACCCTCTCCGCTCGGCGCGACGACAACGGGGGCCTCAAGGTCAAGACAACGGCTGTCCCGACGGTCTTGCCAGTGGATGAAGGCTAGGTCTTCGCACATCTTGGGCACGCTCGGCCTTTGGCCGTTGCGTGCCGCGCCCGCGGTGCGGGCGCCGGGGGCTTTCAGGCGGCAGGGCCGTTGTTGTGTCGCGGGGTCGGAATACCTCCTGTCTTGACCTTACTCCCCCGTATGGAGCCCCTTGCGGAAGGGTTCTCGGGCCGGGAGAAGGCGCTGGATGTCTGAGCGAAGCCGAAGGCGTAGCGAGTTCAGCGCCGCCGGCCCGAGGGCCCTGGAGCAAGGTTCCCGGGCGGAATCCGGGTGCCCTTCTTTGGGCACTTTCTTGGGCAAGCAAGAAAGTGCCTCGGGGCGCGCTGGCGAGTCAGCGCCAGGCAGTATGCGGACCGAAAGCACGTAAACACCGGATGTCGAACCAGGACCAGCCACCACGAGGCAGGGGCCGGACCGGAGGCACCGTAAACACCAAACGACGAACCAGGGCCAGCCACCAATACAGCGCAAGCGGCGGACCGAAAGCACATAACCGCGGGCGACGACGCTGGCCAAGCCAGGATCGCTGCGGGTGTGCGCTAGCGTTTGACGGTAGAGCGCAGCGCGAGACGCACCAGCGTCTCCACCGAGTCGGCCTGGTCGCGGACCGCCGCAACCATCTTCTCGGCACTGGCCCGCGGATAGCCAAGGGACTCCAGCGCGGCCAGGGCCTCGCCCTCCATCGCGGCCGCCGGCGTGGGCTCGCTGCCCGCCGCCGCCCCGGCGGGCGCGGCGGCAAAGCCCATCTCGGCCAGGCGCTCGCCCAGCTCGAGCACCACCCGTTCGGCGGTGCGCTTGCCAATGCCCGGCACCTTGGCCAGGCCCGTCACGTCGCCACCACTGATCAGGCCCGCCAGCTCGTCGCCGGCGTAGGTCGAGAGCATGGCCAGCGCCAGTTTGGCACCGATACCGTTGACGCGGATCAGACGGCGGAAGAGGTCGCGGTCGCGCTTGTTCAGGAATCCGAAGAGCTGGTGGGCATCCTCGCGCACCACCAGGTGGGTCGCCAGCACGACCGTCTCGCCGGGTTCCGGCAGGGCCGCCAGCGTGGACAGCGGGACATCCACCTCGTAACCAACCCCGCCGGCGTCGATCACCACGCCGTTCACCTCGCGACTGATCAGCCGCCCCTCCAGTCGGGCGATCATGGGCGCCCCCCGATCATCGCGGCGGCCGAGCCCTGCAGGCGCGCCTCGTTCTGCCGGGTGTGGGCGTGGCAGAGCGCGACGGCCAGGGCATCAGCGGCATCGCTGCTGGCCGGTTCGGCCAGGCGTAAAAGTTGCTGCATCATGTGCTGGACCTGCTCCTTGTCCGCGCCACCGACACCGACCACGGCCAGCTTGATCGCGCGCGGGGCGTATTCGTGTACCGGCAGACCGGCCTGGGTGGCGGCGCAGATGGCCGCGCCACGGGCGTGCCCCAGCTTGATCGCGGACTGGGCATTGCGGGCGACGAACACCGACTCGATGGCCAGTACGTCGGGCTTCAGCTCGTCGATCACCTCGACTACGCCGGCGAAGATCTCGCCCAGGCGCTCGGGGAAGGCCTTCGCCTTCGGCCGGATCACGCCGTGGCCGCAGGAACGGCCACGACTGCGATCAAACTCGATGACCGCAAAGCCGGTCACGCGGGAGCCGGGGTCGATCCCGAGGATGCGCACGCCGCTCACGCCGCGGCCGGATCAGTCACCGCTGACTTCTTCGGGGAAGTCGGCGTTGGTGTAGACGTTCTGCACGTCGTCCAGATCATCGAGCATGTCCAGCAACTTCAGGACCGACTCGGCGGTCTCCGCATCCAGCGGCGCAAGGGTCTCCGGCCGCCAGGTGACCTCGGCGTTTTCCGGCTCCAGGCCGCGCTCGGTCAGCGCGGCGCGCACGTCCTGATAGGTCTCCGGCTCGGTGATCACCTCGATGGCGCCGTCGTCCTCGACCTGGACGTCCTCGGCCCCGCCCTCCAGCGCGGCCTCCATCACCACCTCGTCATCCAGGCCCGGGGCGAAACGGATCACGCCCTTGTTCTGGAACAGGTAGGCGACCGAGCCGTCGGTGCCGAGGTTGCCGCCCATCTTGGAGAAAGCATGCCGCACCTCGGCAACCGTGCGGTTGCGGTTGTCAGTCATGCAGTCGACCAGGATGGCCGCACCGCCAGGCCCATAGCCCTCGTAGCGGATCTCCTCGACGTTGTCGCCATCGGTCTCGCCGGCGCCACGCTTGGCGGCCCGCTCGATGGTGTCGCGGGTCATGTTGGAACCCAGCGCCTTGTCGATCGCCAGGCGCAGGCGCGGGTTGGTCTCCGGGTCCGAGCCGCCCTGGCGGGCGGCCACGGTGATCTCGCGGATCAGCTTGGTGAAGAGTTTGCCGCGCTTGGCGTCCTGGGCGTTCTTGCGATGCTGGATATTCGCCCACTTGCTGTGGCCTGCCATTCGGTCACGACTCCTTGAGTTGGGTTCGGTTATGCCGACCCGGCATGCCGCCGGGCACCGGAATGCGCACAGTCTAATCGCTGGGGCCGCGCTAATCACGAATGCGGGCGGCATGCCCCTGCCGTAGCCCCTTCGTCATTGCGAGGCCCCGCAGGGGCGGTGAACGGCCGCAGGCCGGCTCGAAGGGCGCGCGCAGCGAGTAACCTCCGGACCGAACCCCCGACGCCCGCCCGGGCCAGCGCCGGGGCCATCCACGGAGATCGCCACGGCGCTCCGCGCCTCGCGATGACCGCGGTGGTCGGGCTTGACGGGCCCGTCCGGCGTCAGGGCAGAAACTCGCCCGCCTCCAGGAAGTGCAGGGTCTCGCGCGCCACGACGGTGTCGAACAGCATGCCCATATGCGTCACCGGCAGGGTCAGGTGACGCGAGACGTCGGGGCCCCGCGTCTCGTCCACCGCGACCAGGCCGTCATGGGGATGCGGCAGGCGCGCAATCAGCGGGCCCGGCCCGAACGGCCGGCTGCCGGCCAGCATGCCGATGTCGCGCCCGCGCAGGATCGGGCTCCCACCGAGCAGGCCGCGTTCCAGGGGCGCGCCCAGCCACCAGCGCCCGGCCCGGTTGCGCGCCAGCCGGGCCGCCACGCGGCTGCCGGCCAGGGGCGAACCCAGCATCACGATGCGGCCGGGACGCTGCACGGGCGCGACCTCGAACAGGTGGCGCACCACCACGCCGCCCAGGCTGTGGGCGACCAGGTGCACGAGGTCGCCGGGGACGTCGTCGAGAAAGGCCGCCAGCGCGCGCCCCGCCTGCTCCGGCGTCTGGCGCCGCGAGGCGTAGCGGAAGGGGTGAACCGCGTGACCGGCCGCGCGCAGGCGCCGGGCGAGCAGGGCCATCTCCAGGCCGGACATATGCCAGCCATGGACCGTAACCACACTGGTACGCATGCCGGCCATGGTGAACGACCGGCCCGTTGCCTACCCGGCCTGTTGCGTAGCGCTGGCGCGCAGGCGGATGCCCAGCTCGCGCAGCTGCTTCTCGCCGACCGGCGCCGGGGCGTCGGTCAGCAGGCAGGCGGCCGTCTGGGTCTTGGGGAAGGCCATTACGTCGCGAATGGAGTGGGCGCCGCTCATCAGCATCACCAGGCGGTCCAGGCCGAAGGCCAGGCCGCCGTGCGGCGGGGCACCGAACTCCAGCGCATCCAGCAGGAAGCCGAATTTCTCGCGGGCCTCGTCCTCGCCGATACCCAGGGCCTCGAACGCAGCCTGCTGCATCTCGGGGTTGTGGATACGGATGGAGCCACCGCCCACTTCGGTGCCGTTGAGCACCATGTCGTAGGCACGGGACAGGGCCTCGCGCGGGTTATTGCGCAGCGCGTCCGGGCTGTCCACCGCCGGGGCAGTGAACGGGTGATGCAGGGCGTACAGGCGCTTGTCCTGGTCGTCGTACTCGAACATCGGGAAGTCGACGACCCACAGCGGCTGCCAGCCCGCCTCGACCAGGTCGAGGTCGTGGCCGAGCTTCACCCGCAGCGCGCCGATCGCCTCGTTGACCACCGAGGCCTTGTCCGCACCGAAGAAGATCAGGTCGCCGGCGGCGGCCGCGGTCTTTTCCAGGATCTGCCGGGTCACGTCCTCCGGCAGGAATTTCAGGATCGGCGACTGCAGCCCGCCCTCGATATCCGCCGGGTCGTTGACCTTGATGTAGGCCAGGCCCTTCGCGCCGTAGCGGCCGACGTACTCGGTGTAGACGTCGATCTCCTTGCGCGTGAGCTTGGCTCCGCCCGGCACGCGCAGCGCGGCCACGCGGCCCTCGGGGTCGTTCGCCGGGCCGTTGAAGACCTTGAACTCCACCGCCTGCATCACCTCGGTCAGTTCGGTGAACTCCAGCGGGATGCGCAGATCGGGCTTGTCCGACCCGAAGCGGGCCATCGCCTCGGCGTAGGCCATGCGCGGGAACGGATCGGGCAACTCGACACCCTGCACCTCGCGGAACAGGTGCCGGATCAGGCCCTCGGTCACGCCCATCACGTCGGCCTCGTCGACGAAGGCCATCTCCATGTCCAGCTGGGTGAACTCCGGCTGGCGATCGGCGCGCAGGTCCTCGTCGCGGAAGCAGCGGGTGATCTGGTAGTAGCGGTCCATGCCGGACATCATCAGCAGCTGCTTGAACAGCTGCGGCGACTGCGGCAGGGCAAAGAAGCTGCCCGGATGCGTACGGCTGGGCACCAGGTAGTCGCGTGCACCCTCCGGCGTGGCCTTGGTCAGCATCGGGGTCTCGAGGTCGAGGAAATCGCGTTCCTCGAGGAAGCGGCGCATGGCCGCGGAGACCTTTGCGCGCAGACGCAGGCGCTCCTGCATCACCGGG
Organism: Thioalkalivibrio sp. ALE22; assembly: GCF_000381445.1. Taxonomy (NCBI): domain Bacteria; kingdom Pseudomonadati; phylum Pseudomonadota; class Gammaproteobacteria; order Chromatiales; family Ectothiorhodospiraceae; genus Thioalkalivibrio; species Thioalkalivibrio sp. ALE22. Next base: position 140,294 of record NZ_KB906502.1, read on the forward strand.
CGGCGCAGGTCCACGTAGCGATAGCGCAGGCGGGTGTCCTCGCCGACGTCCTCGTCGTCCAGCGGGAACGGCGGGGTCTTCGCGGCGTTCAGGACCTCCAGTTCCAGACCCAGGATCTCCACCGCACCGGTGGACAGGTCCGGGTTTTCGGTCCCCTCGGGACGGCGGCGCACACGACCGGTCATGCGGATCACGTACTCGCTGCGCAGCTGCTCGGCGCGGGCGAAGACGTCCTCGCGGTCGGGGTCGAACACGACCTGCACCCGACCCGTGTGGTCGCGCAGATCGACGAAGATCACGCCCCCGTGGTCACGCCGGCGATTCACCCAGCCGCAAAGGGTCACCTCCGAGTCGAGTTCGTTCTCGGTGACACGTCCACACAGATGAGTTCGCATTGCGCTGTTCCAGCCGAAGGGCACGCCCGCCAGGGATCGGTGGTTCCTGAGAGGCCTGCACGGTTAGTCGGGAAAACGGGGCGCACGCGACGTCCGCACCCGCGAAAAGGCCGGAAATCTTACGATTTGCCCTGCCCTTGCGCAACCGGAGGCGGGGCCTCTTCAGGTCCTTTCAGGGGCGTGACGACCCCCATGGACATCACGAACTTGAGGCCGTCCTCCACCGTCATGTCGAGTTCAATCGCCTCTTCGCGCGGGACCATCAGCACGAAGCCCGAGGTCGGGTTGGGGGTCGTCGGGACGAATACGGTGATTACCTCGTGCTCGGTACGCTCCTGCACCTCGCCGGTGCCGACGCCGGTCATGAACCCGACCGACCACAGGCCGCGGCGTGGGTATTCGATCAGCATCACCTTGCGGAAGGCCTGGCCGCCATCCGCCAGTACCGTCTCGGTCACCTTCTTCACCGCCCCGTAGATCGAGTTAACCAGCGGGATGCGGTGCACGATGGACTCGCCCAGCGCGACCAGCTTGCGCCCGACGATGTTGGCCACGATCACCCCGGTGACGAACACCACGACGATCGCGACCACGATCCCCACGCCCGGGATGGAAAAGCCCAGCAGCGCCTCCGGCCGCCAGCCCGGCGGCAGGAGGAGGATGGTGAAGTCCAGCAGGTCGACCAGCAGCTTGATAATGAAGCCGGTGACGATCAGCGGCAGCCAGACCAGCAGCCCTGCAATCAGGTAGCGGCGCAGGGAGACCAGCATGGGTCAGGTGCTGGCCGCGGCCTTGCTCGTGGAGGTATCGGACTTGCCGGCGCCACCGCCCGAATCCTTCAGGTTGCGCTTGCCGTCCTTCTTGAAATCGGTCTCGTACCAGCCGCCCCCGGCCAGGCGGAAACCGGCGGCGGAGACCTGCTTGGTCAGGGCATCGGCACCGCACTCGGGGCAGGTGGTGGCGGGCGGATCGGAGATCTTCTGCAGGATCTCGGAGATCTCGCCGCAATCCTTGCACTGGTATTCATAGATGGGCATGGCTGGAATCCTCGGAACACATCCGCGAAAACACGGGTTGAGGCGTATTATGCGGCCGTTCGCCGGGAATAAAAGGCCTTCCGCACCGACAGGCGGTGTTTGCGCCGCGCGGCCGCAGCGCGGATGATTCGCCCCATACCCGAATGCACTGCCCGCAAGGACCTGCCATGGCCGAAAAGATCGTGATCATGCTGCTCAATCTGGACCTCGACCGCCCCGGCACCCTGGGCGCGCCGTTCTTCCAGGCCACCGTCGCCGCTGCGATGGATCTCGAGGTCGAGATCTACTTCGCCGCCGGCACCACCCGCCTGCTGCGCGCGGGCGTGGCGGACCAGATCTACCCCGGCGAGGCGAAGGAGAAGTCGGTCTACAGCTTCATGCAGGATGCCCACGAGGCCGGCTGCGCCTTCTACGCCTGCGCCGGTGCAATGGACGAGAACGGGCTGACCCTGGACAACGCGGTCCCGGAACTGGACGGGATGCGCGGCGGCGGCGCCTTCATCGGCGAGGTCGTCGAGGACGGCGTCGCCACCCTCACCTACTGATCCGGCCGCCATGAGCGAACCCTCCCAGCGCGCGGTCCTGATCACCGGCTGCTCCAGCGGCATCGGGGCCTGCACCGCGGGCATGCTGCGCGAACGCGGCTACCGGGTCTTCGCCACCGCCCGGCGCAGCGAGGATGTCGCGCGGCTGAAGAAGGACGGCTTCGAGGCATTGCAGCTGGACCTGGATGACTCCGCCAGCATCCACAGCGCAGTCACCGAGATCCTGCACCGCACCGACGGCCACCTCTACGGCCTGTTCAACAACGGCGCCTATGGTCAGCCCGGCGCGGTGGAGGACCTCAATCGCGCCACCCTGCGCGCACAGCTGGAGACCAACGTGCTTGGCTGGCTGGAGCTGACGAATGCCGTGCTGCCCGCCATGCGCCGCGCCGGCGAGGGCCGCATCATCCAGAACAGCTCGGTCCTGGGCCTGGTCGCCCTGCGCCTGCGCGGGGCCTACGTGACCTCCAAGTTCGCGATCGAGGGCATGAGCGACACCCTGCGCCAGGAACTGCACGGCACGGGTATCCATGTCTCGCTGATCGAGCCGGGCCCGATCCGTAGCGACTTCCGCGCCAACGCCCTGAAGGCCTTCCGCTACCACATCCAGCGCGAGCACAGCCCGTGGGAGGAGACCTACCGGGCCGCCGAGGCCCGCATGGCCGACGCCGAATCCGATGCGCCGTTCACACTGGGGCCCGAGGCGGTCGCACGCTGCGTGGTGCACGCCCTGGAGGCTCGCCGGCCGCGGGTGCGTTATCACGTGACCTTCCCCACCCGGTTGTTCGCCTTCCTCAAGTGGCTGCTGCCGGCGCGGGCGATGGATGCTGTGCTGCGCGGTGTATCACGCGGAGAGAACCGCTGACCGTGGCAAACTGCGCCGCATGAACCTGATCTTTCTCGCCCTGATCGTGATCGCCGTGGCAACGGCCGCGATCCGCGAGATCCGCTCCACCGACCCGGACGAGCAGCCGATGCAGGCGCTGTCCGAGGGCGCAATCGACGCGGCCGGCTCCGCGGTGGAACTGGCGCTGGGTCTGGTCGGGGTAATGGCGCTGTTCCTGGGCCTGATGAAGATCGCCGAGGCTGGCGGCCTGCTGACCGTACTGGCCCGCCTGCTGCGCCCGCTGATGACCCGCCTGTTCCCGTCGGTCCCGCCGGAGCACCCGGCGATGGGCGCGATGATCCTGAACTTCTCCGCCAACATCCTGGGGTTGGGCAATGCCGCGACGCCGTTCGGCATCCGCGCGATGCAGGAACTGGAGAAGCTGAACCCGCACCCGGGCACCGCCACCAATGCGATGGCCCTGTTCCTGGCGATCAACACCTCCAGCATCACATTGCTGCCCACCGGGGTGATCGCGCTGCGCGCCTCGCTCGGCTCCGAAGCCCCGGCGGCGATCCTGCCGACCACGCTGTTCGCCACGCTGTTCGCGACCATCGCCGGCATCACCAGCGCCCTGATCCTGCAGCGCTATTTCCGCAGCCCGGCGCCGACCCGATCGATCGACCCGGACGCCGCCGATCGCGACGGCGCCACGGACCTGGACGACACGGTTCGCGCGACCGAGTCCCGAAGCGCCCCGTCCGACGCCGAAGCGGGCGCGACCGAAGAACCCGCCCCGGAGCAGCAACCGATGAACATCGAGGTGCCCACCGAGGGCTACCCGGCCTGGGTCTCGCTGACGGTACTGGCCGGGGTGCTCGCGATCATCCCGCTGACCATCCTCTACGGCCAGGCGATCGCCCCCTGGATCATCCCGGGGCTGGTAGTCGGCTTCCTGTCCTACGGGGTGATCCGCGGCGTGCCGGTCTACGAGGTCTTCGTCGAGGGGGCCAAGGAGGGCTTCAACGTGGCCCTGCGCATCATCCCCTACCTGGTGGCGATCCTGGTCGCGGTGGGGATGCTGCGCGAGAGCGGTGCTTTAGGCATGTTCGTCGGGCTGGTCGGGCCGCTGACCACGCCCTTTGGCCTGCCGGCCGAGGCCCTGCCGATGGCCCTGCTGCGCCCGCTGTCCGGCTCCGGCGCCTATGGCATCATGGCCGGCATCATGCAGGACCCGGCCACCGGGCCGGACACCCACGTCGGCATCCTGGTCTCCACCCTGCAGGGCTCGACCGAGACCACCTTCTACGTGCTCGCGGTGTACTTCGGCGCAATCGGCATCAAGCGCGTGCGCCACACTCTGGCGGCCGCGCTGACCGCGGACGCCGTCGCCGTGGCCGCGGCGATCGCGATCGTCGCATTCCTCTTTCTTTGAGAATCGCCGACGCGCGCGGCGGCTCAGCCGCTCGCGCGACCCGCGGCACAGCGCTGCAGCGCGCCCAGCAGATCGCTCGCCCCGATCGGCTTGGTCAGCAGAGCATCAAAGCCGGCCGCCGCCACCCGCTCGCGCGTGGCCTCGGTGGCATCGGCCGTCACCGCGATCACCGGGATCGCCGCCAGCGCCGCCTCGGCGCGCAGCGCGCGCAGCACCTGAAAGCCGTCCATCACCGGCAGATTCAGATCGAGCAGGACAAGCCCCGGCGGGTCCCGCAGGGCCATGTCCAGGCCCGCCACGGCGGAGTCCGCCACCCGGCAGTCGCTCACCCCCTGCTGCCTCAGCATCTCGCGCAGCAGACGCTGATTGGCGGCATGATCCTCGATGCAGAGCACCCGGCAACCCTCCCGGATCGCAACTTCCGAGGCTGCGCCCACGTCCTCTCCGGCCGCGGGCGGGAGGTGCTCCTGCGCCGCGGGCAAACGGAACCAGAAGGTGCTGCCCGTACCCGGTATGCTGTCGACGCCGATCTCGCCGTCCATCAGCTCCACCAGGTTGCGGGTCACCGCAAGGCCCACCCCGCTCCCCTCGATTCCCTGCTCCTCGGCCACCAGGCGCTCGAAGGGCTGGAACAGCCGCTGGCACTGCTCCGGCGTCAGCCCCGGCCCGTCGTCTTGCACCGCGATCCGCACGCCGGAGCCCTCGTGTTCGCAGGTCACGCGCACGCGCCCGTCCGGCCGGTTGTACTTGACCGCGTTGGACAACAGGTTCAGGAGTACCTGCCTCAAACGCCGGGGGTCGGCCTGCACCATCACCGTCGGCAGGGGCTCCGCTGCGAGCACCACGCGATGCTCGCGCGCCAGGGGCTCCAGCAGGGACAGGCATTCATCCAGTAGCGGGTCCACGGCGACTGGTTCCGGCTCCACCTGCATGCGCCCCGCCTCGATCCGCGCCAGGTCCAGGATCTCGTTGATCAGGTCCAGCAGATGGCGCCCGGCGCGCATGATTTCATCGAGATGGCCGCGCTGGTGTTCATCCAGAGCCGGATCGCGCTCCAGCAGCTGTGCAAACCCGAGAACCGCGTTCATCGGCGTGCGCAGCTCGTGGCTCATGTTGGACAGAAAATCCGACTTGGCCCGGTTGGCCGCCTCGGCCGCCTCGCGCGCACGGTGCAGCTCGGCGCGACGACGCAGCTCGTCGGTGAAGTCGCTGAAGATATTGAAGCCGTATTGCGGTTCGCCGCGATCGTCGAGGACGACCCCGATGTTGCTGACGGTGATAAACACCGCCCCGTTGGCGCAGCGGTGGGGCAGCTTTCCGGCCCAGGAACCGCCTTCGGAAAGCACCCGGTCGATCTCCCGCGCCTCCTCTTCGGAGTCCTCGGGGATGATATCCATCTCGCGGAAGCTCCGGCCCAGCATCTCGCTCGACTCGTAGCCCACCATCTCGCGCGCGGCGGCATTCACGTAGACGAAGCGGCCCGCACGGTCCACTACCGCGATGCCCTGCCCGGAGGACTCGAAGATGCGCTGGAACAGGGCCAGATGTTCCTGGGCCTCGTGCAGTTCGGTGATGTCCTGCAGGCTCCCGGCGATGTGCGCGGGTCGGCCCTCTGCATCCAGGCTGACACTGGCGATGACGTGGACAAAGCGGGTCCGCCCGTCCCGGAATTGCACCCGGTGACCGAGTTCGTGGTGTCCGGCCGCGTTCAGGCCCTGCAGAAAGGCCGTCACCGGCTCGCGATCCTCCGGGTGCACCAGCGCCAGGTATGTGTCGCGCCCGAAGGACGCATCCCCCGCATCCGCCTCGAAGATCTCGTGGATGACCCGCGACCATGTGATCGCCCCGCTTTGCGGGTCCATCTCCCAGTTGCCGATGCGCGCCAGGCGCTGCGATTCCAGCAGCCGGGTAGACAGCTGGGACAATGCCAGTTCCGAGGTCTTGCGCTTGGTGATGTCCTGCATCACACCCAGCATGTACAGAACCTCGCCGTCCTGATCCCGGACCACGTCGCCGCGCTCGAGCAGCCAGTGCTCCGAGCCGTCGGGCCAGATGACGCGATGCTCCAGTTCAAGATAGGACCCGCGACGCAGACTGCTGGCGATCGCATTGCGCACCCGGATGCGATCGTCGGGGTGCACCGCCTGCACGAAATTGGCGACCGTGGGTTCCAGCCCGCCCTCGGGATAGCCCAGAAGCGGCGGGATGCGCTCCGACCAGCCCAGCGCCTCGCGGTTCGGCGCCCATTCCCAGGTCCCCATGTTGGCGAAGATCTGGCTGGAGCGCAGGCGGTGCTCCTGATGCTTCACGTGGGTGATCTCGGTGCGGATCGACACGTACTGGTAGGGGCGCCCGTTGCTCCCGAGATACGGGACGATGGTGGTCTCCACCCAGTACAGCGAGCCGTCGCGCGCACGATTGCACATTTCGCCCTGCCAGACGCGCCCGGACGCGATGGTGGACCAGAGCTCGGCATAGAATTCCGGTGGATGCTGGCCGGACTTCAGGATGCGGTGATTGCGGCCCATCAGCTCGGACACCGCATAGCCGCTGACCCGGGAAAAGCGCTCGTTGGCGTAGACGATGTTGCCGGCCACGTCCGCGATACTGACCAGGGCATGTTCGTTGACGGCCACATGCTCGCGTTCGCGCTCGTACAGGGCATCGCGATAGGACTGGCTGACCCCGTCGATCTGGCGCATCTGGCGCGCCCGCGCGGCAATCGCGGCCTGGATACGGGCTGGCTCCACGGGCTTCAGAAACACCCCCGCCACACCGGGGTGCACCGTCATCAGGGCGTTGATCCGTCCGGGGTCCTCGGTCAGGAACAGCAGCGGAACCGCCCCCCCGTTGTCCCGAATACGCAGCAGCGCGACAAACGATTCCGCCGGTTCGTCCAGCCCCTGCAGATCGAGGACCACCACATCGGCGCCGATCTCGCCCAGCCGGAGGCGCGCATCCTCCGGGTCGGACACCGTCGATACCTCCAGCCCGGAAGCGGCCAGATGATGAGCGAGTTCGCTGTCCGCCTCCCCGGCGACCAGCAGCACGCGATAATCCGACTCCACGATTACGCCGCCGATCTGCATCAGCTGCTCGACCAGGGTGTCGGTTACCAGGGGGTGATCGAGGCAGCGCGTCACCCCCTGGCGCACGCATTCGAGGCGGGCGCCGGGACTCCAGGCCTGAGCGACGGCCAGCACCGGAAGCCCGCTGGCCAGCGCAGACGCCAGCCCCGGCAAGCCGCCCCCGTCCGCCGCGACCACGTCGGCACACAGCACCACTGCGGAAAGCGGCTCGTCGTCGGCCACGGCAACCTCGCCCCGGGTTACACGAAAACCCTGGTCGGCCAGCATGCGGGCCACCGCCTCGCCGACCGCGCCGCCGTCGTCGATCAGGCGGACTCGTGACTCCGCCGGACGCCCCCCCACAGGCTGCATGCGCGCCTGCGCCGCCGGCCGCGCCCGCTGCCGATAGGCCTCCACGGCCGTGGCCAGGCGGCGCACCCCCGCGACAATCAGGTCACGATCCGGTCCGGGCGGGGCCCGGCGTACGCCGGCCACGGCGGCCCGCAGGGATTCCGCCGCGCCGCGGATCAAGCCGACATCGAAGACCTGCCCCGACTGCGCCAGCGCCTGGGCCTCGCGGTACAGGGTGATCAGGCGTTCGCCATCCGCAAACGTGCCGTCGAGCTGACCGGACAGGGCCTCCAGATCCGCGACCCGCTGCCCCAGTGACTCGAGGAATTCGCCCCGCAGGCGCGCTAGCCCCGGCGATGCCGGGGCTGGTGTCACGAGAGGCGTACGTGACGGATGCACCGAATCAGTTCGGCGGGCCGCCCGGATTGATGTCCTTGTCCTTGACGATGAAGTAGACCCCGATCGCCGCCAGGCCCATCCACATCAGCAGTGCAAACACCCCGAGGATCTCCCAGAGCGTCACGAAGAAGAACAGCATGATGGCGGCGGCGCCAAGGAAGATGTTGCCGATCACGAAATTGGACGGCCGGCGGGAATCATTGTCGGGCATGGAGCACTCCGGTACGGGTGCCAGGGACGGCACCGGGCAGGGCTATTGCTTCTTGTAGGGGGCGAAGTCGAACTGCCCGGCGGTCATGTCGTCCCACAGATCGCTCTGCAGCACGGCCAGCAGCTTGAACAGCTTGCGCAGTTCGGGGTCATCCATGAAGCGCTGGTCCTCGCTGGCCTTCAGCGTCTCGACCAGGGTGGCGCACTGTTCGCGGCTGATTCCGAGGACGTTCAGGCCCTCTTCTCCCATCTCGACATCCATCGAGCGTCTCCGGTTCGGTTAAGTGGCACCGATTGTAGCCGCATGCCGGCACACGGCGAAAACACCGGAACGGGATCCTGTCATTGCCAGGCCCCACGTGTTGGAGCGAGGCAGCGCCCGCCCCCCACAACGTCATTGCGAGGAGCGCAGCGACGAAGCAATCCCCGCCCGGAACCACCGGATCGCTGACACTGGCACTCTGCCAGCTTCAGGAGGTTGCCGCGTCGCCTTCGGCTCCTCGCAATGACGGTGCCCGGCACGGCGCTCGTGCCACGACCCCTTGCAGGGCTTCGCTAGGGAAACACTGATCAATGTACACGCTCGCGCTCGAGTCGCTTTTGCGTGCGAACAAGGCGCGGTGACTGCCGTGCATTCATTCTGCACAAGGGAGCCGCAACGCCGTGCGCGCGCAAAAGCGGCCGAGCCCCGTGGGGTTGGTGCCCCAGGTTCCCCGATCCAGCGTTGCGTCGCTTGCGGGTAGGACCACTACCCGCTGCGCGACGCGCCTTGTCTCGAAAAACCTGGGGTACCAACGCGAGTGTGTACCTTGATCAGTGTTTCCCTAGGACAGGGTCGTGGCGTTACGCCGCCTGGGCGCGGATCAGCTCGACCCGGTTGCGCACGTACAGGTAGTACAGCACCGGGATGATCACCAGCGTCAGCAGCGTGGAGACAAACACGCCGAAGATCAGCGAGATCGCCAGGCCGGAGAAGATCGGGTCATCCAGAATAAACCCGGCGCCGACCATCGCCGCCAGCCCGGTCAGGATGATCGGCTTGGCGCGCACCGCACCCGCGTGCACCACTGCCTCGATCACCTCCACGCCACGGCGGATCTCCTCGTTGATGAAGTCCACCAGCAGGATCGAGTTGCGCACGATAATCCCGGCCAGCGCGATCATCCCGATCATCGAGGTCGCGGTGAACTTGGCGTCCATGAAGAAGGCATCCATGAAGGCATGCCCCGGCATCACCCCGATCACGGTCAGCGGGATCGGCGCCATGATGATCAGCGGCACCATGTACGAGCGGAACTGCGCGACCACCAGCAGGTAGATCAGGATCAGCCCCACCGAGTAGGCAATGCCCATGTCGCGGAAGGTCTCGTAGGTCACCTGCCACTCGCCGTCCCACTTCAGGGAGAAGTTGTACGGGTTGTCCGGCTGGCTGATGAACAGCTGCTCCAGCGGCTCGCCATAGGCCATGGGCTGATCGCGCAGGCCGAAGAACATGTCGAACATGCCGTATAGCGGGCTGTCCAGACCACCGGCCAGGTCGCCCATCACGTAGACGACCGGCAGCAGGTTCTTGTGATGGATCGAATGCTCCAGGGTCGAGTCCACCACATTGACCACCTCGGACAGCGGCACCAGCGTGCCGTCGCGCGAGCGCACCTTGAGCCCCAGCACCGGGTCCAGGCTGCCCTTCTCGGCCTGTTCGAACTCGAGCCGCACGGGCACCGCGTACTTCACGTTGGAGCCGTAGAGGTAGGTCACGTCCTCGCCGGACAGCGCGGTCTCGATCGCCTGCACCACCGCCTGCTGCGACACGCCCAGGCGCGCGGCCCGCTCGCGGTCGACCTGCAGGATCTTCTTCTGCCCCGGGTATTCCACCGAGTCGTCGATATCGGTAATGCCGTCGGTGTTCTCGAAGCGCTCGCGCACCTGGCGGGCGATCTCGATCTGACCGTCGTAGTCCGGCCCGTAGATCTCGGCCACGATCGGCGACATCACCGGCGGCCCCGGCGGCACCTCGACCACCTTCACCGCGGCACCGTGACGATCGGCGATCTCGTTGATTGCCTCGCGCACACCGAGCGCCACCGCATGGCTCTGGCGCGAGCGCTCGGAGGCATCCACCAGATTCACCTGGATGTCGCCGACGTGCGAGCCCTCACGCAGGTAGTACTGCCGCACCAGGCCGTTAAAGTTGATCGGCGCCGCGGTACCCGCGTAGGTCTGCACGTTGTGCACCTCGGGCACGGTCTTCAGATAGTCGCCCATCTCCGCCAGCACGCGGGAGGTACGCTCCAGGCTGGTGCCCTCCGGCATATCCAGCACCACCTGGAACTCCGACTTGTCGTCGAACGGCAGCATCTTCATGACCACCAGCTGGAAGTAGGCCAGCGACACCGAGCCGAGGATCAGCACCAGGGTCCCGACCCACAGCACCAGGCGGTTGGTCTTCTTGCGCCCGGAGGTCCCGAGAAACGGCAGCAGCAGGCGGTTGAAGATCTTCATCAGCCCAGCGGAGGCGCTCTCGCCTTCCGCGCCGTGCCCGCCGCCGGCCGGTGCGGCATGCGCGTGCTGCTCGGCCTGGCGTCGCAGCACCTTGTACGTCAGCCAGGGCGTGACCACGTAGGCCACCGCCAGCGAGATGATCATCCCCATCGAGGCGTTGATCGGGATCGGGCTCATGTAGGGCCCCATCAGCCCGGTCACGAAGGCCATCGGCAGCAGGGCCGCGATCACGGTGAAGGTCGCGAGGATGGTCGGTCCGCCGACCTCGTCCACCGCGAGCGGGATAGCCTCGAGGAATTTCCTGCCGCCCTTGGCCATGTGCCGGTGGATGTTCTCCACCACCACGATGGCATCATCCACCAGGATCCCGATGGAGAAGATCAGCGCGAACAGCGACACGCGGTTGAGGGTGAAGCCATAGGCCCAGGAGGCGAACAGGGTGATCGCGAGCGTGATCACCACGGCCACACCGACGATGAAGGCCTCGCGCCAGCCCAGTGCGATCCAGACCAGGATCACCACCGACGCGGTTGCCAGGATCAGCTTCTGGATCAGGGTATTGGCCTTGTCGTCCGCAGTCTCGCCGTAATTCCGGGTGATAGTCGTCTCGATACCGTCAGGGATATAGGTCCCGCGCAGCTGTTCCAGGCGCTCGACCAGGGCGTCGGCGATATCCGGGGCGTTGGTCCCCGGTTGCTTGGCAATCGCCACGGTGACCGCCGGGTGGCTCTCGCCCGCGCGCGCTCGATCGCCGGCGGCCGCGCCATGGGCAAAGCGCACGTGCTCGGTGGCATAGGCCGGGCCCTGCACCACCTCGGCAACGTCCTCGAGGTAGATCGGACGGCCGTCGTGCATGCCGACCACCAGACTGGCGAAAGCCTCGGGTTCGGTAATGAAGTCGCCAGCCTGGACGAGGATCTCTTCATCGTCCTGATAGAGCTGACCGGCGTCGCGCGAGAAGTTGGAGGCCTGCAGGCTGGTGCGCAGGTCATCCACCGACAGGTTGTAGGCAGCGAGCGTCTCCGGCTTGAAGCGCACGTGCACCACGTGGTCCGGGCCGCCGACCGTGTAGATATCACGGGTACCCGGGACCCGCTTGAGCTCGGCCTCGATCCCGTGCGCCACGCGCAGCAGATCGTGCCCGCCGCGCTCGGGGTCCTCGGTCCACAGGGTCACGTTGACGATCGGCACGTCGTCGATGCCCATCGGCTTGATGATCGGCTCGCCGACCCCCAGCCCCGGCGGCAGCCAGTCCTGGTTGGAGAACACCTGGTTGTACAGGCGCACCAGCGCCGCGGTGCGGTCCTCGCCGACCTCGAACTGAATGGTGATCTGCGCCATGTTCGGGCGCGAGACGGAATAGATGTCATCGATGCCCTCGATCTCCGAGAGCACCTGCTCGGCCGGCGTGGTGACCAGTTGCGCCACCTCCTGCGCGCTCGCCCCGGGGAACGGGATGAACACGTCGGCCATGGTCACGTTGATCTGCGGCTCTTCCTCGCGCGGGGTCACCAGAATCGCGAACAGCCCCAGCAGCAGCCCCAGCAGGGCCAGCAACGGGGTGATCTGGGTGGTCAGGAAGGCCTGCGCGATGCGCCCGGAGATCCCCATCCGCTCGGACGCCCCCTCCGTGGTGGCATCGCTCATGGGTTCACCTGCTGATGTTCCTTCAGCCAGATCTGCGCGTGGACCGGATCCAGCGCCACGCGCTCGCCGGCCTCCAGACCGCCGTGGATCTCGATCAGGCCGTCATGCTGACGCCCGACCCGTACCTGGCGGAACGCCACCCGGTCGTCCGCATCCACCACATAGACGGCGATGACCTCGCTGCGATAGACCACGGCCTCGGTCGGCACCACCAGGCGCTCCACCGCGTCCACGACGAAGGCGGTCTTCACGAACATGCCGGGGAACAAGCCCAGATCCTGCTGCTCCGGCAGGTTCACGCGGATGCGGAAGGTCGAGCTGGCGGGATCGGCGTAGGGGAAGATGGTCAGGCTTTCGGCCGCCACCCGGTCTCCGTTCAGCAGGACCTCGGCACTGCGCCGCTCACGCACGCTGTGAATCAGACGCTGCGGCACATCCACCGCCACCCGCAACTGGTCCAGGCTGATCCCGGACAGCAGCGGCGACCCCGGGCTGACCGACTCGCCGACCTCTACATGGCGCTCGGTCACGATCCCCGAATAGGGCGCGTACACCTCGGTGTAGCCCAGTTGTTCACGGGCCTCCTCGACCCGACCCTCGGCCGAGCGCAGGCGGGCACGCGCCGACTCCAGCGCGGCCTCGGCGCGATCGAACTCGGAGCGCGACACCACCCCGCGATCGAACACATCGCGAATGCGCTCGAACTCCGAACGGGCCTCGTTGAAGCGGGCGCGGGCCTCGGCCAGATCGCCCTCGGCCTGGCTTACACGGGCCTGCTGCTCGGTGTCGCTGACCCGGACCAGCAATTCATCGGCCTCGACGAAGTCGTCGACATCCACGTAGATCTCGCGGATCCGCCCGGAGGTCTGCGCCGAGATCGTGGACCGCTGCACTGCCTCGACGCGGCCATCCAGGATCCGTTCCTGGGTGATCGTCTGGCGTTCGGCGGTGGCCGTCTCGAACGGCAACTCCGCCTGGGCCGCAAACGGCAACAGCAGCAGGGCCCACAGGGTGTGGCGCATCCGGTTTCGTGTCATGAGGCGTCTGTCCTTGCTCGAAGAGGTCGTCGGGGGTGCGCAGGCGCGCACCGGGCCCGGAACCATATATTAGATTTTTCTAATTTATTATTTCCTGATGTTGAACGCAATCCGGCCGTCCGGCCCCGCCGCGTTCGTCTCCCTCGCAGCGAGTATAGCCACCCTGACAAGGGTTTCACCCGCTAGGGAGACGCGAGCGCTGCACCGACCCCGCGCTCCCCGTATCATGGCGACCTTTCGCCGCAACGCCCCGGAGGATGCCATGCCGCTGCTGCAAGTCGAGACCAATGCCGCCCTGCCCGACGACACCGCCACGTTGTGCCAGCGCCTGTCCGCCGCGGTCGCCGACTGGCTGGGCAAGCCCGAGGGCTACGTGATGGTCGCCTGCCGCCACAACCCGGCCATGTGCTTTGGCGGGCGCACCGATCCGCTCGCGTACTGCGAGCTGAAGAGCATCGGCCTGCCCGAGGGCCTGACCCGCGAGCTGTCGCGCAAGCTGTGCGACAGCCTGCAGGCGGAACTGGGCATCGAGCCGGCCCGCGTCTACATCGAATTCGCCGACGCCCCGCGCCACTTCTGGGGCACCAACGGCACCACGTTCTGAACCCTTTCCAGCCATCAACCACGGACTGCCCCCGATGCGCGTCTCGCAATTCCCGCTGAACACCCTGAAGGAAACCCCGGCCGACGCCGAGATCATCTCCCACCAGCTGATGCTACGCGCCGGCTACATCCGCCGGCTGGCCTCCGGGCTGTACACCTGGCTGCCACTGGGCCTGCGGGTGCTGCGCCGGGTGGAAAACATCGTACGCGAGGAGATGAACCGCGCCGGCGCCCTGGAGGTGCTGATGCCGGCGGTGCAGCCGGCCGAGCTGTGGCAGGAGTCCGGGCGCTGGGACTTCTACGGCGCCGAACTGCTGCGCATCAAGGATCGCCATGACCGCGACTTCTGCTTCGGCCCGACGCACGAGGAGGTGATCACCGACCTGGTACGCCGCGAAGTCCGCAGCTACCGCCAGCTGCCGGTCAACTACTACCAGATCCAGACCAAATTCCGCGACGAGCGCCGCCCGCGCTTCGGCGTGATGCGCGCCCGCGAATTCCTGATGAAGGACGCCTACTCCTTCCATATCGACGCCGACTCCCTGGGCGACACCTACCAGCAGATGCACGCGGCCTACACCCGCATCTTCGAACGCTGCGGTCTGGACTTCCGCGCGGTGGAGGCCGACACCGGCGCCATCGGCGGCAACACCTCGCACGAGTTCCACGTGCTGGCCAGCTCCGGCGAGGACGCCATCGCGTTCTCCCCGGCCGGGTTCGCCGCCAACGTCGAACTGGCCCCCTGCCCGGTGCCCGCGCCGGCCCCGGCCCCCGGCGCGGCGCTGGAGAAGATCGCCACGCCCGACGTGCACACCATCGACGATCTCGCGAAATTCCTGGACATCCCGACCGAGCGGACGGTGAAGACCCTGGTGGTGGCCGCCTCCGACGCGATCGACGCCGACCTGGTCGCCATCGTGCTGCGCGGCGACCACGAACTGAACGCGGTGAAGGCCGAGAAGCACCCCTGGGTCGCCGAGCCGCTGCGCATGGCCGAAGCCGCCGAGATCCGGGCCGCATTCGGCGCCGACCCCGGCTCGCTGGGGCCGGTGGACAGCCCGATTCCGGTTCTCGCCGATCAGGCCATGCTGGGCATGGCGGACTTCGTGGTCGGCGCCAACGAGGACGGCTACCACCTGACCGGCGTGAACTGGGGCCGCGACCTGCCGCAGCCGGAGACCGCCGACCTGCGCAACATCCTCGAGGGCGAGCCGGCCCCGGACGGTTCCGGGGCGATCGAGATCCGCCGCGGCATCGAGGTCGGCCATATCTTCCAGCTGGGAGACAAGTACAGCCAGGCCCTGGGCGCCCGCGTACTGGACGAGGACGGCCGCGAACAGGTGGTGACCATGGGCTGCTACGGCATCGGCGTCTCGCGCGTGGTCGCCGCCGCGATCGAGCAGAACTCCGACGAGCGCGGCATCTGCTGGCCCACCGCCATCGCCCCCTTCGACATCGCCCTGTGCCCGATCGGCGCCAAGAAGTCCCAGCGCGTGCGCGAGGCGGCCGAGAAGCTGCACGACGAGCTGGAGGCCGCCGGCTTCCAGGTCCTGCTGGATGACCGCGAACAGCGCCCCGGCGTGATGTTCGCCGACATGGAGCTGATCGGAATCCCGCACCGCCTGGTCATCGGCGAGCGCGGCCTCGACGCCGGCGAACTCGAATACCAGGCACGCACGGCCACCGAGGCCGAACACCTCCCGATGGATGGCCTGCTCGACGCCCTGCGCCAACGCCTGCAATAAGGGCTCGGCGGTCACCGTGCCTCGCCCGCAGAAAACAGCGCCGAAGTGACGGGCGTATTCGGGACCGGTATTTCCCGGGAGAGTCCGGTTCGACAACCGTTTGCGCGCTAATAACGCAGCGCGTTAACATTTATCCATGATCCAGAGCTACCGCGGCAAGGAAGCCGCGCGGCTGGCCCGGGGCGAGAGGGCACGCCGCCTGCCCGACGAGGTAACGCGCCGGGCACGAATGCGTCTGGCGCGCATCCACGCTGCCACCCGCCTCGAGGATCTGCGCCAGCCTCCCTCGCATCGACTGGAGGCACTGAAAGGCGACCGCGCGGGTCAATACAGCATCAGGATCAACGACCAGTGGCGCATCTGTTTCGAATGGCGAGACGGTCACGCCTACAACGTCGAGATCGTGGATTACCACTGATCCGACGACCACCAGGGAGGCAACGATGACAGCACAGGATATCGAGGCCCCGATCCATCCGGGCCAGCACCTGGCCGAATTCATCGAGGAGGCAGGCATCAGCCAGTACCGCCTGGCGCACGACATCAGCGTGCCCCCCCGCCGAATCAACGAGATCGTGCAGGGCAAGCGCGCGATCACGGCGGATACGGCGCTTCGCCTGGGCCGTTATTTCCGCACCTCGCCCGAGTTCTGGATGAACCTCCAGGATCACTTCGAGCTCGAGCAGGCCCGCCAGTCCCTGGGGCCTCGGCTTGAACAAGAAGTACATCCGCGCGTTGCCTGATTCACGCGGCCCCCTCATCGACTGCCCCGCCGCAACCGATCCCCGCAAACAGGGCCGCTTCTGATGGGGTCGGTCGCCTTTACCCTGGAGATGGGGATCGTGTTCGGCCTACTAGGGCTGACGATCCTGCTGTTCGTGACGGAGGTGATCCGGATCGACCTGGCGGCGCTGAGCGTGCTGTTCCTGCTCGGCATGGTCGCGCTGGTGCCGGGGGTGGCGCCGATCGTCGAGGGCGAGGCACTGTTTTCCGGCTTTGCCTCGAACGCGGTGATCGCGATCATCGCGGTGATGATCATCGGCAAGGGGCTGGACCGCTCCGGGGTCATGAACCGCCTCGCGGACCTGATCCTGCGCTTTGGCGGGCAGACCGAGCGCCGCGTGATGGCCACCACCTCGGGGGCCGTGGGCATCATCACCAGCTTCATGCAGAACATCGGGGCCGCCGCGTTGTTCATGCCGGTGATCAACCGCATCGGCGCGGCCGCACGTATCCCCCGCTCGCGCCTGCTGATGCCGATGGGCTTTGCCGCGATCGTCGGCGGCACCCTGACGCTGGTGGCCTCCAGCCCGCTGATCCTGCTCAACGACCTGTTGCCCGGCGAGGTCGAGGGCTTCGGGCTGTTCGACGTGACCCCGATCGGACTCGCCCTGCTGGGTACGCTCATCCTCTACTTCGCGCTGTTCGGACGCTGGGTCCTGCCGGCCCGCGATCCCCAGACCGAGGACCCGGACGAGAGCCGGGTGCAGACGACCTCGGCCTGGTTCCGCGATGTCTACGGCATGGATTTCGGGGTGCGCGAGGCACGCCTGGACGAGGACAGCTCCCTGGCCGGAATGCGCGTGGGCGACTTCGAGGCGGCCTTCGGGGTACACGTCGTGGGCGTCACCACGGGCGACGAGACCCGCATCGAACCCAACCGGGACGTGGAGCTGGAGCGCGGAGCACACCTCGCCATCCTCGGACCGGTCACCACCATCGAGACGACCTGCGACCACACCGGCACCGTGCTGAAGGACGAACTGGACGTGTTCGCCCGCGCCATGTCCGCCCGCCACGGAGGGATCGCGGAGGTGATCATCCCGCCCGGCTCCGAGCTGATCGGACAGACCGTGCGCGACAAGGGCATGCGCCGCAGCTACGGCATCTCGGTGCTGCGCATCCAGCGCGGCGATGACCTGATCGTCGACGAGGTCCCGGATACCCCGCTGAAGGCCGGCGACACCCTGGTCGTGCACACGCCCTGGGAGAACCTGCAGGCGCTGGAGGACGACCGCGACTTCGTCGTGGTCACCAGCCGCTATCCACGACGCAAGCAGGAGGCCTCAAAGACCCACCGGCCACTGGCCGCGCTCGGCTCCCTGGCGCTGGGGCTGGGACTGGTGCTGTTCACTGACCTGCCGCTGGCACTGGCCCTGCTGGGCGGGGCCCTGGGGATGATCTTCACCGGCGTGATCACGATGGACGAGGCCTATCGCGGCATCAGCTGGAAGACCGTCTTCCTGCTCGCCTCGCTGATCCCGCTGGGGCTGGCGGTGGAGAACTCCGGCGCCGGTGAGTGGATCGCGACCAACGGCATGCAGCAACTGGAAGGGATGCCGGTCTGGGTGCTGCAGGTCGCGGTGTTCCTGCTGACCACCTTCTTCACGCTGGTGATGTCCAACGTCGGGGCAACGGTTCTGCTGGTCCCGCTGGCGGTCAGCTTCGCGAGCGTCGCCCAGGGCATGGGGATCGACGCCGACCCGCGGGTGTTCGCGCTGATCGTCGCGATCGCCGCATCCAACTCCTTCATCCTGCCCACCCACCAGGTCAATGCCCTGATCATGGATCCCGGCGGGTACCGCGTGGCCGACTACCTGCGCGCCGGCGCCGGTGTGACACTGCTGTTCATGGTCGTCTCGCTGCTCGTCATCAACCTGCTCTTCTGAGGGAAACACTGAGCCCCGTTCAGGGCCGGTACAGGCTACTCGGACAGACTCGGCTACAAACCCACACGGAAATCGCGCATGCCCGCAACGCTTCGTCTGTACCCGGTCCTGGCAGCCCTGGCGCTGCTGCTGGCCGCCTGCAGCCCGCGGATCTACGGGGTAAGCGAGGAACAATGGGACGCCATGGGCGAGGCCGAACGGGTCGAGGCCATCCGCGCCTGGGAATCGGTGCAGAAGGCCCGCGAGGCCCGGCTGCAGGCCGAAGCCGAGCAGGAGGCGGCACGGGCAGCCGAACGCGCCGAGCGGGTCGCGGCCATCCGCAGTGGCCAGGCCGGCCTGCCCGGAGACCTGATCCGCGTCAGTCTCAGCGGCGGCACGCTGCGGATCGGCGGTCGCGAACGCGCGCTGGAGCCAACGGCCTTTACCCTCGCCAGTGGCGAGAGCCGCAGCATCGAGGTACACGCCGAGCGCTACCGCAGTGAGCTCGAGGTCGCCTATGAAGATGGCCTCTTGCTGATCGACCTGCCGCGCCATTCGCGCACCGGGGCGGCCCGCCTCGCCTGGGACGGCGCCTGGATGCAGGGGGCCGAGACCCGCATCCGGTCGGAAGGTCCGCACCGGCTGCGCGACGTGCGTGCCTTCGTCCAGATCATTCCGCCACCGGGTCGCCCGCTGCGGCGCTACTGAGGCACCGCCGAGTCAGCCCGTGGAGAACTCGCGCGGCGCCGGCTCCGGGGGTTCCAGCTCCTCGGCCTCCACCGCATCCACCCGCGCCATGCGCGGCCCGTCGGCCAGCCACTCCTCCAGCGTGTCCAGCGCCCTGCGCGGGCCCACGGCCAGCACCTCGACGCTGCCGTCCGGCTCATTACGGGCATAACCGGTCAACCCGAGCCGCCGAGCCTCGTCGCGGGTAGAGGCGCGGAAGAACACCCCCTGCACCTGACCGCTGACACGCCAGCGGCGGGCATGGTTATCATTGGCCTCCGTCATTTTTCGTCCTCCGGAGTGGATTCATGTCCGATGCCCCTACGCTGTACCACAACCCGCGCTGCAGCAAGTCGCGCGCGACCCTGGCACTGCTGCGCGAGCAGGGCGTGGAGCCGCAGATTGTCGAATATCTGAAGACGCCGCCGGATGCCGCCACCCTGCGCGCCATCGTCGACCGGCTGGGCATCGCCCCGCGCGATCTCCTGCGCACCGGCGAGGCGGAGTACCGCGAACTGGGCCTGAAGGATGCCGAGCTGGACGACGAGGCGCTGATCCAGACCATGGTGCAGCACCCGAAACTGATCGAACGCCCGATCCTGGTCATGGGTGACCGCGCCCGCATCGGGCGTCCGCCCGAGCAGGTGCTGGAGATCCTGTCATGAGCGCGGCCCCCGAGGTCCTGGTGCTGTACTACAGCCGCTACGGCGCGACCGCCGAGCTGGCCCGTCACGTCGCCAGCGGCGTGGAGCGGGCCGGCGCCGTCGCCCGCGTGCGCACCGTGCCGCCGGTGAGCACCAACATCACCGGCGAGGCGCCGGCGGTTCCCGCCGACGGCCCGCCCTACGCGGAGACCCGCGACCTGGAGGAATGCGCCGGGCTGGTCATGGGCTCGCCCACGCGCTTCGGCAACATGGCCGCGCCGCTGAAGCACTTCCTCGACGGCACCAGCGGCCTGTGGGCCAGCGGCGGCCTGGTCGATCGCCCGTTCGGGCTGTTCACCAGCACCGCCACCCAGCACGGCGGGCAGGAAACCACCCTGCTGACCATGGCCCTGCCCCTGATCCACCAGGGGATGCTCTGGGTCGGCGTGCCCTACACCGTGCCGGAACTGAGCACCACGACCTCCGGGGGCTCGCCCTACGGCGCCAGCCATGTCGCCGGTGGCCAGGGCGAGCACCCGGTGACCCGCGAGGAGCAGCGCATCGCCACGGCCCTGGGCGAGCGGGTCGGGCGGATCACGCGCCGCCTGCAAAACGGGGAATCGGCATGATCCTCGCGGCGCGCGCGCTGGCGCTGGTCGCCTATCTGGCCCTGATCGGCCTGATCCTGGTCTGGACCACCTGGATCGACCGGCCGGAGATCGTGCCGGTCTCTTTGGCGCTGGTGATCCTGGTCCTGCCGCTGCTGTTCCCGCTGCGCGGGATGCTGCACGGGCGCCGCTACACCCACGCCTGGTCCAGCCTGCTGGCGCTGGCCTACGTGACCTTGGGGATCACGCTGGCCGCGGCGGCCGATGCGCGCCTGTACGGGCTGCTGATGACCGCCGCCAGCCTCGCCTGGTTCGCCGGCTGCCTGCTCTACGTCAAACTCGACGCCCGCCGCGCTCGCAAGCTTACTTCCTGATATTCACCACGAAGCGCACGAAGACACGAAGAAGGTCAAAACCCGTTCACAGGAAGACGGGAAGGCTGGAAGAGGGCATTTTGTTTACAGGAGGTTGCGGGAAAGTCCTTTCCGGTGCGCAATGTACCCACGCTTCGGCCGGAGCGAGGCGCCCAGCCAGCATCCCCGGGCCGAGGACCGCCTCCCGGTACGCCCCATCCAGAATCTTCCGTCCTTCCCGTCTTCCTGTTAAACGCCCTTGACCTGGCCCTTCTTCGTGCCTTCGTGTGCTTCGTGGTGAAGATCAGGAACGCGCGAGCTGGTCGCGGACGAAGGGGATGGTCAGACGCCGCTGTTCGGCCAGGGCGGCCAGGTCCAGGCGGTCCAGCAGGGCCAGCAGGGCCACCAGATCACGGCGGTAGTGGCGCAGCAGGTAGTCGGCCACCGCCTCCGGCAGCTCCAGCCCGCGCAGTGCGGCGCGCTGGGCGAGGATGCGCTTGAGGTCGTCTTCCTCCGGTGCCTGCATCCGGAACACCGGCCCCCACGCCAGGCGCGAGGTCAGGTCCGGCAGGCGGCTGCCCAGCCCGTCCGGCGCATGGGTCGCCGCCAGCAGCACCCGGCAGCCACTGTCGCGCAGGCGGTTGAGCAGCCCGAACAGGGCTTCGTCCCAGTCGCCCTGCCCGACCACCTCGTCGAGATCGTCCAGCGCCACCAGGCGGGCGCGCTCCAGGCCGTCCAGCACCGCCAGCGGCGGGGCGGATGCGACCTCGCCCAGCGGCAGGTAGGCCACCGGCTCGCCACGTTCATGGCCCTGATGACAGGCCGCCTGCAGCAGGTGGGTCTTGCCGACGCCGGACGGCCCGTGCAGCAGGATCTGTGGCTCGCTCATGCCGACCCCGACGGCCAGCGCCTCGACGGCATCCCGGGCGAGCGGATTGCCGCCGGGATAGAAGCCGGCAAAGCGCGACGTATCCCGCAGGCGCAGGTCCAGCGGCAGCTGGCGCTGCGGGGCAGCCTCGCGACCCTGGCCGGCACTCATTCCCCGGGACCTCCCGGCTCCGAGGGCGCTTCCCCGGCATTCAGGCGCCGGTAGTGCACCAGCAGGTGGCGCACGCCGACAGCCAGCACCGCCGCCACCGGCAGCGCCAGCAGCACGCCGAAAAAGCCGAACAGCTGTCCGCCGGCCAGCACGGCAAAGATCACCGCGACCGGATGCAGCCCGGTGCGGTCGCCCACCAGCCAGGGCGTCAGCACCATGGACTCCAGCACCTGGGCCACGGCGAAGATCACCAGCACGATCAGCAGCAGGGTCCAGCCGTCGCCCTGCACCAGCGCGGCGGCGCTGGCGAGCAGCACCCCGACGATCACGCCAACATAGGGGATAAAGCTGACCAGCCCGGCGATCAGGCCAATCGCCAGCCCCATCTCGACCCCGGCCACGGTCAGGGTGACCGCATAGAACAGGCCCAGCGCCAGCATCACCAGCATCTGTCCGCGCAGAAAGGCCCCCAGCGTTTCGTCCGACTCCGCGGCGAAGGTCATCACCGCCGAACGCCAGGCCCGCGGCAGCAGGTCGCGCAATCCGTCCAGCAGGCGCGGCCAGTCGCGCAGCAGATAGAAACTCACCACCGGGATGAGCACCAGGTTCAATACCCCCAGCACCAGCGCGCCGGTGGAGCTGCCGATCCACTGCAGTACACCCCCGGCCAGCCCGCCGGCCTCGCGCCAGTGCTCGGTGACCAGCCCCTGCAGCGCACCGGCGTCCAGCGGCGGCAGGCCGTCCCCGGCCAGTTCCTCCAGCCACGGCCGCACCTGCGCATCGAACCAGCCGAGGATCTGCGGCAGCGCCAGCGTGAGTCGTTCGAACTGGGCGATCGCCAGCGGGATCAGGATCAGGATCAGCGCGGCCAGCCCGAGCATCACCAGCAGGAAGATGACCACCGTGGCCAGGGTGCGCGAACGCCCGGTGCGCACCGCCAGACGTGTCACCAGCGGATTGAACAGATAACCGATCAGCAGCGCCACGACGAAGGGGGTAAGGATTGGCGCGAGCAGGTACAGCGCCCCGCCCAGTACCAGCAATCCGACCAGGGCGGCCAGGGTCGCGGCCGAGACCGGGCCGACGCGCTCGCGCAACTCGATCCCCGTGCTCATGACGCCCTCCCGTTCGCCGCGTCCGACCCGCCCTGGCCGCGCAGGTAACGCCACGCATACAGGCCCCACTGCACGGTATAGGCCAGACCGCTGGCCAGGGTCGTGAAGGCCACGACAATAATCAGCAGCTGCACCCAGATCGGGTCCAGTGCCAGCAGACCGACCTTCACGATGGCCACCAGCACCAGCGCGATCTGCAGGAAGGTGTTCACCTTGCTGATCAGCAACGGCCGAATGGCCAGGGGCCCGACAAACACCCGGTACAACGCGGAGCCAAGGGTCAGCCAGACATCCCGCCCCACCACCAGCAACAGCAGCCAGAGGGGCAGCAGTCCGGACAGGGTCACGGCCACATAGATCCCCAGCATCAGCAGCTTGTCCGCCGCCGGATCCAGCCAGGCACCCAGCGGCGTATGCCAGCCGTAACGCCGGACCAGCCAGCCGTCCAGGGCGTCACTCAGTCCGGCGATTGCCAGCAGCACCACCGCCACCAGGTAGTGCTCCAGCGCCAGCAGCACGACAATCGGCGGGATCAGCAGGATCCGGCCGATCGTGACGGCATTGGGGATCTGGTGGCGGGGCAGCATCCGGTTCGCCGTGACAGCAATCAGCGCCGATCAAGCCAGGCATCGGCCTCGGGTGCCGCATCCGGCGCCTCGGCCCGGGCAAAGCCGGAGCCGCGCAGCAGGTCGACCAGGTCATCGCGATCAAGGCCGGTGCGCACCTGCAGCACCACGCTGTCGCCGGCCAGCGCATCCAGACGCGCCGCCTCCACCGCCTGCAGCCGCGCCAATTCCGCGCGCAGGCGCTCGAAGGCCGCAAAGCCCTGGATCCCGGCAAACCCCAGGCGCAGCCATTCCGGCTCGGCCGCGACCCGTGCCAGGGGCTCGGCCACCCGGTCCAGCGCCCGCGCCACCGCCTCGCGGGCCGCCACTGCGGGGCTGTCCCCACTGGCGGAACTGCGGTATTCACGGGTGTCGTGCACCGCGACCACCCGCGCCTCGGCCCCGCTCGCGGTCTCGCGCACGTGCAGCAGCAGAACCCCGTCGGCCTCGTATCGGCGCGCGGCCGCAACCAGCGGCTCGCTCACACCGCCCACGATATCGGAGGGCTGGGCGGACCGGCGATCCTCCAGATCGCCGAGCGGGAACAGCAACGGCATGTCCCGGGCCTCGGCCAGCTCGTCCAGCGCCGCGAGGATCCCCGGGCCGTCCACCGCATCCCCGAGCAGGTCACGCTGCCCGCCGGCATCATGTACGGCCCATACCAGCAGCGCCGGACGCTCGCCCAGCAAGGCCGGCACACCCGCGTCTCGCAACGCGGTGCGCAGACGAAACGGGTCGAACTCCAGGCGGTAGCGGTCCTCTTCGAGCTGTTGCCGCCGCTCCAGCGCCGCGATCCAGCCCTCGTCGTCGCGGCCTTCGAGCAGTTCACCCGCCAGATCCAGCACCGGGCCCGAACGCAGCCCCGCCAGCCTTACCAGCGCCTGTTCCAGCCCCTGCTCCAGGGCCCGGGCCTCGTCCTCGGCGGTGACCGTCACCACCAGCGCGTCATCGGCGGCCCCGGCCGGGGTCAGCACCAGGAAAAGGAGGCCCAGCAGGAAGGCCAGGCGGGAATGCGCTCGAGGATGCAGGGGCATGGTCATGATCGGTTGTTCGACAGGCGCCACAAAATACCACAGGCATGCGCCCCGGCATCGCCGGAGAAGGCTCGCCAGCGCCGCCCGTTCGCACCCGCCTTCTTCGCCGCGAAACGCTTCCCGGCTTTGCACCCCCGCACCCGGCTCGCTACCATGCCGGGTTCTGCGAGACCGCCGCAGCGCGCGGCCTCCACCCGCGCTCATTCAACATCGGGGAACCCATGTCCGAATCCCGTTCAGGCCTGACCTACCGAGAGGCCGGTGTCGACATCGAGGCCGGCGCCGAGCTGGTCGAACGTATCAAGCCGCATGCGGCGCGCACCCGACGCCCCGGCGTGATGGCCGGCCTGGGTGGCTTCGGGGCCCTGTTCGAACTGCCTATGGATCGCTACCGGCAGCCGGTCCTGGTATCCGGCACGGACGGCGTCGGTACCAAGCTGCGCCTGGCGCAGGAGACCGGCCGGCATGACCGCATCGGCATCGACCTGGTCGCGATGTGCGTCAACGACATCGTCGTCCAGGGGGCCGAACCGCTGTTCTTCCTTGATTACTACGCCACCGGCCACCTGGATGTGGACATCGCGGCGGACGTGGTGACCGGCATCGCCGAGGGCTGCGAACAGGCGGGCTGCGCCCTGATCGGTGGCGAGACTGCCGAGATGCCCGGGATGTACCAGGGCGAGGACTACGACGTGGCCGGCTTCGCAGTCGGCATCGCCGAGAAGGACGCCCTGATCGACGGCAGCCGGGTCGCCGCCGGGGATGTCGTCCTCGGCCTGGAGGCCAGCGGCCCCCATTCCAATGGCTACTCCCTGATCCGGCGCGTGCTGGAGCATGCCGGCACGCGCCTCGACGCACCGCTGCCGGGCGCCGACGGCATCACGCTGGGCGAGGCCCTGATGGCCCCCACCCGGATCTACGTGCGCCCGTTGCTGGAACTGCTGGAGCAGTTCCCGGTGCACGCCATGGCCCACATCACCGGCGGCGGCCTGACCGAGAACCTCCCGCGCGTGCTGCCCGACACCCTGGGCGCACGCATCGACCCCGACAGCTGGGCGCGGCCGCCGGTGTTCGACTGGCTGCAGCAGGCCGGCGACATCGCCGACGAGGAGATGCTGCGCACCTTCAACTGCGGCATCGGCATGACCGTCATCCTCCCCGAGGACCGGGTTGAGGCCGCCAGCACACAGCTCGCGCGGGCCGGCATCCGCAGCTGGCCGATCGGCGTGATCCGCGAACGCGACGAGTACCAACCCGGCGTCACCTACGCCGCCGCATGAGCGGACCCATCGGGCAATCGGACACGACTCCGCGGCGCCTGGTCGTCCTGATCTCCGGGCGCGGCAGTAACCTCGGCGCCCTGATCGAGGCCTGCGAACAGGGCCGCATCCCCGCGCGGGTGGTCGGGGTCATCAGCAACCGGCCGGATGCCGGCGGGCTCGCGCTGGCCGAACAGCACGGCATCCCGCGGCGTGTCCTGAATCATCGCGACTACCCCTCGCGCGAGGCCTTCGACGCCGACCTGGCCACCGCCATCGAGGACTATGCCCCGGACCTGGTCATCCTGGCCGGCTTCATGCGCATCCTGACCCCCGGTTTTGTGGACCGATTCACCGGCCGCATGCTGAACATTCATCCCTCGCTGCTGCCCAAGTATCGCGGCCTGGATACCCACGCCCGCGCCCTGGCCGATGGCGAGACCGAGCACGGCGCCAGCGTCCACTTTGTCACCCCGGAGCTGGACGGCGGACCGGTGATCATGCAGGCACGCGTGCCAGTGGCGCCCGACGATACGCCCGACACCCTGGCCACCCGCGTGCAGCGGGCCGAACACCGACTGTACCCCGAGGTCGTCCGGCGCGTGTGTTCAGGCGAAATTCAGTGGTGCGGGCGGATCCTGCAAGACGACGGCAGGCCGCTTGAGGCACCGCTGCAACTCGACGAGGACACCCATGAACGTTCAGGCCCCGACGACCGGCGCTAGCCGCGCGATGACCCGGCGTGCTGTTTCCATAATGCTGGCCCTGGTGCTGGCCCTGCTGGCCACCCCGGCAGCCGCGGACCGCGACCTGCGCCCGATCCCGCCCTACACCGCCAGCTACGAGGCCAGCGCCATGGGCAATACGCTCAAGGCGCGCATCACCCTCAACCACGAGGATGTGCAGACCCGCATGGCGATGGATGCCCACGTCTCCGGCTTCCTGCGCATCCTCGGCCGCTTCGAGCTGAGCCGCGAGGCCCTGATGAACAGCCGCAACGGCGACCTCCAGCTGGTGCAGTCGCGCAGCCAGCAGATCACCCCGCGCCGCGAGCGCAAGGTCGAGACGCGTTTCGACTGGGAGAGCAACCGCGCGATCGGCACCATCAATAGCGAGCGCTTCGATCTCGAGGTCCCGGAACAGACCCTGGACTTCCTCGGCTCGCTGTACCTGATGATGCAGCGCCTGGAGACCGGCGAACTGGCCGCCGCGGGGGACCGCGAGACCATCCAGGCGCTGGAACGCGACCGCCTGCGCGAATACGAGTTCGAGGTCGTCGGACGCGAGACCATGGACTCCCCGATCGGCCGCGTGGAGACCATCCGCATCGACCGCCGCAGCAAGGACAGCGACGTTGCGCTGTCCGCCTGGTTTGCGCGCGAGCTGCGCCACGTCCCGGTGCGTTTCGACTACGAGGCCGACGGCCGCGTGTTCGAGCTGAACCTCACGCAGCTGGAATGGCACGACCCGATCATTGACCTGACCGAGTAGACACCATGAGCGAGACCTTTGACCTGGCCATCATCGGCAGTGGCCCCGGGGGCTATCGTGCCGCCGTTCTGGGCGCCCTGCGCGGACTGAGCGTCGTCATCATCGAGAAGGGCGACTGGGGTGGCTGCTGCCTCAACCGCGGCTGCGTACCCAAGAAGGACTGGTACCACACCGCCCGCACCGTCGCCGCGCAGCGCCACTTCGAGGGCCGCGGCATCAGCGGCAGCCTCACGGCCGACATGGATCGCGCCTGGGACCACCAGAAGGACGTGGTCACCGAGGTGCGCAACTCCTACCTCGGCTACATGAAGCACCTGAAGATCCAGTACCGCCACGGCACTGCGAGCTTCCGCGACGCCGAGACCCTGGAGGTCGTCACCGACGACGGCACCGAGACCGTCAGCGCCCGCCACACCATCATCGCCACCGGCGCCACCGCCGCCGTTCCGGCCCCGTTCACGGCCGAACCCGGGCGCGTACTGACCACCGACATGCTGTTCGACGACAAACCGCCGGCGGGCGCGCGCGTCGCGATCATCGGCTCCGGCGTTGTCGCCACCGAGTTCGCCTGGATCTTCCATCATCTCGGCAAGCAGGT
The DNA here is from genome assembly GCF_000381445.1 of Thioalkalivibrio sp. ALE22. NCBI lineage: Bacteria > Pseudomonadati > Pseudomonadota > Gammaproteobacteria > Chromatiales > Ectothiorhodospiraceae > Thioalkalivibrio > Thioalkalivibrio sp. ALE22. Next base: position 168,214 of record NZ_KB906502.1, read on the forward strand.
GACCTGGCTGTCGCGCTCCAAGCCACTGTCCACCCAGAAGTTCAGCCCGCAGGCACTGGGCACGCTGAAGGAACAGCTGGCCGCGGACGGCATCGAGCCGGTGCGGGTCAAGGGCTACGAAAGCGTCGAGACCTCGGATGACGGCGTCACCATCACCGACAGCGAAGGCAACAGCTTCGAGGTCGACTGGGTCCTGCTCGGAACCGGACGCACCCCGCACACCGAGGGCCTGAACCTCGACGCCATCGGGGTGAAGACCGACGCCCGCGGCTTCGTGAAGCGCCGCCCCACGCTGCAGACCGATGTCGACACTATCTACGCCATCGGCGATGTCGCGAGCGAGTGGCAGACCGCGAACCACGCCCTGGCGGACGCCACCATCGCGGTGGAGAACATTCAGAACGGCAACACTCGGGAGCAGGACGAGCGCTTCGTGCCGATCGCGATCTACTCCGCGGTGGAAATGGCGCGCCTTGGCATGGACGAGGACGACGCCGAGGACGAGGAACTGGAACCGGCGGTCGGCTTCGCCGCCTTCGAGACCTCGCCGCGCGCGCTGGGCCAGGACGAGCCGGAGGGCTTCGTCCGCCTGATTGGCGACATGGACACCGGCGCCCTGCTGGGCGGCGAGGTCATCGGCAGTGATGCCGGCGAGCTGATCCACATCCTGTCCCTGGCCCCCGACCGCGCCACCGCGCTCGCCTGGATCGCCCAGGGCCAGTGGAACCACCCGACCCGCGCCGAGGAGTTCCTCAACGCCACCGAGACCCTCGCCTCCAAGTGGAACCTCAAGTCCGAGATCTTCGGCCTCTGACCGGACCTATTCGTCCTCGCACGCAGTGGGTTGCGAGGGCGGTTCGCCTCGCATTCCCGCTTCGGAGAAGCTAGCTTCTTGGGTTCACATCAAGACAAGGACGCCACATGGTCGCGAAACCCGACTACGTCGAGGGCGGCGAAACTGCTCGCCTGATCCCGGTCGCCGCAGACTCCAATCGCGAGGTACGCGCTGCATCTGTCGTTCTTGCCGCAATGCGTGGCGTCTTCGAATTCAGACAGACAATGCTCCACTCGCTCAATGTGCGGGTGGGCAATCGCGCCGATCTGGGCGCCTGGACCGAAGTAACATTCAAGGAGGAACGCAAGGGAAAGCAACGGAGAAGCAAAAATGATCGGCCCGATGGGCTGATCGTGCTGGACACTGGGCGCAAGAAATGGACTGCCCTGATAGAGGCGAAGATCGGCAACGCCGAAATCGGCGAAGAGCAATTAACCGCCTATCTCGAACAGGCCAGGGCACATAAGATCGATGCGGTAATCACCATAACCAATCAGTTTGTGGCCGAGCCTTCCCATCACCCCGTCAAACTCCCGAAGACCCAGACACGCAACATCGAGCTCTACCACTGGTCGTGGATGTACCTGTTGACCCAAGCCACACTTCTACTGGAGGGCAACGAGGTCGGGTCGTCCGACCAGCACTTCCTGCTTGAGGAAGTGGTCCGCTACCTCGGGCATGAGTCCAGCGGCATCAGCCGCTTCGACAGCATGAACCGTGAGTGGAAGGAGGTCGTCTCCAAAGTCAAAAGTGGTGCCACACTCAATAAGAACAGCGAAGAGGTCGAGAACACCGTCTCCAGCTGGCATCAGGAACAGCGCGACCTGAGCCTGGTAATGAGTCGGAAACTTTCACAACCGGTTCGGCTGCGTCTTTCCCGCGCGCATCGCACCGACCCAAAGAAACGTCTCAAAGACGATTCAGAGATACTTGCCAGCAAGCACATCCTGGAGTGCGAACTCGAAATCCCGAACGCAGCGGCAGAACTGCGTGTCACGGCCGACTTGGCCAAACGTGTGATTGTCTGTTGCATGAAAGTCGGGGCCCCGCAAGACAAGAAACGCACCAGTGCGCGCGTCAACTGGCTCCGCCGTCAGCTCACTGGTATCGATACCACGGGACTATTCGTGAAGGCCATCCGGCCCGGCCGCGCCGAATCCACTCAAGCGCCTTTGGCCGACGTCCTGGAAGACGCCGATGCGCTGGAACCAGGCAACACGGATGTCGTACCGACTGCCTTTGAAATCTTCTACATGTCCGACCTGGCGTCACGATTCTCTGGCAGCAAAGTCTTCATCGAAGAATTGGAGCGAGCCGTCCCCCACTTCTACGAACAGGCTGGGCAACGTCTCCGCGCCTGGGTTCCTCCACCACCAAAAATCAAAAGAGGGGACCCAGCGTCTGCTCTGTCTTCTGAAGAAAGCGCACCAGAAAACGACGAAGGGCATGACAACGCAGCATCTTAAGAACCCAATCCCCGGGTCGTAACCAACCACAGTCGCGAGGTGAGTGGCTTTACTCCGCCTTGCGGGCGCGCTTGGCCGCGAGGACCTCGGCGTCGGCGCGTTGTACGAGCATCTCGAGCTGCGTATCGGCGGCCTCGAAACCGGCGCCCCCCAGGCTCAGGGCCACGCCCGCGTCCTCCTGCACCTGAGTACGCAGGCGCTCGCCCATCTGGCGCGCGGCCGCGAGGGGCGTATCGGGGAGGAGCAGCACGAACTCATCCCCGCCATAGCGGGCAAACAGGTCATTCGCGCGCAGGGTCGTCTGCACGCTCGCCGCTACCTTTCTCAACACGGCGTCGCCCGCCGCGTGACCGTCCTGGTCGTTGATGCTCTTGAAGCCGTCGAGGTCGAACATGAGCAGGGACAAGGCGCCACCATGCCGTCGCGCGCGTTCCATCTCGCGCTCGGCCCCCGCCTGGAAATGCCGGCGGTTGCCCACCCCCGTAAGGGTATCGCTCGAGGCGAGCGCCTCCAGTTGCCGGTTCGCCTCCTGGAGCTGCTGGTTCACCGCGTTCAGGGCCCGTGTGCGCTCGTCGACCACGGCCTCGAGGTCGCGGTTGTAGCGCTCCAGGCTCGCGCGCGCCAGCCGCAGCTCGGTGACATTCTGGGAGACCCCGAACAGGTGCGTGATGGTCCCGTTCGGGTCGTGTACGGGCACCAGCAGGGTCAGCCAGTGCCCCTCGCGTTCCTGGCCACGGGCATCGTGAAAGGTTGCGTGTTCCTCGTAGCGCAGAGGGGCATCCTGGCGCAGACACTCGCGGTAGTGCGCCACCACCTCCTCCGCGACCGACCAGGGCAGGAAGTCGTGCAGGCGCTTGCCGCTGCAGTCCTGCCCAAACAGTTCCGTCATCTTCGGGTTGGCCGCCTCGACCAGGAAGTCCGGCCCCTCGACCCGGATCAGGAACATGTTCTCCGGGAAGTGCTCCCAGATCTCCACCAGCAGGCCCGCCTGCTCGATGGCTTCCAGAAATCCCGGTTGCTGGCGGTCCGTCATGCGTTCGATCCCTCTGGGTCCGGGTTGCGTGCCCGGCAGCCCCGGGCTCAGCGCATGTAACCGTAGCCGTCCTGTTGCTGCAAGCGCACGATCTCGGCATCGGCCATCGGGACCACGCTGGCGAAGCCGTGGAAGTCCTCCGGTCCATAGCCACGGCGGGCGGCGCCGGCCTGGCAGATTCGGTACTCGATGACGCCATTCAGCGTGAGCCCGCGGGCGCGGGTCATCAGGGTTTCATGTTCGGCAAAGTGTTCACGCGCGAACAGGTCCAGTGCGTCCCCGTGGATGACCAGCACGATGTGACTGTCGAACGGATCGTCACCCGTCATGCGGCTCAGGTAGGCGGCGTGATCCAGCACGTCCTCCAGGGCCTCCGGGGTACCGGCCGTCACATCATAGACGGCCTTCAGGCCCGCATAGTCCTGCTCCACCGGCGCGGCGCTTCCCCAGGGTGCCGGGGTCTCCTCCGCGTGAACCAGGGCGGCCGGAACGGCCAGGAGCCCAATCCACAATCCGGCAAGCACCCGCGACCGCCACCTGCCCTGCCGTATCCGAATCATTCCTGCTCTCCTTGGGTATCAATCGTCCCGTGATCGGCGGCGTCCGTTCCGGCCGCAACCAGTGCCTCGAAATCGGCCACCGGCATCGCGTGGTGGTACAGATAGCCCTGGAAACGATGGCAGCCGTGGCGCACCAGGAAGTCCCGCTGGGCCTCGTTCTCGACCCCCTCCGCGATCAGGCTGAGCCCCATGTTGTGGGCAATGGCGGCGATGGTCGCGACGATATTGGCGTCATCGGCGTCGTGTTCGATGTCCTGGACAAAGGAACGGTCGATCTTCAGCACGTCCAGCGGCAGGCGCTTGAGGTAGCCAAGGGACGAGTAGCCGGTCCCGAAGTCGTCCAGCGCCAGGGCGACGCCCCGGGCCCGCAGGGCCTCCAGGTTGGCAATCAGGGGCTGCGAGGCATCCGCCATCACGCTCTCGGTAACCTCGATATGCAGCCGCTGCGCGGCGGCCCCGGTCTCGTCCAGGATGGTGGTCACCTCCTCCATGAGCCGGGGCTGGCGCAAATGATGCGGGGACAGGTTCACCGAGATCGGCAGCCTGTCCAGAACCGGGCGCCCCTGCCAGGCCCGCAGGGTGTGGCAGGCCTGCTGCAGCGCCAGGCGCCCAACCTCGAGGATCTGGCCGGTGTGTTCGGCCACGGGGATGAATTCACCGGGCGAGATCCAGCTGCCATCGGGCTGCGGCCAGCGCATCAGGGCCTCCGCCCCGAGGATCCGCCCCTCCGGGTCGACCTGGGGCTGCAGGTGGATCACCAGTTCCTCGCCCTGCAGGGCCCGGCGCAGCTTGCGCTCGAGTTCCGCCTCGCGCAGCAGCGTGCGCTGCATGGCGGGATCATAGAAGCGCACCCCGTTGCGCCCCTGCTGCTTGGCCTGGTACATCGCGAAATCGGCCTGCTTGAGCAGCTCCTCCGGGGTGTCAAAGCCACGCGGGAACAGCGTGATGCCGATGCTCCCGGACATCACGTGCTCGATATCGTCGATGCGAACCGGCTCGCGCATGGCCTTCAGCAACTCGCCCGCGATGCGCTGGGCGTCCGCGCCGGCCTGCGAGCGATCCGGGCTCAGCTCCTCCAGCAGAGCCACGAATTCGTCCCCGCCCAGGCGGGCCACGATATCCTGATCGCGCAGGCGCGCGGTAAACCGCTGCGCGAGGGCCTGCAGCAGGCGGTCGCCGGCGGAATGGCCGCAGGTGTCGTTGAGCGTCTTGAAGTTGTCCAGGTCGATCAGCAGCAGTGCCGCGTGGCGCCGGGTGCGATTGACCGTGTGGATGGCGTGCTCCAGGTGCTCCAGCAGCAGCCGCCGGTTCGGCAGGTCGGTGAGGGCATCACGAAAGGCAAGCCGGGCATTCTCTTCCTCGATCTCCACGATATGCCCCAGGCGGCCGGCCATGGTCCGGGTCACCTCCTGCAGGCGGGCGATCTCGGCCACGCGCGAGTCGGCTTGCAGATCGGTCTCGAAGTCCCCGTGACCGATCCGGTCCAGCGTATCCATGGCCCGCCGCATCGGGCGCAGGGTGCGCCCCAGCCACAGGTACAGCCCGCCGGCAATCAGCACGAGCATCCCGAAGGCGGCGACGTAGGTCGTGGCATTGATCAGGTTCTGGGTCGCCACCGATTCGGTCAGATCCCGCGCCAGGACCACCGTGGCCGTCGCCTCTTCGCCACCAAACGGGACCAGCGGCAGGTAGACCAGCTGGGAATGCCGGCCATCTGCGTCAACGCGGCTGGCCGCCGCCTGCTGGTGCAGTCGCTCGCCCGGCGCGAGCGCCATCAGGAACGGCGCGGTCAGCGCCAGCGGCCCGCGCTCGTCCAGCAGCGCGGCGCGTCCCCCGCTGGCTTCGGCCATGGACTCGAGCGCGGAGGTCGACAGGTCGCGCAACTGCACGACTGCACCGATCGGATTGCCCCCTCGATAGACCGGGATCGCCAGCCCGGCATAGACCCGCTCCCCGGGTACATGATGCAGCCCCTCGTGGAAGCGCCCGTCCTCCAGCGCCGCGCGCGCCAGCGGGACGCGTTCGCCGTGGTTGTCCGCGGAGTCGTAGCGCACGCCCCCCTGGGCATCGACGACCACGATCCGGTCCGCGATACCCCCGGCGCGCAGCCGGTTGTACAGGGGGTCGGCATAGGTCCGGATGCCGGCATCGTCGCGCAGCGCTCCGATCAGCGCCTCGTTGCGGGTCACGGCCGTCGCCTCGGCGCGCATCCGCTGCCATTCGTTCGCCAGCGTCTGGCGCCAGGCGGCCGACTGGCCCTCCACGCCCAGCCGGTCCAGGCGCTGCTCGGCCTGCCCCACGGCGAGATGAGTGCCCGTGGCCAGAGTCGCGGCCAGCACCAGGAGCCCGGCGAACATGACCCCGGCCAGGATCGTCTGGAGCCGGATTCGCCGGCCGGTGGGTGCGCCTGCGGACACCACCCGATTATTCAAACGGATACCCCGAGCGAATCCACTCCGGGAAGCCGCCGGGGAAGTAGTAGAGGTTGGTAAAGCCCCATTCCAGGGCGCGGCGGGTCGCCGCCTCGGTGCGCCAGCAGTCCCGCTCGTTGCAGTACATCACCACCGGCGCGTCGACATCGCCGATGAAGTCCAGCAGGTTCTCGCGGGTAAAGCGATTCCGCTCGTCGTCCCGGTCCCGCATGATGGTCAGATTGCGCGCCTCGGGCACCCGCCCCGCCTCGTAGTCCGCACGCAACCGGGTGTCGACAAACGGCACCCCCGCGCGGAACAGCGCCCAGGCCTCGGCGGCCTCGATGGTCTGACTCCCCGGGATCATCTCCGGCGCGCGGTAGGGCCCCTGGGCCGCCGCCTGCTGCGCGAATAACAGCAGGCACAGGACCACCAGCCCCACCCGGACGAGCGATCCGCGGCGGGGCCGGAAAAGGGCCTGGTGAAATACAGCATTCATGCGCGAACGGTAGCACGGTCCGCGTCCCGAACCACGCGAAAATGCGGCCGTTTCGGGGCAGATCCGTGCAGGCACGGCCCGCATCAGCCCTCCCCCGCGCACCCGGCTCCACACGAAAAAGCCCCGCACAAGGCGGGGCTCTTCAACAACCTGGCGCTTGCGCGCCGGGGTTGTCTTACTGCGCTTCGACGTTCGCGGCAGCCGGACCCTTCTGGCCCTGCTCGACGTCGAACGAGACGCTCTGGCCTTCGGCCAGGGACTTGAAGCCACTACCCTGGATGGCGCTGTGATGGACGAACACGTCCTTGGAGCCATCGGTCGGGGTAATAAAGCCAAAGCCTTTTTCGTCGGAGAACCACTTCACTGTACCTGTAGCCATTTCGGTTACCTCTGTTTTGTACGTACTGGATTGGGATTTCGAGGGGGGAGAGACTGGAGGGCAACCGAACGACGGTGAAGATTGATCGTGATTCTCTGCGGCCCCAACCGGGACCGGAACTGCGAATCTGAACGCCCCTTGCGGGGTGTCGCCTGGTGCTGCATGGAGCCTGTTACCGTTACCTCGCGGCCATTGTCCGCCCAAACCGCGGTGCATTGATAGTGTTTTTTCGGGTTTTCTCGGGCGCCGGCCCGAAACCCCTTTGGGATCCGTGACTTGCCAGCGAATTTATTTTTCGGCTCGCACACGGGCCAGACCGTCCCTGCGGCAACCGAGCGCAAAACCCGCGATTCTGCCGGCATCGCGTTCAGACGCCGCCCTCGCCGGTCGGCTGGGATCCAGCCCAGTCGTCCACGGCCAGCGGCAACGGGACATGCAGCGCGGCCGCCATCACCCGCATCAGTTCGACCTCGGCGGTCACCACCTGCCCGCCATGGCTCGCGGTGGTGACCATGGCCTGGATCAGCTGGTCCTTGTCGCGCATGCGCAGGCCATCCAGTTGCTCCAGCACACGGTCCAGCACACTGGCCCAGGCGCGGGCGCCGGAGGGACCGGTCAGGGCCTCCGGGAGCTCGACCGTCAACGGCAGGGCGCCGGTCAGGACACCCACGCCGGCCGTCAGCGCCGCGCGCGCCGCGGCCGGATCCGCCGCGTGACCGTGATGGGCAAGCACCGCCAGCAGGAAATGCGCGCCCTCCTGATGGTCCGCCAGCGTGGCATGGCGCGGCCGGGACGCGGCGGCCGGGTCCTGAATGTCCCCGAGCTGCCGGTCAAGAAGACGCCCCAGCGCGTATTCGAAGACCGCCACCCGCCCGTCGGCATGGATCAGTCGATCGACCAGGGACCGCAGACGTGCCCTGTCGTCCGCGTCCAGGCGGCGCAGGGCCGGGAATCCGAGCTCCAGCAAGGGCAGGCGCAGATCGTCCCGCAGCTCGGGTTCCGCTGTCTGCAGGCGGCGCACAGCCTCCTGGCGGTCGCCGCCCAGCGCCTCGCCAATCAGCGCCAGCTGCCGTTCGCGCACCTCCGGATCCGGGTTCAGGAGCAGATACAGCACCACCTCGATCGCCCGCCCCTCCGAGCGCGCGGCCCAGGCCAGCGGCCCCGGGATGGCGGCCAGCAGCATCCCCGCCCCCAGGATGTGGGTCAGGGCCGGATGGCCACCCGGGGCGTCCTCCACGGCCTCCGCCCCGGGCAGACGCCCCTCGCGCTCGCGCTGCATGCCGTCCACCGCGCGCTCGCGCGCCCGTTCGCGCACGCGGGCATTGAGCCGTTCGCGCAGGCCCTTGAGCTCCTCCGGATCGAATTGCGGCTGCAGGATGCGTACGCGCTCCAGCAGCGGCGGATGGGTCTCGAAGAGCTGCCCGATCGCGTCGCTGGCAAACAGCATATGGGTGATCTCCTCGGTATTGCCGTTGAGACCGGCATAGCGCGCCGCCACCTTCTTCAGGGCGCCGGCCAGGCCGTCCGGCTCGCGGGTAAACTGCACCGCGTGGGCATCCGCCAGGTATTCGCGCTGGCGCGAGATGCCCGCGCGGATCCAGCGCGCCAGCGCCAACCCCGCATAGCCGACCACGATCAGCGTGACACTGAGCACCCCGACCCCGGTATCCGCGACATCCCCCTTGTGGCGGCGGCGCCGGCGCGCCAGCCCGCCCTGGCCCAGCAGCGCCAGGACCTCGATGCCGTAGAGGATGCCGATCAGGCGCATGTTGAGGCGCATGTCGCCATTGAGGATATGTCCGAACTCGTGCGCGACCACCCCCTTCAGCTCGGCCCGCTCCAGGCTGTCCAGGGCGCCGCGGGTGACCGCGATCACCGCGTCATTCGGGGCAAACCCGGCCGCGAAGGCGTTGATACCCAGGTCCTGTTCCAGCACGTAGACCTCGGGCACCGGCATCCCGGAGGCAATCGCCATCTCCTCGACCACGTTGCGCAGCCGCTGCCACTGGGGGTCGGCGGGGTTGCCCGCGATGCGCACGCCGCCCATCTCCTGCGCGATCAGGCCGCCACCCCCGGCCCGCAGCTGCCAGGCCCGGTACAGGCTCGCGAGCACGATCAGCCCCGCCGTGATCCCCATGGTCCAGGCAATCGCCGCACCGCCGCCGCCCATGAGCCAGACCGCAATGCCCAGCACTCCGACAACCGCCAGCACCGCCAGGGCGAACAGAACCAGCAACCAGCGGGTCCTGCGCTGCACCTGGTCCTGCTGTTCGAAAAAGTTCATGGCTGTCCCTCGCCCGCGCTAGGGAGACACTGATTGAATCGCACGTCCGCGCTCGAGTCACTTTTGCGTGCGTTTAATGCGCGGTGACTGCCGTGCAGTCATTCTGCACAAGGGAGCCGCAACGCCGTGCGCGCGCCCGTTTTCGATCAACAACGGGCGGCCGAGCCCGCTCTTTCAATCACTTGTCGGGTTGGTGCCCCCTGTTCCCCGATCCTGCGTTGCGCCCCAATCCATCAGAAACGGGCGGGTAGAACCACTACCCGCTGCACGACGCGCCTTGTCTCGGAGCGCTTTGTTTCGAAAAACTGGGGGGCACCAACGCGGACGTGCGATTCAATCAGCGTCTCCCTAGGCCGCCGCCTCGCGGGGTCGGGCGGTCACGGCCATGCAGCCACACGACGAGCGTAGCAGCGTGGAGGGTACCGGGGAATGCGCCGCGCACGCCCACTGCCGGGCGCGCGCCGCGAGGGCGGCTCAGTCGCCGGCGACGGTCATCGACTCGATCAGGATGGAGCCGGTGTGGATGTTGCCGCGGCGGTCGACATCGGTGCCCACGGCCGCCATGCGCCGGAACATGTCCTTCAGGTTGCCGGCGATGGTGATCTCCTCCACCGGGTACTGCAGCTCGCCGTTCTCGACCCAGAACCCGGCAGCCCCGCGGGAGTAGTCGCCGGTCACCATGTTCACGCCCTGCCCGATCAGCTCGGTCACCAGGAAGCCGGTACCCATCTCGGACAGCAGGGCGTCAAAGTCCTTGTCCCCCGGGGCCACGGTCACATTGCGCGCGCCACCGGCGTTGCCGGTAGTCTCCAGCCCCAGCCGACGCGCAGCGTAACTGTCCAGGGTATAGCTCTGCAGGACGCCATCGGCGATCAGCGGCCGGTTGCGGGTGCGCACCCCCTCGCCGTCGAAGGGTGCGCTGCCCAGCGCGCGCGGGGTCAGCGGGCGTTCCTCGATCTGCATCCAGGCGGGGAACACGGTCTCGCCCACGGCATTCAACAGGAACGAACTTTCGCGGTACTGGGCCGGCCCGGAGATCGCGCGGGTGAAGCTGCCGATCAGGGTGCGCGCCATCTCCGGCGCGAACAGCACCGGGCAGGTGCGGGTGGAGAGCTTGCGCCCGCCCAGCCGGCGCACGGTGCGCTCGGCCGCCTCGCGCCCGATCGCCTCGGCGGCGGTCAGGTCGCCCGCGTGGCGGGCCACGGTGTAGGCATAGTCGCGCTGCATGCCGGCCGCGTCGCGCGCCACCAGGGCGCAGGACAGCGAGTGCCGGGTGCTGCGATAGCCCCCCATGAAGCCCTGGCTGTCGCCGAGAAAGGCCATGGCGCGCCGCGTACTGACGCTGGCGCCCTCGGAGTTCTCGATCCGGTCGTCGGCCGCGAAGCCCGCGGCCTCGATCGCGCGGGCCAGTTCGGTCGCCTCAGTGGCGCTGCAGCCCCAGGGGTGGTCAAGGTCGAGGTCCTCCCAGTCGCTCGCCTTGAACGCGGGGTCCGGCATCCCGGCATACGGATCCGGCTCGGTGTAGCGGGCGATGCGGCAGGCGGCCTCGACGGTGTCGATCAGGGCCTGGTCGCTGAAGTCCGTGGTGGAGGCCGCCCCCTTGGACTGGCCGAAGTAGACGATCAGCGACAGGCTCTGGTCGCGCTCGTGCTCCAGGCTCTCGATCTCCCCCTTGCGCACACCCAGCTCCAGCCCGACGCTGTGGCTGACCACCGCCTGGGCGTCCGAGGCCCCGCGCCCGCGCGCCGCCTCCAGCGTGCGCTGGACCCGTGCCCGGAGGGATTCCGGCGAATGGGACAGGGCCTGGACCTCGCCGTCCTGGGACAGGGATTCCGGGCTCACGCGTTCGGGAGATGTACTCATGCAGGGTTCCGCTATAAAGGGACGAGTCGGGGATATCCGTCAGGGATACAGAAACAGGGAAGCGGCCCCGGGCCATTCAGCCCGGAACCGCATGCGGTGCCGGGCGATCTAGTCGACCCGGGCGCCGTGCTTGTGGACCGCGCCGGCGTTGCCCCAGCGCTCCAGGTCGTCGACATGCACGCCGACCCAGTACAGCATGCCGACGCTGTCCCGGGTCCAGCCGCCGACCAGATCCTGGCCCTCGCCCAGCTCGACGTGGTGGGCAAACTGCTCGGCCTTGTCACGCGCGCGGAACACATGCCACTGCACGATCTGGTCGTGGCCATGCCCTTCCGGCAGGGAACGTTCCTGTTCGAGGAAATCGAGATTCATCTGTTGCCTCCTTGTCGCCGTTTCGACGCCGATTCTCCGGTCCCGCAGCGCTCACGCCGCCTGGGTACCGCCCACGGTCATGCCATCGATCCGCAGCGTGGGCTGACCCACGCCAACCGGCACGCCCTGGCCCTCCTTGCCGCAGGTCCCGATACCGGAATCGAGCTTCATGTCGTTGCCGATCATCGATACCCGCGTCAGCACATCCGGGCCATTCCCGATCAGGGTCGCACCCTTGACCGGGTACGTCACCTTGCCCTTCTCCACCCGATAGGCCTCGGAGGCGGAGAACACGAACTTGCCGGAGGTGATGTCCACCTGGCCGCCGCCGAAATTGACTGCGTACAGGCCGTCGTCCACCGAGGCCAGGATCTCCTCCGGGTCGGCGTCGCCGCCGAGCATGTAGGTATTGGTCATGCGCGGCATCGGCAGCCGGGCATAGGACTCGCGGCGGCCGTTGCCGGTGGAGCGCGTGCCCATCAGGCGGGCGTTCATCTCGTCCTGCATGTAGCCGCGCAGTACGCCGTCTTCGATGAGCACGGTCTGCTGGGTGGGGTTGCCCTCGTCGTCGACGTTCAGCGAGCCGCGCCGCCCCTCCAGGGTGCCGTCATCGACGATGGTGATGCCCTTCGCCGCGACCTGCTCGCCGACGCGCCCGGAGAACGCCGAGGTGCCCTTGCGGTTGAAGTCGCCCTCCAGCCCGTGGCCGATCGCCTCGTGCAGCAGCACGCCCGGCCAGCCGGGGCCGAGCACCACCTTCATGGTCCCGGCCGGGGCCTCGCGGGCCTCCAGGTTGACCAGCGCCTGGCGCACGGCCTCGCGGGCATAGCCGGCGGCCCGGTCCGACTCGCGGAAGTACTGGTAGCCGAAGCGTCCGCCGCCGCCCGAGGTCCCGGATTCGCGACGCCCTCCCTGTTCGACGATGACCTGCACGTTCAGGCGCACCAGCGGGCGCACGTCGGTCGTCAGCTCGCCGCGGGCGTTGAGCACCAGCACGACCTCGTGCACCCCGGCCAGGGAACACATCACCTGGGTGACGCGCGAATCCTCGGCGCGGGCCACAGCATCCACCTCCTTGAGGAGGTCGATCTTGGTCTGTTCGTCCAGCGAATCCAGCGGGTTGTCGGGGGCGTACAGCGCCGGGCGCGACGGCGACCGCGAGGCCACAGCGATGCGCCCGCTCTGACCGGCGCTCGCGATGCTGCGCGCGGTCTTCGCGGCCTCCAGCATGGCCGGCATCGCGATGTCGTCGGAATAGGCGAACCCGGTCTGCTCGCCACGCACCACGCGGATGCCGACCCCGCGCTCGATATTGAAGCTGGCGGACTTCACGATGCCATCCTCCAGCGACCACCCCTCCTGGCTGGCGAACTGGAAGTAGCAGTCGCCCCCGTCGATGCCGTGACCGAAGGTGGTACCCAGAAGGGTGCTCAGCTCGCTGTCGCCGAGACCGGCGGGGTCGAGCAGGGTCTGTTGCGCAAGACGGTCGATCATGCAGTCCTCTCGGGTTCGGAGATCGACTGCCCCGCCGCACTCGCAGGCGGGGCAGCACTTTTTGGTTCAGTATGGAGCTTGGGGCACCGCCCGCGCTTTCAAGCGCGCCGGCGTTGCGGGTTTATGTCGCCGGATCAGGTGGTCCCGGGGCACGGCAGGCGGCGATGCTCCACGGCCGGGAAGCTGTTGCGGATGCGCGCGGCCTGGGCCCGGTCCAGATCGGCCAGCAGCACGCCCGGGTTGCGCTGGAGCTGGCCGACGATCCGGCCCCACGGATCCACCAGGGCGCTGTGGCCATAGGTTTCGCGGCCGTTCACATGGAACCCGCCCTGAGCCGCCGACAGCATGTAGCACTGGTTCTCGATGGCGCGCGCCCGCAGCAGCACGTCCCAGTGCGCCTGCCCCGTCTGCGCCGTGAAGGCCGCCGGCAGGGCGACCCATTCCGCCCCCTGATCCAGCAGGGCCCGGAACAGCTCGGGGAAGCGCAGGTCGTAGCAGATCGCCAGGCCCATGCGGCCGGCCGGCGTATCCACGACCACCACCTGGTCGCCGCGCTCGAAGACCTTCGATTCGGTATAGGCCTCGCTGCTGTCCGGCAGGCGCACGTCGAACAGGTGGATCTTGTCGTAGCGCGCCACCTGCTGCCCCTGATCGTCGAACACCAGGCAGGCGGACCGCACCCGGTCGCCACCCGCGGTCTGCAGCGGGATGGTCCCGCCGACAATCCACAGCCCGAGGCGCCGGGCCTGCTCGGCGAGAAAGGCCTGCAGCGGACCGGCCCCGTCGGCGACCTCGGCGATGCCGAGGACATCGGTCTCCTGCATGCCCATGAAGGCGAAGTTCTCCGGCAACACCGCCAGACGCGCGCCCTTGTCGGCCGCCTCCTGCAGCAGTCGCTTGGCCTCCAGGAGGTTCGCCTGGGGCTGGGGTCCGGAGGCCATCTGGATGGCCGCTACCTGAGTCATGTTGCTCCGCTTGTCCGTTGCGAGACCGGTCGGGGCGCCACTGCCCGCGCCGGTATCAGTCGTTGTCGGCCCCGTCGGTCTCCGCTGCCGGCTCCACCAGCACGCGTACCTGCGGGTCGTCCCAGGGGCCCGTCACCGCGTACTCGACGCGGGCCGCCTCTTCTATCTGATCCCCGATCCCCAGCACGCGTTCCGCAAGAAGCACCACGACGCCGGTCACGGGGCCGCCCACCAGGGCCCCGACGATCGGAAGCGCGGTGCGCAGGCTCGGCACGACCACGATCTCGTGATCATAGTCACGTGCCACCAGCCCGGTGCGGCCGCTCAGACGCACCTTGGCCGAGGGTCCCTCCAGGCGCAGGTCGGGCACATGCAGGTCCCCGTCGCGCAGCACGGCGTCCGCGGTCAGCTCGCTGAAGGTCAAACCCTCGGTGAACACGTCGCGGAAATCCAGCCGCAACCGCCGCGGCAGTACGTCCAGGCTGACCAGCCCCAGCAGGCGACCCGCCCCCGGCTCGACATCCGCCAGGCGCCCGTCGGACAGCGACAGCTCCACGGACCCTGTCAGCTGCGCCAGGCTCGGGGCGTACAGCGGCCCCGGCCAGACGAGCGACAGCGACCCGTCGCCGGCGCCCCCGACCAGGGCCCGCGACAGCCCCGCCGACCGCAGGGCCGCGCCCCAGTCGTCACCGGACAGGGTCGCATCCAGGCGTGTCTCCGGCAGACCCTCCCCGGACACCCGCCAGATGCCGACGGCGTCGGCGTGGAGATCGCCTTCCGGGGCACGGACCTCCAGGTCCCGGATCACCAGACCGCTGGACTGCGGCTCCAGGCCCAGTTCGATATCCGCGAAACGGTAATCGCCCAGCGCCAGGCTGTCGAGCGTCAGGTCCACCGCCGGCCAGGCCCGCGGATCCTCGAAACTCCCGGCCGTGACGGGCTGCACCTCCGCTTCGGCCTCTTCGCCAGCGCCGGTCCACTCGAGATCGTCCAGAATCAGGTGACGCAGATGCGCCTCCCAGCGATCACGCCCGCCAGCGGCCATCGGGCGCCAGCGGGCCTCGCCGGCCAGCCAGTCGGACGCCACCTCCAGATCCCAACCCGCGTCCCCGCGCCGGCCCAGAAAGCGCAGCCCGGGCAGGTCCCGCCCGCTCCAGCGGATACGGTCGCGGATATCCAGTTCCAGGCGCGTCAGCGCCACGGCCTGCGCCGCCTCCTCGGCATCGTCGCCGGCCGCGCCCAGATCCACCGCACCGCCCCAGGGGGCCTCGCCCAGGGCCTCGAGCCACGGGTCCACCTCCAGCCGTGGCAGGCGGGCACGCACCGACACACCCGCCCCCGGCAGGGCCAGGGCGCTGGCCCGGGGAGCGCCGATCTCCAGCGCCAGGGCCTGCAGGGCAACCCCGCGCGCCGCCGTGCGGGGCTCGGCGCCGCGCACGGCCGGATCCTCGGGGGCGTCAGTCGGGGAGAGACGCAGGTGGGCCCGCAGGACCGAGCCCAGTGTCAGGTGGCCAATGCCCGCGCCGTCATGCCCCAAGGGCAGCGTCAGTTCCAGCGCGCGGGCCTCCTCCGCCGGCTTGCCGATCGGCTCCGGCCAGTCGATCGCCACACCCACCAGATCCGAGGTCAGATCCAGACGCACACCATCCACCGCCTGGCCAAGGCGCAATTGCGCCTCCCACTGCGCCGCACCCTCCAGGTAGGGGGCCAGCTCCGGAAAATCCTCCAGCCAGGGCCCCAGGGGTTGTCTCCCGCGCGCCGTGAGCCGTGCGGTCTCGCCATCCAGGGGCCAGTCCGCCCCCAGGGTGACGGTCTCGTCATGGACACGCGCGGTCACATCCTCCGCCGCGATGCGATCGGCGGTATCGAACCGGACCTGGCCCTCGACGGCCTCCAGCACCGCGGGCCAGCCCGGGACTTCGGCGCGCGTGCCCTGGAGATCCAGCGTGCCGGCGACCCGCGTCTGGTCCATGCGCCCCTCCTGCAACGGCAGGGTCAGGGAGAGCCCCAGCCGGGTCGGGCCCGTCAGGCGCGCCTGATCGCGCAGTTCCGCCGCCTCCTCCAGCAGGTCGGCCTGACGCAGATAAGTCAGCAGATCAGCGGCATCACCATCGGCCGTGCCCTCCAGTTCGAGGACCGCGTTCTCCATATCCTCGATCCCGATCCGGGTGGCATCCACCTCGGTGTCGAGGATGCGACCCCGCGCGTCCTCGGCGCGGAAGCCCGCGTTGTGGAACAGCAGCCGCCCGCTGACGTCCTCGGCCCTGGGCCAGCCCTCCTGGTAGTCGAGGATGCCCGCCTCGACATCCGCCCACAGGTCGAACACCCCCTCGCCGTCGGCAAACGGGAAGTCCTCTCCGCGTCCGCGGTAGGCCATGCCGCCCCCCGTGGAGACCCCGGTCACGATGCTGTCCACCAGCCACTGATAGGTGTTCTCCGGCAGGTGATACAGCGGCAGGTAGCGCGCGGTACGGTCGCCGTTGGCGCGCAGGATATCCATGGCGATATCGACCCGCGGTCCGGCCGCGTGCCCGTCCAGCCGCATCCGCATGCGCCCGCGTACCGCGGCGTCGGCATTCGCGGCATTCAGGCCCTCGCCCGCCAGGTGCCAGTGCCCGGAGTCGTCACGCTCGGCGCGCAGGCGGCCACGGGCGGTGTCCAGCACCACCGGCTCGGCCAGTACCCGCGGCAGATCGATCTCCAGGTCGCGGCTGTCCAGAAGCAGCTCCACGCCGCCGCGACGCCACTGCAGGTAGCCCGCCGCCCCCTGCACCCCGAGCCCATGCCCGGCGGCACGCCAGCCAAGATCCCGCACATCGGCCTCGGCCCAGACCGGCTGCAGCCGGTCCGACTCGCGGCGCGCCTCGAACCGGGCCAGGTCCAGTGTCCCGCGCGGATGGAGGTCGGCGATGCGCTCGGCCAGCTCGGGCGCCGCCTGGCGCAGCAGGGTGAGCAGGGGTGCGTAGGGCTCGACGTCGACATCGCGGGCCGCCAGCTCCACCGCATCCACCACCAGCTCACGGGGCTCGCCCTCCAGGCGGTAGGCCAGGCGCAGGTCCCCGGAACCCGGCCGCGTCCCGCTCCAGGACGACCGGTGCCGACCGTCCCGGACCCGCCAGTCGAATCGATGGCCGATGGCCGGACCGTCCGGTTCCCCGGCCAGGCTAAGAGTCGTCTCGTGATCCCCGCGCAGCCAGGCCATGCGGCCATCGTCGAGCGCACCCCACAGGCGCAGCGTCGCGGTGCCCTCGGGCGCGGGCCAGCCCAGGTAGGCCAGCCACGGCTGCCAGGCGGTCAGGTCCACCGCATCCGCTTCCAGGAAGAAACGCGCATCGCGCAGATCGGCCGCCGGCGCCTGCAACCCGAGCATGAAATGCCCACCCGCATCCGGCGCGTCCAGGGCCCCGTCGAGAAACAGCCGCAGCGAGCCATCGTGCGCCGTGCGCAGGGCCGCCCGGTCCAGCCGCGCGGCGGACTCCAGGCCCGCGCCGCGGTCCTCCCAGATCAGCCGGATCGCCTCCGCCTCGACATCGGGCCACTGCGCCACCGGGATGGTGAGCAAGCGCCCCTCACCCATGCCGATCTCGCGCCCGTGGAGGGAAAACCGGCCATCGGCATGGCGCACCAGGCGCAGATCCACACCGTCGACCCGCACCGCCAGTGCCGGGTGCCGGCTACGCAGGCTGGCCCCGGCACTCAGCGATATCCCGAGGCGCTCGATGGCAACCGGCTCGCCCTCGGGCATCGCCACCCGGACCTCCCGCGCCACCAGCGCCGGGGACCAGCCGGCCCAGCCCAGTTCGATGCCCGCGGCGGAGACCTCGCGCTCCAGTTGCTCGCTGACGGTCGTCTCCACCCAGGCGTGCAGGCCGTCCCAGTGCGGCAACGCCAGGCGCAATGCCAGGATGGCGATCACCAGCGCCAGCACCAGGGCCAGCAGGATCCCCAGGGCCACCCGTACACTTTGTGAACGGATGCTCATTTTTCACCCACCCGATCAAAACGCGGCCTGCCCGGCCGACCGGGACCCCGATCCATGCTGGGTCCGCACGCGTGCTTCACCTTGGTGTCTCTCCCTCCCCGCTGGCGACGATCGCCCGCACCGGGCGAGCATCTAGATTAGGTATAGCTCAGACGAAGACCACGTCGAACTGTTCCTGGGTGTAGAGCGTCTCCACCTGGAAGCGGATGGGGATGCCGACAAAGCTCTGCAGCTCCGCCAGCGCGGCGGATTCCTCGTCCAGCAGCAGGTCGATCACGTTCTGCGACGCCAGGACCCGCAGCTCGCGCGCGTCGTACTGGCGCACCTCGCGCAGGATCTCGCGGAACAGCTCGTAGCAGACGGTCTCCGCCGATTTGAGGTAGCCGCGCCCGCCGCAGACCTGGCAGGGCTCGCACATCTGGTGCTCCAGGCTTTCGCGGGTGCGCTTGCGGGTCATCTCCACCAGCCCCAGCGGCGAGACGTCGCAGATCTGCGTCTTCACGTGATCGCGTTCCAGGGCCTTCTCCAGCGCGCGGATCACCTGACGCTTGTGCTCGTCGTCCTGCATGTCGATGAAATCGATAATGATGATCCCGCCGAGATTGCGCAGGCGCAGCTGGCGCCCGATGGCCTGGGCCGCCTCCAGGTTGGTCTTGAAGATCGTCTCCTCGAGCTTGCGATGGCCGACAAAGCCGCCGGTGTTGATGTCGACCGTGGTCATCGCCTCGGTCTGGTCGAAGATCAGGTAGCCACCGGACTTCAGCTCCACCTTGCGCTCCAGGGCGCGGTGGATCTCCTCTTCGACGTTGAACAGGTCGAAGATCGGGCGCTCGCCGGGGTAATGCTCGATGTGCCCGATCAGTTCCGGCAGGTAGCGCTCGACGAAGCTGCAGACCTTCTGATAGGTCTCGCGCGAGTCGATGCGGATGCGCTCGATGTCCACCCCCACCATGTCGCGCAGGATGCGCTCGACCAGCGGCAGGTCGGCGTAGACCTCGGTTCCCGGCGACGCACTGGCCGCCTGCTCCTGCAGGCTGTCCCAGACCTTCTTCAGGAAGGCGGTATCGTTGTACAGGGCCTCGTAATCCGCCAGCTCCGCGGCGGTGCGCACGATGAAGCCGTGCTGCGGGGCCAGCTCGTCACGCAGCTGCTCGATGGACTCGCGCAGCCGCGCGCGCACGCCCTCGTCCTCGATGCGCGTGCTCACCCCGACATTCGACTGGTTCGGCATCAGCACCAGGTTGCGCGACGGCAGCGTGATGTAGGTGGTCAGGCGCGCGCCCTTGGACCCCAGCGGGTCCTTGACCGCCTGGACCAGGACGTCCTGCCCCTCGCGCAGCAGTTCGCGGATGCCCTCGCGCGCCGGCGCCGCGCCGCCATTGGCGGTCCCGTTGCCCGCGGCGGTTGCCGGGGCATCCCCGCCCGACAGCGCATTGCCATTGAGCTCCTCGCGCTCCACCGGCGCCACGTCGGAGGCGTGCAGGAAGGCGGTACGCTCCAGGCCGATGTCGACAAAGGCTGCGTCCATGCCCGGCAGCACGCGCACCACCCGGCCCTTGTAGATGTTGCCCACGATCCCGCGGCGACGGGTGCGTTCCAGGTGCAGCTCGGTCAGGACGCCGTTTTCCACCAGGGCCACACGGCTCTCCTGGGGCGTCACATTCATCAGGATCTCGGTTCCGGTCATGCGTTCTTCTTGTTATCGAATGGGGACCAACCAGCCGCCGGGCCCGCGGGCGAGCGCGGCGGAGGTCCGGGATTTCGGGCTACTTGGTGACGGCTTCGGCCGAACCGGCCTCGCCGTCCGTCGAGGTTTCGGGCGGCGGGTGCTGGGCTCGCGGCCAGGACTTGATCACCGCATGCACCAGGGTCGCCAGCGGGATGGCGAAGAACACCCCCCAGAGCCCCCAGATGCCGCCAAACACGAACACCGCGGCGATAATCGCCACCGGGTGCAGGTTGACCACCTCGGAGAACAGCAGCGGCACCAGCACGTTGCCGTCGAGGAACTGGATCACCCCGTAGGCGATCAGCACCCAGGCGAACTCGGAACTCAGGCCGAACTGGAAATAGGCGACCGCGGCCACCGGGATGGTCACCACCGCCGCCCCGATGTACGGGATGATCACCGAGATGCCCACCATGAACGACAGCAGCACCGCGTATTCCAGCCCGAACCAGTTGAAGGTCAGGAAGGTGACCGCCCAGACGATCACGATCTCGATGAACTTGCCGCGCACGTAGCTGGCGATCTTCAGGTTCACCTCGCGCCACACCTGGCTGGCCAGGTGGGTATCCCGGGGCATGAACCCGCGCACCCAGCCGAGGATCAGGTCACGGTCCTTCAGCATGAAGAACACCATCAGCGGGACCACGATCAGGTAGATCACCACGTCCACGATGTGCCGCGCCGAGGACAGCGAGAAGGACACCACACGCTGCCCCAGCAGGGTCGCCTCGGCGCGGATCGCCCCCATCAGCTCGAGGACCTGTTCGTCGGTAATCAGCTGCGGGTAGCGCTCGGGGAGCTGCAGCAGCAGCTTCTGGCCCTCCGAGATCATGCCCGGCAGCTCGCGCACCAGCTGGGTCACCTGGGCCGACATCAGCGGCACCACACTGAACAGCGCCGCAACGGTCAGTGCCAGGAAGGCCAGCAGCACGCAGGTGACCGCGAGGATACGCGGGATGTGCCAGAGGACCAGCCTCCGTACCGCGCCCTCCAGCAGGTAGGCAATGATCAGCGAGGCCAGCAGCGGCGCCAGGATACGCCCGGCAAAGATGATGACCAGGAATCCCGCGAGCAGCAGAAACGCCAGGATCACCACCTGCGGATCGGTGAAATGACGCTGGTACCACTGACGCAGGATGTCGATCATCGCGACGCTCCTCCCGCCTCCGGGTCATCCCCGTCCGCGGAACGGGTCGGGTCCTGGGCCACCGCCTTCTCGTAATGGGTACGGAAGACGACCTCCAGCTCGTCGATCACCTCCACCGCCGGGCGCCCCTGCATCACGTGCTGGCCCATCAGGGCCGAGGTCTCGTTCAGCAGCTTGGAGCGATCCAGCATGTGGTAGGTCGCCGACAGGCGGCGCATGGCCTTGATCACCGACTCGCTCTCCGGCCGCGGAATGGGCTCCGGCTCGGGCACCGGCTCCGGTGCGGGGGCCGGCGATTCCTGCTCCAGAAAGCGGGCAAACTTCAGCAGGCTGGCCTGGTCCTCGGGCGACAGCCGCGCCGCGATCTCGGCGATCGCCCGCGCCGGGTCCTCGCGGCCCTTCTTGCGCGCGCCCCCCAGCACCGAGCCGAGATCGCCTCCCGACAGACCGCCATCGCTGCCCATGCCCAGTGGAGGGATCATCCCTCGTCCTCGATCTTCAGGCTGAATACCGGCATCTTGCGGCGCTCCTGCATCAGGCCCAGCGCCTTCACCAGCGCCACGATCACGTCCTCGGTCACCTTCTGCATCTCGCCCCATTCCACGCGCGCCTCGCCCAGGAGTTCGCCCATGTTCGGCGGCGGGTTGTGACGCGCCTCCATGATGATGTCCTCGAGCATCCCGGGCTTCATCTCGGGTCGAAACAGCATGCCATAGGTCAGTTCGTCCGGCCGGATCGCCAGCCAGTCGCCGTCGTCGTCCACCAGCACCGGCTGCACGCCGTCCGGCAGGTCGACCCGGCCATTGACCAGTTGCAGCACCCGTCGGCCATCCAGGGCCTCGGCGAGTTCGTCGCCCTCGCCCGCCGCGGTCTTGTGTGCGGTCACGAAACGCGCGCGATACATCGGGTCCTCGTGCGCGGTGCCACCGGCCTGCTCGGCCACCAGCAATCCGCCCATGCCGATCCCGACTACCGGGCGCTTCGAACGGCGAAAGATGTCGATCAGCGACAGCTCGTCCGGGACCTGCGGGTTCTCCTCGTGATCCGCGGTCGGCCAGGCGCCGCCCAGCAGCCACAGCCCGTCGAACTGGGCCGCGGAACCGGGCAGATCCTGCCCCACGAACGGCCGATAGTAGGAAAAGCCAATATCGCGTTTTTCCAGCTGTGACTCGATCAGTCCGAGAAACTCGGAATAGGTATGCTGCACTACGCAGTAGTTCTTCATGTCGCGTCTATCCTGATTTTGTATTCGGGGCCGGGCGAGGGAAACACGGATCGGGGCCGGCTCGCGGCGGCGTCACTCCGACCGGCGACCCAGGCGCATGACGGCGGTGCCGTTGCCCGGCACCGCGTACCTCAATCCCGGTTTTCCTCTGCCGTGCAGTATCCGCGCAGGAACTGCATCAACACCTCCAGCGTGGGCACGCGGAACTTCTGCCGCGCGTGCACCAGGGAGATCGGCCGTTCCAGCGGCGGTGACAGTGGCAGTGCCACCAGTTCGCCCAGTTCCAGCTCCTTGGCCACCACCGCCTCGGACAGCACCGAAAGCCCCATACGGGCCACTACCGCGCCCTTGATCGCCTCCGAACTGCCCAGTTCCATGCAGCCCCGCAGGCTGCTGCGGTCGTACCCGGCGCGCCCAAGGTACTCCATGATGACCTCGCGGGTCCCGGAACCCTCCTCGCGGCATATGAATGGACGCTCGATGAAGTCCGCGACGCGAACGCTTTCGCGCGTGGCCAGTTCGTGATCCGGCGGCACGATCAGGCGCAACTGATCGACCAGGCAGGGCTGCACCTGCAGGCTGCGGTGGGTCACCGGGGCCTCGACAATACCGAGATCCACGCTGCCCTCCTCGACCATGAGCACCACGCTCTCGGTATTGCCCACCCGCAGGCGGATGCCGATATCCGGATGCTCGCGACGAAAGGCCCCCAGAAGGGCCGGCAGCATGTATTCCGCCACCGTGGTACTGGCCCCGATCACCAGCGCCCCGCCATTCGCGCCCTTCAGTTCGCGCAGGGCGGCCTCCAGCTCGCCGTAGGTGTCGAAGATGCGCTCGGCATACCGTTGAACGAGCCGCCCGGCATCGGTCAGTGTGACCCGATTGTGATTGCGATCGAACAACCGGGTATCCAGCTGCTCTTCCAGCTGCCGCACCTGGAAGGTCACCGCCGGCTGCGTCATGTGCAATACCTCGGCGGCCCGGGTAAAGGACAACAAACGCGCCACCGTTAGAAAGACCTGCAACCGCCGATCAGCCATGCCGCCCCGTCCTGGAGAATAGAGTCCGTACCATCCCCGGATGCTACCAAGCCCCCGCGACGGGCAACAGCGACCCGCGTCACCCGTGCGCCGGCCCGGACCTCCCCCTTCGGTGCAAAAAAACGTCTATAAGGGACTGACGACATCATGGCTCAATCCGAAGGAACCCGAATGGGGCCGTCCCCATACGACGCCTGGTCACATGCGCGTTCGCAGGGACTGCGCATGCCCTGGAAGATCGCAGGGACTGCCGCCGCCGCGCTCCTGATGGCACTGGTCACCCTGCTGGTCTACCAGACCGGCGGCACCTCCACGGCCTATCTCAACTTCATCCTGGTCCCGGTGCTGCTGGGGGCGGCCCTGTTCGGCCTGTGGGGCGGGCTGGCCTTCGGGCTGCTGGCCGGTCTGCTCCTCGGGCCCTTCATGCCCCTGGACACCAGCACCGGGGCCGCCCAGACCACTTTGAACTGGCTCACGCGCACGGGCATCTACATGGTGCTGGGCGGCTTCTCCGGCTGGCTCTTCGACACCCTGCGGCGGCATTCCGGCCGCCTGCTGGAGCAGGCCTACAACAACCCGGTTACCGGACTGCCCAACCGCGAATCGCTGGAACAGTATGTCCAGCAGCTGATGCGCCAGGCCGAGGCCCCGCAGGCCGCCGCCACGCGGGTGTTCGTGATCAGCCTGCAAATGGACAACTACCAGGACAGCATCAGCGCGCTGGGCCTGGCCGCCGAGCGCCCCCTGCTGCGCGGCATCGCCGACCGCATGCGGGGCGTGGCCGGTCCTGCCGGGGCCGATGTGTTTCATATCCACGACGACCACTTCTCGCTGATCCTGCCGCACCGCGGGCGCAAGGAGGCCCTGGTGGTGACTCAGGCCATGATCGACGCTCTGCAGACCCCCTTCGAGGTCTTCGACATCCCAGTGTATCTCGGGGCCCACGCGGGGATCTCCTCCTTCCCCTTCCACGAGCAGGACGAGCCGACCCGGCTGCTGACCAAGGCCTGGATGGCCATGCACCAGGCGAGCCACTCGGGCCGGCGCTACCGCAGCTATGACCGGCGCAGCGACGACAGCAGCCTGCATACGGTCGAGCTCCTCGGCGAGCTCCAGGGGGCCCTGGACGACGGCCAGCTGCACCTGCACTACCAGCCCAAGGTGGACCTGGAAACCCGGCAACTGATCGGGCTGGAGGCCCTGCTGCGCTGGGAACACCCCACCCGCGGCCCTATCCCCCCGGGCGACTTCATCCCGCAGGCGGAACGCACCGGGCTGATCCACCGACTGACGCGCCGCGTCCTGCACATGGCCCTCGCGGACCTCGCCACCCTGCGCGGGCACGGGCTGGCCATGCCGGTCAGCGTGAACATCTCCGCGCGCAATTTCCTCGACCCGGCGTTCGCCGATCATCTGCTGGAACAGGTACACGCCTCCGGTGTGCCCCCCTGCGCCCTGGAGCTCGAGTTCACAGAGACCGCCCTGATGGCCGATCCGGACGAGGTGATCACCGCCCTCGACCGCCTGACCGCCGCCGGGCTGGAGCTCTCCATCGACGACTTCGGCACCGGCTACTCCTCGCTGGCCTATCTCAGGCGGATGCCGGTCACCACCCTCAAGATCGATCAGGCCTTCGTGCGCCAGATGCTGGAACACGCGGTGGATGCCCAGATCACCCGCGCCAGCATCAGCCTGGCCCGCGACCTCGGGCTGAAGGTGGTGGCGGAAGGGGCGGAGGACGCCGCCACCCTGGACACCCTGCAACAATGGGGCTGCGACGCGGCCCAGGGCTTCGGCATCGCCCGTCCGATGCCGCTGGACGCAACGCTTGCCTGGGCCCACGAATGCGGCGTGGCGCCCCGGGTACGCGCCAACTGCGCCCCCGGGGCCGCCTGAGCGCGCCGCGGCAAAATCCGGCTCTCCCTTGCGCCGCCCCCGGGGCTGCGCTATAGTCCGCCGTCTTTCTGGTAGACCCAAATTCCGGAGTCCCCCGATGGCCCGAGTATGTCAGGTGACCGGCAAGCGCCCGGCGACCGGTAACAACGTTTCGCACGCCCACCGCAAGACGCGGCGGCGCTTCCTGCCCAATCTGCACTCCCACCGTTTCTGGGTGGAGAGCGAGAACCGTTTCGTACGCCTGCGCGTCAGCAGCAAGGGCATGCGCATTATCGACAAGCGCGGCATCGACGCGGTCCTGGCGGACTGCCGTGCCCGCGGTGAAAAGGTCTAAGGAGGCTTCACGATGGCTGCCAAGTCCGCACGCGACAAGATCCGCCTGGTGTCCTCCGCCGGCACCGGCCACTTCTACACCACGTCGAAGAACAAGCGGAACATGCCCGAGAAGATGGAGATCAAGAAGTTCGATCCCGTCATCCGCAAGCATGTGATGTACAAGGAAGCCAAGATCAAGTAATCGTGCCCCCCGGCGCGACTGCCTGATCCCGGGCGAAAAAGGGCCCGGCCCGCTCACGCGGTGCCGGGCCCTTTTTGTGTCTGCGCAACTGGAAGCCCCGGATGCACCGCGACGCGCACCCGGGATCCATCCTCAAACCGGATCCGGCTGACCACCCTTCCCGGATGCCGCGCTGCCCTCCGCGGCGGTCTCCGCCCAGCGCGTCATCACGCGTCCCCAACGATGCGCGGTCGCCGGGTCCAGTTCGATCTTGGTATAACGTTCGCCATCGCGGATAATAACTCGCAGCAACGGAACCCCCGAGTCGTGCAGGATCTGGCGCAACTCCACGACTTCGCCAAATGGCGCATCAATCGAATCCATGGTGCGTGTGTTCCTCCCGAGCCGGCCTGCCGCACTTCGTCGTGGCCGCCCATCCGTGATTGATCGTGTTCACCTGACGCAAGCATGCAACCAATTTTTGTCGGCCGGCAACCCATCTTCGACGATCAGGAGAACCTGGTCGGCTTCGAGCTCCTCTTTCGCGCGGGGCATATGGATACCGCCTCGGTCACCGACGGCGACCTGGCCACCTCCGATCTCCTGCGCAGCGCCTTTATCGACATCGGGCTGGAGCATCTCGTCGGCGAGCACCTGGCGTTCGTCAATCTGACTCGCGGCTTCCTCGAGCACGACGTCATCACCAGCCTGCCACCGGAGCAGGTGGTGCTGGAGATCCTTGAGGATGTCGAGATCGACGCCGAAGTGGTCGCCGCCGTGCGCCGCCTGAAGGCCCGGGGCTTTCGCATTGCGCTCGACGACTACCAGTTCCAGGAGAGCCACGCGGAACTGGTCGAGCTGGCCGACCTCGTCAAGCTCGACGTGCTGACCCTGGGCCGCGAACGCCTGGCGCAGGAAGTCGACACCCTGCGGGGCTTCGGAGTGGAACTGCTGGCCGAGAAGGTCGAGACCGCCGAGGACTATGCGCGCTGCCGCCACCTCGGGTTCAGCCTGTTCCAGGGCTTTCACCTGTCCTTTCCCCACGTAATCGAGGGCCAGCGTCTGGAGAGCCTGGAACTCGCCCTGCTGCGCCTGCTCAAGGCCCTGCAGGCCCCCGATCCCACGCCGGCCGAACTGGAGCGCCTGATCGCCGCCGAACCGGGGCTGGCGATCCAGTTGCTGCGCCTCGCCAACAGCCCGGCCTACCGGGGCCGGCGGCGCACGGACTCCCTGTACGATGCGATCCTGCGGCTGGGCCAAGGGCGGATCAAGCGCCTGGCGATGCTGATGGTCCTGCGCGGCGCCGACGGCCAGAGCCACGGTCTCGAACAGGTCATGATCCGCGCCCGCATGGGCATGCTGATGGCCCGCGCCCTGGGCCTGCCCCCGGAGGAATGCGAGCGCTATTTCACGCTCGGCATGCTGTCCGGCCTGGACCGGGTGCTGGGTGTGCCGCTGCGGCGCATCCTCGGCGAACTCCACCTGTCCACGGAGATGGAACAGGCATTGCTGGAGGGGAGCGGCCCGCTGGCGCCGCTGCTGGCGACCATTGCCGCCTTCGAGGGCCCCGCGCTGCCGCCCGACAGCGCGAATGCCCCCGTCCCCGCGCCGGTCTCCAGCCGCCT
The DNA here is from genome assembly GCF_000381445.1 of Thioalkalivibrio sp. ALE22. NCBI lineage: Bacteria > Pseudomonadati > Pseudomonadota > Gammaproteobacteria > Chromatiales > Ectothiorhodospiraceae > Thioalkalivibrio > Thioalkalivibrio sp. ALE22. The sequence goes on from NZ_KB906502.1 coordinate 195,515, forward strand.
CTACCTGGAAGCCGTACGCTGGACCGAGGACCTTCTCGCATCCCTGGCGGAGCCCTAGACGATGCCCCTCACCCTGCGCAGCCAGCTGATGCCGGAAGCCGCGACAGGCCCCGACACGGGGTTGCGGATCCGGCTGCGCGAGCCCGCAGGGATCGAGGCCGCGCGCGGCACCCTCGAGATCCATCCGGGCCTGAGCCCCCTGGCACCGGATGACTATGTCGAATACTGGACCGCCCCCGGCACACCGCGCTCATCCCGCGAGGGCCCCGTGCACCTGCTGGAACACGACGATGTGCTGTTTGCGAGCTGGACCGGCCCGGACCACGGACTGCGGGAGCAGACCGAACAGGCCTATCAGTCGCTGCTGGCCGCCTGCCGCACGCGCGGCTACGAACACCTGGCGCGCATCTGGAACTTCTTCGGCGATATCCACGGCGAAGAGGACGGACTGGAACGCTACCAGGCGTTCTGTGTCGGGCGCGCCGCCGCCCTGGAGGCCCTGCAGGTCCCGCTGGCCAGCATGCCGGCCGCCACCGCGATCGGTGGCGACCGGCGCCAGCTGGTGATCTACCTGATCGCCACCCGGACACCGGCGAAACCGCTGGAGAACCCGCGCCAGGTCAGCGCCTACCACTACCCGGCGCGCTACAGCCCGAAGAGCCCGACCTTTGCCCGCGCCACACAACTGGATACGGCCGACGGCCCGCTGATCCTGCTCTCCGGCACCGCCAGCATCGTCGGCCACGAGAGCCGGCACCCGGACGACGTGGTGGCCCAGGCGCGCGAGACCCTCGCCAACCTCCAGGCCCTGCACAATACCGCCGGGCGCAAGCTGCCCCGGCCGTCCTGGTTGCGTGTCTACCTGCGCCGCCCGGAGGACCGCCCCCGGGTCGCGGCCGTGCTGGCGGAACACTACAACGCGGCCCACCCGGGTCCGATCGTGCAGTGGGTGCGCGGCGACATCTGCCGCCGCGAGCTGCTGCTGGAGATCGAGGGCGTGCATGCCTGAACTGCCCGAGGTCGAGACCACCCGACGCGGGCTGGAACCCCTGCTGGCCGGGCGCCGCATCACCGCCTTCGAGGTCCGCGAGCCACGCCTGCGCTGGCCCGTCCCCGAAGACCTGACCACGCGGCTGGCCGACGCGCAGGTCCACCGACTGGCCCGCCGGGCCAAGTATCTCCTGCTGGAGACGGATCGCGCCGGCGTGCTGCTGCACCTGGGGATGTCCGGCAGCCTGCGCCACTGCCCGCCGGAGACACCACTGCGGCGCCACGACCACCTGATCGTTCACCTCGACAACGGCTATCAGGTCCGACTGCATGACCCGCGCCGCTTCGGCTGCTGTCTGCCGCTACCAGACGACGGCACCCCGCATCCGCTCCTGGCTGAGCTCGGCCCGGAACCCCTGGACCCCGCATTCGATGGCGACACCCTCTTCCTGCGCAGCCGCGGCCGCCGTGGCCCGGTGAAGGCCTTCATCATGGACCAGGCCATCGTGGTCGGGGTCGGCAACATCTACGCCACCGAGGCCCTGTTCCTCGCCGGCATCCGGCCCGGTCGCGCGGCCGGCCGGGTCACCCGCGCGGAATACCAGCGCCTGGCCGCACACATCAAGGCCGTACTGGCCGAGGCCATCGAGCAGGGCGGGACCACCCTGCGCGACTTCCTCCGCGAGGACGGTACCCACGGCTACTTCCGCCAGTCCCTGCACGTCTACGGCCGCGCCGGGGAACCCTGCCACGTCTGCGCCGATGTACTGCGCACCCGCCGCATCGGCCAGCGCGCCAGCAGCTACTGCCCCACCTGCCAGAAATAGCCGCCCGCTGTGGCCTGGAGGCCGCGAAAGGCTTTTTTACCACAGAGGGCACGGAGGACACGGAGAAGGGCGGGTCACAGGAAGACAGGAAGCTCGCGAAGGTTTCTTCTGGTATGGAGTGTGATCGCGGTCATACCAACCCTCGAGAAGCGGAGAGCCTGGATATCACCCAGGACAAGACCGATTGCCAGCCCACTACAAACCGCCCTTGGTCTTCTCCGTGCACTCGGTCTCCTCTGTGGTGCAAAAATGCCCTTGACCTTCTTCGTGCCTTCGTGGTGAATCAAAACGACCGCACCAAGGCACATTGCCGCCGGCTCGCCCGGTTCAGAGGTAGCGCGAGACGCGGGGCACGGCGTCCAGCAGGTGGCGGGTGTACTCGGCCTTCGGGCTGGCCAGCACCTCCTCGGTGGCGCCGATCTCTTCCATGCGTCCGTCGTGCATCACCAGCATGCGATCGGAGAAGTACTCGACCACGCCCATGTCGTGGGTGATGAAGATCATCGCCAGACGCCGCTCGGCCCGCAGCCGGGCAAGGATCTGCAACACCTCGGCCTGCACCGACACGTCCAGCGCACTGGTGACCTCGTCGCAGATGATCACGTCCGGATCCAGCACCAGGGCCCGCGCGATCGCGATGCGCTGGCGCTGACCGCCGGAGAACTCGTGCGGATAGCGCCACAGGGTATCTTCCGGCAGCGCCACCTGCTGCAGGACCTGCCCGGCCAGGGCGATGCGTTCGTCCACGTCCGCCCCGATGCCGTGCACCGCCATCGGCTCGGTCAGCAGCGTCAGCACGTTCAGGCGCGGATTCAGGGACGAGGCCGGGTCCTGGAACACCACCTGCAGGTGGCGCCGCAGTCGGCGCAGGGGCTTGCGCGGCATGCGGGTCAGCGACTCGCCGCGGTAGCGGACCTCGCCACCGGTCGGTTCCACCAGGCGCAGGATGGCCCGGCCCAGGGTGGTCTTGCCACAGCCGGATTCGCCGACCACCGCCAGCACCTCGCCGTTCTCCAGCTCGAAACTGACATCGTCCACCGCGCGCACCACGTCGACCTGGCGGCGCATCAGCCCCTTGAGCACCGGGAAGTGCACCTGCAGCCCGGAGACCTGCAGCAGCGCATTGCGTCCGGCGCCCGGCACCGGCGGCAGCGGGGGCAGATTCTCCGGCAGGGCCTGGATCAGCTTGCGCGTATAAGCATCCTGCGGGTCGCGCAACAACGGCAGGCACTCGCCCTGCTCCACCAGCCGCCCCTCGCGCATCACCGCCACCCGGTCGGCCACCGAGGCCACCACCCCGAAGTCGTGGGTGATCAGCAGCACCGCCATGCCGTTCTTCTCGCGCAGGCGGTCGATCAGCTTCAGGATCTCGGCCTGGATGGTCACGTCCAGCGCGGTAGTCGGCTCGTCCGCGATCAGCAGGTCCGGCTCCGCCACCAGCGCCATCGCGATCATTACCCGCTGGCGCTGCCCGCCGGAGAGCTTGTGCGGATACTCGTCGCGGCGTTGTTCGGGGTTCGGCAGCTGCACCTCGCGCAGCACCTCCAGCGTGCGCGCGGCGCGCTGCTCCGGGCTCATCTGGGGGCGGTGCAGACGCAGCACCTCCTCGATCTGATCGCCCACGGTCAGCACCGGATTCAGCGAAGTCATCGGCTCCTGGAAGATCATCCCCACTCGGTCGCCGCGTACCTGCTGCATCGCCGGGGCTGGCAGCCCCAGCAGTTCCTGGCGTCCCTCGCGCCCGGCCAGCCAGACCTCGCCCGTGGGGCGCTCGAAGCCCTCGTCCAGCAGGCGCATGATCGCCAGCGCGGTGATCGACTTGCCGGAACCCGACTCCCCGACCAGCGCGAACAGTTCGCCACCGCGGATGGCGAAGCTCGCCTCCGCAACCAGCGGTGCCTCGCTGTCACGGTGACGGATCTGCAGGTTGCGCACCTCCAGCATGTTCAGCGCACCCCGCCGCTGGTCGCGCTGGTGGCACCGGCCGCCGGACGCGCGCCGGCATCGCGATTGGCACTGCGCGCGGCCGAGCGCGCGTGCGGGTCCACGGCGTCGCGCAGGGCCTCGCCGATCAGGTTGTAGGCGAACACGGTCAGGAAGATCGCCCCGCCGGGGAAGGCCGCCATCCACCAGTTGAAGGTGGAACTCTGTACCGCCTGGTTCAGCATCTGCCCCCAGGAGGGATCATCCACCAGACCCAGGCCGAGGAACGATAGCGTCGCCTCGGCGAGGATGGCCGAGGCGACCCCGAAACTGGCCGCCACCAGGATCGGCGCGATCCCGTTCGGCAGCATGTGCCGGAACAGGATCGACGGCAGCGACAGCCCCGACGCGATCGCCCCCTGCACGAAGTCCTGCTGGCGCAGGCGCAGGAACTCCGCGCGCACATAGCGCGCGTAGCCGGACCAGGAGGTCAGGCCGATGATCAGCATCATCAGGTACAGCGAGCGACCGAAGAAGGCGACGAAGGTCAGCAGCAGGAACAGCGTCGGGATCGCCTCGAAGATCTCCACCAGGCGCATGCCGATGATGTCCACGATCCCCGAGAAGTAGCCCATCAGCCCGCCCAGGATCACCCCGATCCCCAGCGCGATCCCGGTGGCGATGAAGCCGATGGACAGCGCGATGCGCGAGGCGTGGATCATGCGCGAGAGGACATCCGCACCGGTGTCGTCAGTGCCGAACCAGTGCACCCGATCCGGCGCCTCGCGCGGGGCCTCCAGGCCGGTATCGGCATAGTCGCGCAGGTAGTCGCGCGGCGAATACGGGATCGGGGCGCGAATCACCGTCTGGTATTCGCCCATGCGCTCGGCCTCGCGGTACTGATCGTGGATCACCAGCGACGGCGGCGAGACCGTCTGCCAGGCCACCGCGGCCAGCACCGCGCCCAGCGCGGCCCACAGCCCGAAGCGTCGCCAGGGCCGCCCGGGCAGGCGCCAGAAGACCAGCGCCAGCACCAGCAGACCGAACAGCGTCACGTCGGCTGCCGTCAGATAGCGCAGGAAGGGCATCGCCCACTCGCCGTCGGTGGTCTGCACCAGCAGCGGATGGGAGGTCGCCAGCACCGGCGCGAGGATCGCCACCAGAGTCAACAGCGCGATCCAGCCAATCCCGAGGCGCGCGCCCCAGCGCAGCAGGACCTCGCCCACCACGCGCCGCGCCCAGGAGCGGCTGCGGCGACCCCCGGTTTCCGGATGGCGGCTCGGCTCAGTCATAGTTCACCCGCGGATCGACGATGGCGTAGGCGAGGTCCGCCAGCAGGTAGCCGACCAGGGTCAGCACCCCGGAGATCAGGGTGATCGACAGCACCAGTTCGCGGTCGCGCGTCTGCACGGCCTCCACCGCCAGCTTGCCCATGCCGTCAATGGAGAAGATGGCCTCCACGATCACCGACCCGGCCAGCAGCGAGGGCAGCAGGGTGGCGGACACGGTGATCAGCGGCAGCAGGGAGTTGCGGAACACGTGGCGCCACAGCACGTCGTGCTCGGCGACCCCCTTGGCCCGCGCGGTGCGCGCATAGTCCGAGGTCAGGTTCTCCAGCACCGCCGAGCGCGACAGCTTGGCCAGGAACGCCAGCCCGCCGTAGGACAGACACAGCACCGGCAGCACCAGATGCCAGGCCCGATCCAGCAGGAAGCCGGGCACCATGCTGCCCGGCGCCAGTCCGAGGGCTAGCGCAAGCCCCATGCCCAGCCCCAGCGTCCCCAGATAGAAGCCGCGCAGCACCCCCCAGTCACTGTGCGCCATCAGCCAGCCGACCGCGGCGCCGACCCCCATGGCGACCCCGGTACTGACCATCCCGGCAACGGCCAGGTCGCGGAACATCAGCCAGCCACACAGGGCCCCGAGCACGGCCCCCAGCCCGCCACGGATCCGCGCCGGCAGGGTTCGCGCCAGGTAGATCCCCAGGGCCGCGCCCAGAAACGGCAGGACCAGCAGCAGCGGCAGGGCCCACACCACCTCCACCGTCGGCAGGAAGGTCATGTCCAGTGCCGCGCGCTGGCTGATGCCCCCGGTGGGAAACCACTGCCAGAACTGGTCGGAGGCGAAGAAGCCGATCAGCAGCACGCCCGCCAGCATGGTCGGCACCGACCACAGCGCCAGCAACACCACGCCGGATTGCGAGTCGAAGGCCTGGCCGTGCTGGGTGGCCGCTCGCACCCCCACGGCCACCGCGACGATGTAGATCAGCGGGATCGACAGCACGTTCAGCAGCAGCGTAATTGGCAACCGCTCCGCGATCAGGTCGACCACCGGGCGGCCGTAGCGAAAACTGGTCCCCAGGTTGGGCGCCTTGAAGTGCGGCCATCCGGTCAGTGAACCGTCCGCGTCCTGGGCGAAACCGATCGGCGAGATGTTGTTGAGCCAGCGCCCGAACTGCACCGGCGCCGGTTGATCCAGGCCGTAGAGGCGGTTGTAGTACTCCTCCATCGCCTTCTGCGCCTGCGGCTCCAGGCCCTGCCCCTCCACCAGGGTCAGGGCGCTGATGCCCCCGGGCGCCGCCGCCATCACCGCGAACACGACCACGGTGATGCCGAACAGGGTCGGCACCATCAGGATCATGCGGCGCAGGATATAGGTCAGCATCCTGCGCGACGCCTGCCAATCGATTCCACTACGTGGCCCATAGGCGACTACTGTCCGTAGCGCTGGAGTTCGAAGGGCACGTAGATCTCCAGCGGCACCGCCCCGAGGTTAAGCCCCAGCGCGGTCTGTTCCAGGTTCTGGATGCGCCGATCGATGAAGGCCAGCGTCTGGCGCCGCATCAGGAAGGTGTAGGGCTGGTCCTCGTGCAGGATGCGCTCGGCCTCGCGCCACAGCTCCATGCGCGCCGGCTCGTCCACCTCGCCGCGGGCCGCCTCGATGATCGCGTCCAGCTCGGGGTTCTGGTAGTGGATAAAGTTGTCGCCGCCGGAAACGGTCTGGCTGGAGTGGAACATCTGGTAGATATCCACCTCGACGCCACTGGTCCAGCCCAGCGTGATGGCGTCGAAGTCCTGGCGACTGAGCTTTTCCAGCATCACCGACCACTCGGTCGGCTGGGGCCGCATCTCCACTCCGGCACGCGCATAGAGATCGCGCAGGAACAGAGCGATGCGGCGGGTGTCCTCATTGTCCTGGAAATACGCCAGCTCGAAGGAGAACGGCTCGCCGTCCTCGTTCACCAGCACGCCATCCCGGTTACGCTCGCGGTAGCCGGCCTCGGCGAGCAGCTCCAGGGCCCGCTCGACATCAAAGGGGATCGGTTCGAGATCCGGCTTGTGCTGATCGCTGCGCGGCGAGAACGGCGAGATCGCCCGCTCGGCATACCCCAGCATGACCTCCTCGATCAGCCGGTCGACGTCCGTCAGGTAGCTCATCGCCTTGCGCACCCGCGGATCGGCGAAGCGCGTTGGCTCGCCGTTGCGCTGCTGATTCCAGGCGATATAGGAATAGCCCGCCGTCGGGCTCATGTACTCGTGGGTGTCCGCGCGTTCGCGCAGCGCCTCGTCGTCGCGTAGCCGGGCGTATTCACGCGGCCGCGCGCCGTAGACATCGATATCCCGGTTGCGGAAGGTGGTCAGGCGCGCGCTGTCGTTCTGGATTACGCGCCAGACCAGGCGATCCAATGGCGGCTCGATCGGGCCCCAGTAGCGCGGGTTGCGCTCCAGCTCGATGCGCCCGGCGTCCGGCGTCCAGCCGGTCGGGTCCTCCAGCCGGTAGGGGCCGGAACCGAGCAGGATGCCGCGCGACTCGTTGAAGGTCTCGGGATCCTCCAGGTAGCGCTCGTAGAAATGCTTCGGCAGCACATCGAGCCCCCCGGCCACCCGCATCGCATCGAAGAACGGTTCCTCGAACACGAACCGTACCGTGCGTTCGTCCACGGCCTCCACGGCCTCGACCTTCTCCAGGAACGCGCGCGACCGCGGCACCGCGATAGCATCGGTCATCAGGAAATCGAAGGTGAACTCGACGTCCTCCGCGGTCAGTGGCTCGCCATCGGAAAACTGCGGCCCCGAACGCAGGCGGAAGGTCAGCTCCGTCCCGCTGTCGTCGAATTCCCAGGACTCGGCCAGCAGACCCTGCCATTCCAGGGTGTCCGGATCGCGAACCACCAGCGACTCCAGCACATAGTTCTGCACCTCGGAGGCATAGGCATCCGAGGACACATACGGCGTAATGGTCGCGAGCCCGGTGCCAAAGGCCTGCACCAGCCAGTCACCCTCGGCGTAGTCCTCCTGCTCCGCGGCCCGTGCCGCGCGGCGGAAGGCCGACGGGACCGCGTCCGCCCGCGGGGCCTGCTCGGCCTCCATGCCGGCGAAACGTCCCGAGGCCAGGTCCGACTCCAGCCCCTGCAGGCTGCGCCGCAGCGCCCGCAGGTCCCGAGCCTGCTCGCTCATGGTGTTCTGCATGGAGGCCATGCGCTGCCACTGGCGGTCGATCTGGACCATCACCAGCAGCAACAGGATGCCCAGCACGATCAGGGTCACGATCCAACCGAAATGACGACTCACAAGACCTCCGGGTTGTTGCGCTGGCCGCCCGCCACACTGTTTTCGGCATGACGGGCGAGCGGTCGCGGGGACCGCGGGTGCTGGCACTATAGCAAGCCACCTGCTTCGGCTCATCGGGTGCTGGCCGCACCAGCACCACATCGGTATGATCCCGGAGACAGTCGCGCCCGTCCCCGGTTCCGCAGCCGGGCGGGCGCCGTCGAGACGGCCCGCCCGGGTACGTCCGCACGGATCCGAACCAAGGAGTGTCACATGGGTTTTCTGAAGGGCAAGCGCGCACTGATCGTCGGCGTTGCCAGCAACCGTTCCATCGCCTACGGCATTGCCGCGGCCATGCATCGCGAGGGCGCCGAGCTCGCCTTCACCTACCAGAACGAACGCCTGCGCGATCGCGTCGAGAAACTGGTCGCGGACTTCGACTCCGACATCCTGGTGCCCTGCAACGTCGAGGATGACCGCGAGATCGAACAGGTCTTCGAGCACCTGGACAATTACTGGGACGGCGTCGACATCCTGGTGCACTCGGTGGCCTTCGCACCCAAGGAGCAACTGGAAGGCGACTTCCTCGACAACATGACCCGCGACGGCTTCCGCATCGCGCACGACGTCAGCTCCTACAGCCTCGCGGCCTTTGCCAAGGCCGGCCGCGCGATGATGAAGGATCGCGACGCCTCCATCCTTACCCTCAGCTATCTGGGCGCCGAACGCTCGATGCCCAACTACAACGTGATGGGTCTGGCCAAGGCGAGCCTGGAGGCGAACGTCCGTTACCTGGCCTATACGCTGGGGCCGGAGAGCACCCGGGTGAACGCGATCTCCGCCGGCCCGATCCGCACCCTCGCGGCCTCCGGGATCGGCGAGTTCAAGCGCATCCTCGACCACGTCGAGGCCAATGCCCCGCTGCGGCGCAACGTGACCACCGAACAGGTCGGAAACGCCGGCGCCTTCCTCTGCTCCGATCTCGCCTCCGGCATCACCGGCGAGATCATGTATGTCGACTCCGGCTACAACACGGTGGGCCTGGGCGCGGCCGAGATCGGCCTCGACAACAAGTAGCGTCGACGGTCCGCAACCGGGACCTTCCCGGGTTGCACGTAAAAGGCCCGGCCCGCTTGCGCGGCGCCGGGCCTTTTTTATGGGACCGGATACACCGCGCGCATCCCCTAGGTCCCTGGTCGAGCCCTAGTCGAGGGCGTCGGGGAAGCGCTTGATGTCGGCCTGTTCTTCCAGCCAGGCGAGGTAGGCCCGGAATTCGGCGCTGCCATAGGCATTACCGATCTGGTCACGCGCCTGCTGGCGTGCAGCGGCATCGGCGGCGTCCTCGCCCATACGCACCTCTTCCAGCACGGTCACGGCAAAGTCGCCGTCGCCGATCCGGGCACCGGCGATCTCCACCGCGCCCTCGCCCGGGGCCGGCAGGCGGAACAGGTGGTCCTGCAAGCCGGTGGGCAGTTCCGCGGCGCGCTCGCGGGTGACCTCGACCGAGCGACTCCAGGCCCCGTTCTCGTCCGCCTCTGAGGCCCAGTCCTCCGCCGCGGTCAGGCGCTCGATCAGGGCCTCGCCGGCTTCACGGGCAGCATCGGCCGCCGCCTGACGCTGCAGGCGCTCGCGAATCGTGTCTTCCACCTCCGCCAGCGGGCGCAGCTCGGACGGCTGGTGTTCGTCGATCCGCAGGATCACGGTGGAGCCGTCCTGCAGGTCGATCGCCTCGCTGTTGTGGCCGTCTTCCAGCACCCGCGGATCAAACGCCGCGTTGCGAATGGAGCGGTGCCGCGCAATGCCGTCCCCGGAGCCCCGCGAGAACCAGTCGCTGGTCTGGATCTCCAGCCCGGTCGCATCGGCCGCCGGCTCCAGGCTGTCGGGGAACTCGATCCCCAGCGCCATCATGTCGTCCAGGGCGTCAATCTGCATCTGCTCCGCCGTGCGATCGCGCAGATCCTGCTCGACCTCGTCGCGGACCTCCTCGAACGGCTGCGGCTGGGCCTCCTGGATCGCGGTCACCTCCAGGATGAACCAGCCTCGCTCGGTGCGCACCGGCTGGCTGATCAGATCCTTCGGCAGGGTGAAGATCACGGTCTCCAGCGTCGAGCCCAGGTCCCCCCGGGCGATCTCGCCCATTCGCCCGCCACGGTCGGCGGTCAGGCTGTCCTCCGAGTATTCCTCGGCCAGCTCGGCAAAGTCCTCGCCGGCCTCCAGCCGCTCGCGCAGCTCGCGGATGCGGGCCTCGCCCTCCTCGCCCGTGTCCTGAATACGGATCTGGCGCACCTCGCGCAGCTCCGGCTGCTCGTAGCGGCTGCGGTTCACCCGGTAGTGCTCGCGCACCTGGTCCTCGGTGACCTCGACCCCGGCCTCCAGGCCCTCCGGATCCAGCCGGAGATAACTCACCCGTACGCGCTCGGTGGTGGTGAACTCATCGGGATTGGCTTCGTAGTACGCCTGGATGGCGTCCTCGTCCACCACGTCCGGACGGTCGAACTCGTCCGCGGAGAAGACCCGCCAGCTGGCCACGCGGGTCTGGTTGCGCAGACGACTGTAGTCTTCCACCAGGCTTTCCGGTACCACGCCGGTCGCCTGGATCCCCCGCTGGATCTGCGACAGCACAATGCTGCGCGCGATGTCCTGTTCGAAGTCCGCGGGACTGATCCTCTGGGCGTTCAGCAGCTGGCTGTAGCGTTCGCGGCTGAAGCGGCCCTCTTCCTGAAACACCGGCATACCGCGGATCTCGCGCAGCACGCTGTCTCCGGCGGCCTTGAAGCCCGCGGAGTCCGCCGCCTGGCGCAACAGCTCTTGCCGGATCAGCGTCTCCAGGGCCTGCAGACGGATACCCTGCTCGTCGAGCACGTCCTCGGGGATCTCGCCGCCGAACATGCGCGCCATTTCGTCGCGCTGGGCGCGCGCTTCCTGATGCACGTCGCGCACCGCGATATCCGTGCCGTTCACCTCGGCCGCCACCAGCGGGCCGGCCCCGCCGAAATACTCGCCCAGGCCCCACAGGGCAAAGGGGATGGTGATCAGGCCGATGATCACATAGGCGAGCCAGCCGCTCGCCCGGTCACGAATCGCTTGCAACATGATGGTCTCTGCTCACTCCGCCGTGGAGAGGAAATCGGGAATCGACCGCCGATGGTAGCAGGCGCGCCCGCGCGCGTCTGCGCCTGGGTTATCCACCACGAAGCGCACGAAGGCACGAAGAAGGGCCAGGTCAGAGGCGTTTGCACCACAGAGGACACGAAGGGCACGGAGAAAGTCGATAGCGATCCGCGGGAAGGACAGAGCATCGTAGGATTGGAAGAATGAAGTTGTGTCAGGGGGGGGAACGCCGCGTGTTGCCGCGGCCCCGAATTCCTTGCCCTGCTCCGTGTCCTTCGTGTCCTCTGTGGTGCAAACGCCCTTGACCTTCTTTTCTCCTGGATCGCAATAGCCAAGAAAAGAAAAAGGCGCCACAAGGGCGCCTTTCTCGGAGATGGCGGAGCGGACGGGACTCGAACCCGCGACCCCCGGCGTGACAGGCCGGTATTCTAACCAGCTGAACTACCGCTCCGTATTCTTGCAGTGCAACCAGGGTCAGGGTTGCACTTGGTGGGTGCTGACGGGTTCGAACCGCCGACATTCGCCTTGTAAGGGCGACGCTCTACCAACTGAGCTAAGCACCCGATAAAGCGCGCTAGTTTACTCGATCCTTGAGCGCTTTACCAGCCTTGAACGAAGGCGTTTTCGAAGCGGCGATCTGGATGGTCTGACCGGTACGAGGGTTACGACCGGTGCGGGCCTCACGCTCGCGCACCAGGAAGGTACCGAAGCCAACAAGGGAGACCTGGTCACCCTTGGCGAGGGTGTCGCCAACAACACTTACCATGGCATCCACGATCCGGCCGGCCTGGGCCTTGGGGACATCGGCTTCCGCCGCGATCGCGTCGATCAGTTCGGATTTATTCATGAAGCGCTTCCTTATCTCAGTGGTGACTCAGGCTTTCTGCCGGACTGGGCCTAGCTTACACCAGCCGGAGGCCTTTTCTCCATGGCCCCGCAACTGCCCTCGGCGAGAAATCAGGTGATGCGGATGGGGTTATAGCAAGCCCCCGGAAAACGAGTCAAACGCGATCTCCTGATCGCCCCCGCACGGGTGTGATCCCGTGCACAAAAAACCGCGGAGCCCCGGTCTGCGGGCCCCCGCGGTTTCCGTCCGTTTACAGACGCTTAGTGGTGCCGAACCCGGCGACGGCCGGATTCCTTGGCCGGTTTGACGACTTCTTCGACCTTCTCCGGGGTTTCGCCCGCCTTGCCCTCCGGCATATGCGTCAGCGCCACCTCCAGCACCTCGTCGATCCAGCGCACCGGGCGAATATCGAGCTTCTGCTTGATGTTCTTCGGGATGTCGACCAGATCCTTCTCGTTTTCTTCGGGGATCAGGACCGTGCGGATCCCGCCGCGATGGGCGGCCAGCAGCTTCTCCTTCAACCCGCCGATCGGGAGGACCTGGCCGCGCAGGGTGATCTCCCCGGTCATCGCCACATCCGCTCGCACCGGGATCCCGGTCAGTGCCGAGACGATCGCGGTGCACATGCCGATACCGGCAGATGGTCCGTCCTTGGGCGTCGCACCCTCCGGCACGTGGATATGCAGGTCCTTCTTCTCGTGGAAGTTTTCCTCCAGCCCCAGGGCCTCGGCACGCGAGCGCACCACGGTCAGCGCCGCGTGGATGGATTCCTGCATCACGTCGCCGAGCTTCCCGGTCTGCTGGGTCTTGCCCTTGCCCGGGACCACGCTGGCCTCGATAGTCAGCAGCTCGCCCCCGACCTCGGTCCAGGCCAGACCGGTCACCTGACCGATCTGATCGTTCTCCTCGGCCAGGCCGAAGCGGAAACGGCGCACGCCCAGGTACTTCTCCAGCGTCTTCGGGGTCACCGATGTGGTCCGCGCACGCTCCTTCTCGCTGGCCAGCAGGCGCTGCTTGGCCACCTTGCGGCAGACCTTGGCGATCTCGCGCTCCAGCGAGCGCACACCGGCCTCCCGGGTGTAATAGCGCACGATGTCGCGCACCGCCGCATCGGAGATCTGGATCTCGGCCGGCTTCAGGCCATTGGCCTTGATCTGCTTGTCGAGCAGGTAGTTGTGGGCGATGTTGACCTTCTCGTCCTCGGTGTAGCCGGACAGCCGGATGACTTCCATGCGATCCAGCAGCGGCCCGGGGATGTGCATGCTGTTGGCCGTGGCCACGAACATCACGTCGGACAGGTCGAAATCGACCTCCAGATAGTGGTCGCTGAAGGTGTGGTTCTGCTCCGGATCCAGCACCTCGAGCATGGCCGAGGCGGGGTCGCCGCGGAAATCCATCGCCATCTTGTCGATCTCGTCGAGCAGGAACAGCGGGTTGCGCACCCCGACCTTGGCCAGGTTCTGGATGATCTTGCCCGGCAGCGAGCCGATGTAGGTGCGACGGTGGCCGCGGATCTCGGCCTCGTCACGCACCCCGCCCAGCGCCATGCGCATGAACTTGCGGTTGGTCGCACGGGCGATGGACTGGCCCAGCGAGGTCTTGCCGACGCCGGGCGGGCCCACCAGGCACAGGATCGGGCCCTTCAGCTTGCGCACTCGCGACTGCACGGCGAGGTACTCGAGGATGCGTTCCTTGACCTCTTCCAGGCCGTAGTGGTCCTCGTTGAGGATCTTCTCGGCACGCGCCAGATCCTTGCTGACCCGGGTCTTCTTCTTCCACGGGACATTGACCAGCCAGTCGATGTAGCTGCGCACGACGGTGGCCTCGGCCGACATCGGCGACATCATCTTCAGCTTGTTCAGCTCGGCGGTGGCCTTCTTCTTGGCCTCCTCCGGCATCCCGGCCTTCTCGATCTTCTCGGCCAGGTCTTCCTGTTCGTTCGGCGCGTCCTCGAGGTCGCCCAGCTCCTTCTGAATGGCCTTCATCTGCTCATTCAGGTAGTACTCGCGCTGGGACTTCTCCATCTGCTGCTTCACGCGGCCGCGGATCTTCTTCTCGATCTGCAGCACGTCCATCTCGCCCTCGATCTTGGCGACCAGGTGCTCCAGGCGTTCGCGCACATTGGCGATCTCGAGGACCTGCTGCTTCTCCTCGAGCTTCAGGGACATGTGCGCGGCGATGGTATCGGCCAGGCGCGAGGTGTCGTCGATCCCGGCCAGCGAAGTCAGGATCTCCGGCGGGACCTTCTTGTTCAGCTTGATGTACTGCTCGAACTGGTTCAGCGCGGACCGCCCGAGGACCTCGAGTTCCTTGTCCTCGGTGTCGTATTCCTCGTCGATCAGGCGGATGTCGGAGACGAAGTAGTCCTCCTCCTTCTCGGCATCACCGGTGGTGGAAACATCCATCACGCGGGCGCGCTGGGCTCCCTCCACCAGCACCTTGATGGTGCCGTCGGGCAGGCGCAGCAGTTGCAGGATGTTGCCCAGGGTACCGATATCGTGCAGATCGCCGGCTTCGGGTTCGTCGACCTCGGCGCTCTTCTGGGCGACCAGCAGGACCTGCTTGTTCTCGGCCATGGCCGAATCCAGCGCGCGGATCGACTTCTCGCGACCCACGAACAGCGGGATGACCATGTGCGGATAGACCACGACATCGCGAAGCGGCAGCACCGCGACGCGCTTGACGGGGGAGTCCACCTCGTTCTGGGAGGAGTGGGTATCGGTCATGTTGCCCCCTCAGGGCTGGACGAATGTACAGAAGGAAGTGGGGGCGGCGGCGCCCATTTCAAGGACGCCGCAACACTTCCGCTCAGGAATCCGCGGCCGCCTGCTTCTTGGCGAACGAGTCGTTCTCGTACACCAGATACGGCTCGGCATCGCCGCGGATCACCGCCTCGTCGATCACCACCTTGCTGACGCCTTCCATGGACGGCAGCTCGTACATGGTGTCGAGCAGGATGTTCTCCATGATGGTGCGCAGGCCGCGCGCCCCGGTCTTGCGCTCCATCGCCTTGTGGGCGATCGCGGACAGGGCGTCGTCGCGGAACTCCAGTTCCACCCCTTCCATCTCGAACAGGCGGGCATACTGCTTGACCAGGGCGTTCTTCGGCTGGGTCAGGATGGTGATCAGCGCGTCCTCGTCCAGCTCGTCCAGGGTCGCCTGCACCGGCAGGCGCCCCACGAACTCGGGGATCAGCCCATAGCGCACCAAGTCGTCGGCCTCCAGCTGCTTGAGCCACTGGCCACCGGACTTGGCCGCCTCGGTGGTACGCAGCTCGGCGCCAAAGCCGATGCCGCCCTTCTCGGCGCGCTGCTGGATGACCTTCTCCAGCCCGGAGAAGGCCCCGCCGCAGATGAACAGGATGTTGCTGGTATCGACCTGCAGGAACTCCTGCTGCGGATGCTTGCGTCCGCCCTGCGGGGGGACCGAGGCGGTGGTGCCCTCGATCAGCTTCAGCAACGCCTGCTGCACACCCTCGCCCGAGACGTCACGGGTGATGGAGGGGTTGTCCGACTTGCGCGAGACCTTGTCGATCTCGTCGATGTAGACGATGCCGTTCTCGGCCTTCTCCACATCGTAGTCGCACTTCTGCAGCAGCTTCTGGATGATGTTCTCGACATCCTCGCCCACGTAACCGGCCTCGGTCAGCGTGGTCGCGTCGGCGATGGTGAACGGGACGTTCAGTACTCGCGCCAGCGTCTCGGCCAGCAGCGTCTTGCCGGAGCCGGTCGGGCCGATCAGCATGATGTTCGACTTGGACAGCTCGACATCGTCCTTGCCGGCCTTGGCCTGCAGACGCTTGTAGTGGTTGTACACCGCGACCGAGAGGATCTTCTTCGCGGAGTTCTGGCCGATCACGTAATCGTCCAGGATCGCGCGGATCTCGTGCGGGGTCGGGAGGGAATCCCGCTCGGTGTGGCCGGCCTCCTGCATCTCCTCGCGGATGATGTCATTGCACAGCTCGACGCACTCGTCGCAGATAAATACGGATGGCCCGGCGATCAGCTTGCGCACCTCGTGCTGACTCTTTCCGCAGAAAGAACAGTACAGGAGCTTGCCGTCGGCGGAGGGGGTGGTTTCGTCGCTCATCCGTTTGCCTCGGTTGCGATTTCAGTGTTCTTCAAAACATGCCCCGTTTGCCTGTGAGTTGCAAACGGGCCAAGCAGAAGTCCGGTATTGAGGCCCCGCCCCGGAGCCGGTCTCCGGGGCGCGGTTGCGATCGGCGCGGACGAGGGGATCAGTCGTCCGCGGAGTTGCGGTGGGTCAGGACGTGGTCGACCAGGCCGTATTCCTTGGCGTCGGTCGCGGTCATGAAGCGGTCGCGATCGGTGTCCTGCTCGATCTTCTCGATCGGCTGGCCGGTGTGGTGGGCCAGTACGCGGTTCAGCTCGTCACGGATCTTCAGGATCTCGCGGGCATGGATATCGATATCCGACGCCTGACCCTGAAAGCCGCCCAGCGGCTGGTGGATCATCACCCGCGAGTGCGGCAGCGTATGGCGCTTGCCGGGGGCCCCGCCCGCCAGCAGAACAGCGCCCATGCTCGCGGCCTGGCCCACGCACAGCGTGCTGACCTCGGGCTTGATGAACTGCATGGTGTCGTAGATCGCCATGCCGGCGGTGACCGCGCCCCCCGGGGAGTTGATGTACAGGCTGATCTCCTTGTCCGGGTTCTCCGACTCGAGGAACAGCAGCTGAGCCACGATCACGTTGGCCATGTAGTCCTCGACCGGACCCACACAGAAGATGACCCGGTCCTTCAGCAGACGGGAATAGATGTCGTAGGCGCGCTCGCCGCGGGCGGTCTGTTCGACCACCATCGGGACCAGGTTCAGGCCCTGGGCATGCTGCGCACCCTGGTCGGCCATGTCGTGGCTCATTCAGTCGACTCCTTGTTCGGATTCATGACGTCCTGGAAGCTGGTTTCCTTCTCGGTGACCTTGGCCTGCTCGACCACCCAGTCGACCACCTGGTCTTCCAGCACCAGCGACTCCAGGTTGCTCTTGGCCTGGGGATTGGAGCGGTAGTAGTTCTTCACCTCTTCCGGGTCCTCGTAGGTCGCGGCCATCTCCTCGAGATCGCGCTCGACGCGCTCGGCGTCCACCTCGAAGCCCTTCTGGTCGATGATCGCACGCAGGGCCAGCCCCAGGCGGACGCGGCGCTTCGCCTCGTCCTCGAACAGGCTGTCCGGCAGCGGCTGGGTCTGCTCGGCACCCCCGAAGCGCTTCTCGGCTTCCTCGCGCAGACGGTTGATCTCCGACTTCACCAGGGCGTCCGGCAGGTCGAAGTCGTGCTTGTCGACCACGGCCTCCAGGACTTGCTGCTTCACCCGGCCCTTCAGGGCCTGACGCAGTTCCCGCTCCATATTGGACCGCACATCAGCGCGAAGTTTCTCCACCGAGCCGTCCTCGATGCCGAATTTCTTCGCGAACTCTTCGTCGACCTCCGGCAGCTTGGGCCCCTCGACCTGCTTGATGGTCAGGGCGAACTGCGCGGTCTGGCCCTTCAGATTCTCCGCCGGGTAATCCTCGGGGAAGGTGACGTCGATGGTCGGCTCCTCGCCGGCCTTCACGCCCTTGAGCTGCTTCTCGAAGCTCTCGATCAGGCGCCCGGCGCCGACCTCGACCTGGAAGTCCTCGGCCTTGCCGCCCTCGAACTCCTCGCCGTTCAGGGTGCCGACGAAGTCCAGGGTGACACGGTCGCCCTTCTTCGCCTTGCGCTTGACCTCGGCCCACGCCTTGTTCTGCTCGCGCAGCGAGTCAATTACGCGGTCGATGTCCTCGTCCGCCACCTCGGCCTTCGGCCGCTCGATCTCGACGTCGGCGAAGTCGGCCACCTGCACCTCCGGGAACACCTGGAAGCTGGCGGTGAACTCGATGGCGTCGCCGCCCTCCAGGCTGGTCGGCTCGATGCTCGGGTTACCGGCCGGTTCCAGGCCCTCCTGCTGCACCGCCTCGCGGTAGCTCTCCTGCAGGACCTCGCTCAGCACCTCCTGGTAGACGCCGGTGCCATAGCGCTGGCGCACCACCTTCAGCGGGACCTTGCCCGGGCGAAACCCGTCCAGCTTGACCCGCTTGGCCAGGGACTTCAGCCGGTTGTCGACCTCGGTGTCGACCCGCTCGGAGGGGACCTGGATGGTCATCTTGCGTTCCAGGTTGCCGGTGGCTTCAACAGAAACTTGCATGGAGGGCCTCGTCATAGTTCGGATATCGGTCATCCCTGCCGATCGCAGCGGTAACCTTCATGGCGTTGGGAAATGCGGACTGTGGTGCGAAAGGAGAGACTCGAACTCTCACGGGTTTTACCCCACTGGGACCTAAACCCAGCGCGTCTACCAGTTCCGCCACTTTCGCGATCTTGCAGAAAACTCTTGTTGTGTTCGCGCGTTAGCCGCGCATTCTAGCGTGTTCCCCGCCCGCAAACACAAAGGGCCCGTATGAACGGGCCCTTGTGCCGGCGCGGGGACCGGAGAAAATGGTGGGTCGTGTAGGATTCGAACCTACGACCAATTGGTTAAAAGCCAACTGCTCTACCAACTGAGCTAACGACCCTTTTCGGTTTGGCCGGCGGCGACCCCGCGGGTCGCCCTGGCCGAGCTGCAAAACCGAAGGCCCGGGATCACCGGGCCTCCAGTGCCGCGTAGTTTACGGCGCGGCGGGGAAAACGCAAGGCGCCACCGCCGCTACGCCATCAGATGGCTTCCAGCTTGCGCATGCCACCCGGCAGCAGCTTCATGTCCACCAGCGAGGTGATCAGCGCCTTGCCGAAGGAGGCCTCGTCTTCGTAGACCATCTTGTAGTACTGGATCTTCATGGTCAGCGCGGCCCCGAAGACGATCATGATGAAGGTCAGGAAGCCGCCCAGCGCGAGCGTGGAGATCCCGGTGATGCCCTGGCCGATGGTGCAGCCCATCGCCAGCACGCCACCGAAGCCCATCAGGATCGCGCCGATGAAGTGGTTCACGAAGTCGCGCACCGAGGCGAACCACTCGAAGCGGAACGCACGGGTAACCAGGGCCCAGAAGAAGGAGCCGAGGATCACGCCGGCCAGCGCCATCACGCCGAAGTACAGCACGGTGTTGTCAAACCCGCTCGACACGTAACGCAGGCTCTGGCCCATCGGATTGATGAAGGTGAACGACTGGTTGGCCCACGGGGCACTCTCGGACGGGCGCTCACCCGCGTCTGCATCGGCCACGAAGTCCCAATCGGCCACGTAGGCCTGCGGGGTATAGGTGTCCATGCCATCGTCGATCTGGATGTTGCTGGTCAGCCACCAGGCGCCGAGCACCATCAGGCCGATCACCAGACCGCCCAGGATGTTGTCAAAGCTCTTGCGGAAGTCCGCGGCCTTGAAGATCAGGGCCAGCAGCAGCACGCCGATCACCGCGCCCAGCACCAGGCGGGCGGTCAGGCCGTTCTCTTCGCCGGCCACCAGGGTACCCAGGTCCTGGCCCGCCGGGGTGGAGATGGCCAGCGCGGTGGTCCAGTCCATGAACAGCAGGGAATAGAGGGTATCGGAAGTACCCGGCAGCGGGCGCACCATGTAGTAGGCGATGATCGCGATCACGATCAGCACCATCAGCGACTTGATGTTGCCGCCACCGACGCGCACCAGGGTCTTGTTCCCGCAGCCGGAGGCGTAGGTCATGCCGATCCCGAACAGGAAGCCGCCCAGGGCATGCTCGACCCACTGGAACTCGCTCATGCGGTAGTTCGGGAAGGAACCGTCGGCGCTCAGCACCCCGAAGAACTCGAGGATGGCCACGCCCAGCATGGCCACGGCGATCGCTAGCAGCCAGGAGCGCATACGCCCGGTATCACCCATGTTCACCCAGTCGGAGACGGCGCCCATGGTGCAGAAGTTGGTCTTGTTCGCCACGGCCCCCATGATGAAGGCGAGGATGAACGCCCCACCGAGGAACGCCATCGCGGCAGTTGAAAAACTGGAGAATTCCATCACGTATCCTCTCGACGAAAGATTTCAGGGCAGGCCTGCACCCACGGGGTGCGCAGCATACATCGGACGCTAGACGAGATCGAGCCCGTTTTCATTCCTGCGGGAACGAACATGCAGCCGGCGGGCTGCCGGCGGGCATCACGCGGGGATATAGCGGGTCGGGTCCGGCACGCCGGCCGCAGCAAAGCCCTCGCGCCGGATGCGGCAACTGTCGCAGCGGCCGCAGGCGCGCCCCTCGGCATCGGCCTGATAGCAGCTGACCGTGTGGCGGTAGTCCACCCCGAGCTCGCTGCCCGCCCGGATGATCTCGGCCTTGGACAGGTGCATCAGCGGCGCCCGCACCTCCCAGGGCGTGCCCTCGACCCCGCTGCGGGTGGCCACCCGGGCCAGGTCGCGGAACGCGTCGATGAAGGCCGGACGGCAATCCGGATAACCGGAATAGTCCACCGCATTGGCGCCGACGTAGAGCAGCCGCGCGTCCAGGGTCTCGGCCAGCCCCAGGGCCAGGGCCAGAAACACCGTGTTGCGCGCCGGCACGTAGGTCACCGGGATGCCCTCGGTCGGCGCGGTCGGTACGTCGATCGCCGTGTCTGTCAGCGCCGAGCCACCGATGGCGCTCAGGTCCACCGCCACCACGCGGTGGTCGGTCACGCCCTGGTCCGCGGCGACCCGCCGCGCAGCCTCCAGCTCGGTCCGGTGGCGCTGTCCATAGTCAATGGACAGGGCATGGCACTCCAGGCCTTCGGCGCGCGCCATGGCCAGGCAGGTCGCCGAGTCGAGCCCGCCCGAGAGCAGCACCACGGCCTGTTCCGCGCGTTCGTTCATATCAGCGGCCCGGCTGATCGCCCCAGAGGAGCTTGTGCAGCTGAACCTGGAAGCGTACCGGCACACGTTCGGCCACGATCCAGTCAGCCAGGGTCCGCGGCTCCAGTTCGCCGAACACGGGCGAGAACAGGACCTCGACCTCCGGGTCCAGCCCCAGGCGCTCGAGCTCGGCCCGGGCCCAGTCAAAGTCTGTGCGCCCGGCCAGCACGAACTTCAGCTGGTCCCCGGCCTTCAGCCGCGGAATGTTATCGGGGAGGTTGCGTTCGGCCTCCTTCGAGCCCGGCGCCTTCCAGTCCATCACGATGGCGACCCGGGGGTCGACACCGGCGATGTCCATCGCCCCGCTGGTCTCCAGCGACACCGTGAACCCGGCGTCGCATAGTGCCTCCAGTAGCGGCAGGCAGCCCGGCTGGGCCAGGGGTTCACCACCGGTCACGCAGACATGCCGCACCCCGGTGCGCCCGACCCAGTCGAGGACCGTCGGCAACATCAGCGCCTCGCCGCCCTCGAAGGCGTATTCGCTGTCGCACCAGCGGCAGCGTAGCGGGCAACCGGTCAGGCGCACGAAGGCTGTGGGCCAGCCGACCTGCGCCGCCTCGCCCTGCAGCGAGACAAACATCTCGCTGATCCGCAGCCGCACCGACGCCGGGTCGACGACCCCCGAGCCACGGGCGTCACGCAACGGGGCGGTGGTCATTGGGCGCGATCGATCCGCTGCAGGCGTTCGCGGGCCAGGCGGTCCAGTGTCGTACCGCCATAGTCGGCACGCACTGCCTCCAGGGCCTCGCGGGCCGCATCGAAGTCCTCCAGCTCGTAGTGGGAGTACCCGATCTTCAGCAGGGCATCCCCACTCTTGTCGCTTTCGGGGAAATCCTCGCGCAGGCGCTGGAAGTCCTCGAGCGCCGCCTCGAATTCGCCGCTGGCGTACTTCGCCTCCGCCAGCCAGTACCACGCATTCGCGGTAAAGCTCCCCTCGGGGTAATCCTCGATGAACCGCTCCAGCTTGCGCATGGCGGTGGCAAAGTCGCCGGCCATCAGGTCGTCAAAGGCCTCCTGATAGGCGGCCTGCTCGTCGGCCTCCGGCAGATCCAGCTCGACCACCTCCTCGCGCGGGGCCGCATCCGGCGCCGGCCCTCCGCCCTCGACGGCGGCCACGCGCTCGTCCAGGTGGCGGAACTGGTCGCGCTGACGGGTACTGAGGCGGTTCACCTCGTGGCGCAGGGTCTCCACCTCCCCGCGCAGTTCGCGCAGGTCCCGGTTCAGCGACTCGGAGACCTGCAGCAGCTCGTTCATCGCGCTGGAGTCCAGCACGCGTTCGATACGGTCCAGGCGCCGATCCAGCTGGCGGATCTGCGACTGGGTCGCGAACACGGTGTCGTCCTGCGCCCCGGCGGTCCCCGGCATCAGAGCCAGCGGGGTCAGGACAAAGGCCGCGGCCAGCATGGCCGCCAGGAACGGCCCCGGGCGCGCCGGGTTCCGAAACAGAAATGCCCCCGAGGGGGCATCTCCGCAAGACGTACTGAACATCGATCGCATCTGGCTTCCCGGGTTTACCTACCCTGACTCAGCGCCGGGATTCGTAGACGAGCTCGACCCGGCGGTTCTTGGCCCAGGCCTCCTCGTTCTGCTGGAAGGCCACCGGCATCTCCTCACCATAACTGATGACCTCGAGCTGGTCATCCGAGGCGCCGTTCAGATTCAGCACCCGCCGCACGGACTGCGCACGGCGTTCGCCCAAGGCCAGGTTGTATTCGCGGGTGCCGCGCTCATCCGTATGCCCCTCCAGGCGCATGCGCGCGCCGGGGTTCTCCGCCAGGTAGGCCGCGTGGGCCTCCAGCATCGGCATGAATTCGGACTTCACCTCGTCACGGTCGAAGTCGAAGTAGACCAGGCGCTCGGCCAGCGGACTGTCCGGGTCGTCCAGGGCGGCGGCATCGAACTCCCGGTCGCGACCGATCCCACGGGCCTCGGCGGCCTCGCGTTCGGCCCGCTCCTGCTCGGCGGCACGTTCGCGCTCGGCGGCACGCTCGGCATCCTCGGCATCGCGGGTCGGAGTGGCACAAGCCGACAGGGCCGCGATCACCACGGCGGCAAGGGTCAGACGAAACGCGTTGTTCATGGTGTTGGTTCCTCGAAAGAAGGTGACAGTCAAAGGGTCCGAAAATCAGTTCAGGGGTGACCAGGCCGGCTCGCGCACCTCGCCTTCGCGGGCGGCCAGACGCTGGTGCACCTGGCCGTCGCGGCTGACGGAACCGAGCACGCCCCGCCCCCCGTCGGTCATGGCATACAGGATCATGCTGCCATTGGGGGCAAAGCTTGGCGACTCTGCATCGCGTCCGTCCGTGAGGCGCGTCACACGGCGGTCATCCAGATCGAGGCGGGCCAGCTGAAATCCGCCGTCACCCCCATGGACATACACCAGCGACCGCCCGTCCGGCGAGATGGTGGCGGCGGCCGCGTAGCCGCTCTCGAAGGTCAGACGCCGCGCATTCCCGCCGCCGGCTGGCTGGGCGTAGATCTGCGGGGCCCCCGCGCGGTCGGAGGTGAAATAGATCGTCTCGCCGTCCGGCGACCAGACCGGCTCGGTCTCGATCGCGCTGGAACGCGTCAGCTGCCGCAGCTCCCCGGAGGCCAGGTCCATCACATAGATATTCGGCGAGCCGTCGCGCGACAGGCTCAGCGCCAGTTGGCGACCGTCCGGGGACCAGGCCGGGGCACTGTTGATCCCGGTGAAGCTGGCGATGCGCGAGCGCTCGCCGGTCTCCACATTCTGGCGAAAGACCTCGGAACGGCGGTTCTCGAACGAGACGTAGACCAGCTCGCGGCCATCCGGGGACCAGTCGGGCGACATGATCGGATCCTCGGAGCGGAACAGGGTGCGCGGATTGGCCCCGTCGGAATCGGCCACCTCCAGTCGGAACTCGCGCGAGTCGTTCTGGCGCTCGACACTGACGAACGCGATGCGCGCGCTGAAGGCGCCCGGGTCGCCGGTGATCTGTTCGTAAACGATGTCCGATACGCGGTGGGCGCCCCTCCGGAGCATGTCCGCCGGCACCGGGATGCGCCAGCCACCCAGGCGCTCCTCCGCCAGCACGTCGAACACGTGGAACTCCACGATCACGTTGTCCCCGTCCGGGCGCTTGGAGCCCACCACCAGGTACTCCATGCCGGCGTCGGCCCAGGGCTGCGCGATGAAGTCGGCCGGGCCCGAGGGGGCCCGCGGCAGCCCCTCGCGCTCAACGTCGAACAGACCGCTACGGGTCAGATTCGCGGCCAGGATTCGCCCCACATCTTCGTCCGGGCGGCCCTCACCCTCCCAGGTGAACGGTGCGACCGCGACCGGAATGGCCCCGGTCACACCCTCGGTCACGGTCACTTCCAGCACCGCGTGAGCCTGCGCCGACCACAGCAGCGCCAGCCCCAGCAGCATCGCGTGAATCATT
This sequence comes from Thioalkalivibrio sp. ALE22, assembly GCF_000381445.1. Lineage (NCBI taxonomy): Bacteria > Pseudomonadati > Pseudomonadota > Gammaproteobacteria > Chromatiales > Ectothiorhodospiraceae > Thioalkalivibrio > Thioalkalivibrio sp. ALE22. The sequence goes on from NZ_KB906502.1 coordinate 219,989, forward strand.
CGTTGCATGGTGTTCCTCGTGGCCCGGTTGGGAGCGGGCCGGTCAGTCGGGCTCGAAACGGATGCGCACCCCGCCGCGCACGGCATCCGCGTCGGGCGGACGCGGCAGCGAGGACAAACGGTCCATGGTCTGGCGGACCGATTCGCAGAAGGCGGACCCGCCCGAGCAGCTCTCGATATCGAAATTGATGATACGCCCGGTCTCGTTGACACGCACGAGAACAATGGCACGGTCCGACGCATCCAGACCCGAGGGCTGGCGCCAGCGCCGCTGCACCACCGACTGCACCTGGGCACGCCATTCGTTCAGCTCCCGGTCCAGCTGCGCCTGGCGCTCGGCGGCCTCGCGTTGCGCCTGTGCCTCGGCCAGACGTTCGCGCTCGCGCTCCATCGCCTCGCGCCGGCGCTGCTCTTCCAGTTCACGCTCCTGCTCGGCGCGACGCTCGGCCTCCTCCCGCTCGCGGCGTTCGGCCTCCTCGCGTTCGCGCCGCTCCGCCTCTTCCCGCGCCTGGCGCTCCGCCTCCTCGCGCTCCCGCCGCTCGGCTTCCTCGCGTTCGCGCGCCTCCTCGGCCTCACGCCGCGCCTGCTCCGCAGCCTCGCGTTCCTGGCGAATGCGCTCGCGTTCAGCCTCGGCCTCCTCGCGTGCGCGTTGGCGTTCTTCCTCCGCCTCGCGGCGCGCCTGCTCGGCCTCCTCCAGCGCCTGCTGGCGCGCGCGCTCGGCTTCCTCGCGGCGGCGCTGTTCCTCGGCCTGGCGACGTTCCTCCTCGCGCCGGGCCTGCTCCTCGGCACGGCGGCGTTCCTCCTCGGCGCGCAGCTGCTCGGCGACCTGCTCCTGTTCGGCCACCTCGCGCTGGTGCTCGACACGATCGAAGGTCTCGGCATCCACCGCGACCGCGTCGATCACCTCGATATCCTCCTGCACCGCGATCTCCACCGCCGCCCGGGTCGAGGTCGGCGACATCAGGCTCACGTTCAGCAGCAACGCCGCGAACAGCACCCCGTGCAGGATCAGGACGAGGAGCAGGCTGAGGGGGTGACGGCGCAGGAGCTCGAACACGGCGTGTGGCTCAGTCCTGGTTGTTACGTGGCGGTTCGGTGATCAAGCCGACACGACCGCCCCCGGCGCGCTGGAGGGCGACCATTGCATCGATCACCCGGCCGTAGTCCACGTTGCGGTCCCCGCGCACGAAGGTCTGGGTGCCCGGATTCTCGGCGAGGAACTCGCGCACGATCTCGGTCATCTCCTGCGGCGCCAGCGGCTCGTTCACGTACGGGCCCTGGTTCAGGCTCATGGCCCCGGAAGCATCCACGGTGACCACCAGTGGCTCGGCCGCGGATGGATCCTCGTCCAGGGCCTCGGCATCGGCCTCCGGCAGATCGACCTCCACCCCCTGCTGCAGCATCGGGGCGGTGATCATAAAAATGATCAGCAGGACCAGCATCACGTCGATGAACGGCACGACGTTGATCTGCGACATGGGCCGCCGCAGGCGGCGGCTGTTGCGACGCGACTCGGCCATGGTTCAGGCCGGCGCCCCGGCGGCGCCCTCGGCCGGCTTGCCCGCGCCCTGGCGGTTCAGCAGGGCCACGAACTCGTCGCTGAAGTTCTCCAGGCGCGAGGCCACGCGATCGACGTCCCCGGCAAAGCGGTTGTAGGCGATGACCGCCGGGATGGCCGCGAACAGGCCCAGCGCGGTAGCGATCAGCGCCTCGGCGATCCCCGGAGCGACCATGGCGAGTGTGGCCTGCTGCACCCCGGAGAGCCCGAGAAATGCATGCATGATGCCCCACACGGTCCCGAACAGGCCGATGTACGGGCTGGTGGAGCCAACCGTGGCCAGGAATTGCAGGTAGCGCTCCATCTCGTCGGTCTCGCGGGCGATGGCCACGCGCATCGCGCGATGGGCCGGCTCGCCGGCCACCATGCCGTGCTGGCGGGCACGCAGGAATTCCTTGAAGCCGGAGGAGAACACGTGCTCCATGCCGGACATCTCGGACTTGCGGCGTACGCCCTCGTACAGGTGCGAGAGGTCCGCGCCCGACCAGAACCGTTCCTCGAACTCGTCGCTGGCCCGCTGGGCCGCGTTCAGCGAGCGCGCCTTGATGATGATCACCAGCCAGGAGAGTACCGAGGCGATCACCAGGATCACCATGACCAGCTGCACGATCAGACTGGCGTCCATGATCAGCTGGTACATCGAAAAGTCGACTGTCACTTGTCCATCTCCCGTTATGCCGTTGTTCCGTCCGCCGCCCGCATCGCGCGCGCCACTTCATCGGGGATCGCCACCGGCGCCTGCCGGGCCATATCGACACAGGCAATGGCGACCTCGCCGGTTGCCAGCGCCGTCGCCTCGCGCTGCACGACCTGCGCGAACTCCACGCTGGCGCGACGCATGCGCGTGACCCGGCAGGTGACCGTCAGGGCCTCGTTGAAATGCGCGGGACGCTGCATCTCCACAGCCAGACGCCGCACGGCGAACACAATTCCATACTCGGACCGCAGCCGGTCCTGCTCGAAGCCGAGGGCACGAAGCCATTCGGTACGCGCGCGCTCCATGAATTTCAGGTAATTGGCGTGATAGACCACGCCGCCGGCGTCGGTATCCTCGTAGTACACCCGCACCGGCCACTCGAATGCTGCGGTCATGGCTGGCGCGGACCCTCCGCCGCGGGCGTCAGCAGATCGCCCTCGTCCATCCGGGTCAGGCCGAACATCGCCAGGGTACGCCGGGTCGCCTGGCGCCCGCGCGGAGTGCGCTGCAGGTAGCCCTGCTGAATCAGGAAGGGCTCGACCACATCCTCCAGCGTGCCACGGTCCTCGTTCATCGCCGTGGCCAGGCTCTCGACCCCGACCGGGCCACCGTCGAACTTCTCCACCAACACCTCCAGCAGGCGACGGTCCTGGGCATCCAGCCCGGAGGCATCGATCGCCAGCAGGTCGAGCGCCTGCGCCGCCACGTTGTGGGTCACCACGCCATCGGCCCGGACCTGGGCGAAATCCCGTACCCGCCGCAGCAGGCGGTTGGCCAGCCGCGGCGTGCCGCGGCCCCGGCGGGCGATCTCCGCGGCTCCCTCGGCCTCGATCCCCACGCCCAGCAAACCGGCCGCGCGATCCACAATATGCGCGAGATCGGTGACAGTGTAATGATCGAGACGCTGCACGATACCGAACCGGTCACGTAACGGGGCCGAAAGCAGCCCCGCGCGGGTGGTCGCGCCCACCAGCGTGAACGGCGGCAGGTCCACCTTGATCGAGCGCGCTGCCGGGCCCTCGCCGATCACGATGTCCAGCTGGCCGTCCTCCAGGGCCGGATACAGCACCTCTTCCACCACCGTCGGCAGGCGATGGATCTCGTCGACGAACAGGACATCGCGCGGCTCCAGGGCCGTCAGGATGGCGGCCAGGTCACCGGCGCGTTCCAGTACCGGACCAGAGGTCTGGCGCAGGCCCACGCCGAGTTCGTTGGCGACGATGTGCGCCAGCGTGGTCTTGCCCAGCCCGGGCGGGCCGGCGACCAGGGTGTGATCCAGGGCCTCGTCGCGCCGGCGGGCGGCCTCGATGAACAGCCCCAACTGCTCGACTACGCGGGGCTGGCCGGTGTAGTCCGCGAGCCGCTTCGGGCGCAGGCTGACCTCGGCCCGCTCTTCCTCGGACCGACTCTGCATATCCACCAGACGTGATTCCATAGCCCCGCAGTATGCATCGCCACCGGTGCCGTTTACAGGGCCGTCCGGCGGGTTTTCGGATTCGCGTGCGTTCGAGCGTTCCCGCCCGTAGCGCCCTCAGGCGCCGGGGAGATCGCGCGCGTAGACCAGGAACACCCCGTGCCCGCCGGCCTCGAACTCCAGCCAGATCAGCGGCAGCTCCGGGAAGGCCGCCTCCACCGCGGCCTGACTGTTGCCGACCTCGACGATCAGCACGCCGTCTTCCTTCAGGTGTCCACGGGCCCCAGCGAGGATCCGGCGCACGATATCCAGTCCGTCGCCGCCAGCGGCCAGCCCCAGCGCGGGTTCGTGACGGTATTCGTCCGGCAGGGCCGCCATGTCCTCGGCATCCACGTATGGGGGGTTGGACACAATCAGCTCGTAGCGATCCCCGGGTTCCAGCCCGTCGAACACGTCGGACTGCACAGCGCGCACCTGATCGCCCACCCGGTGGCGCTCGATGTTGATCCCCGCCACCGCCAGCGCATCCGTCGACACATCCGCCAGGTCCACCTGCGCCTGCGGCAGCGCCAGAGCCATTGCGATCCCGATACACCCGCCCCCGGTGCACAGATCCAGCGCGCGGGTCACGCCATCGGGGTCGACCCAGGGCTCGAAACCAGCGGCAATCAGCTCGGCCAGCGGCGAGCGCGGCACCAGCACGCGCTCGTCGACATAGAACGGCAACCCGGCGAACCAGGCCTCGCGGGTCAGATAGGCCGCGGGCTTGCGCGTGGCGACCCGCTCGCGCAGCACCGCGACCACCCGCGTGCGCTCGACCTCGCTCAGGCGCGCATCCCACCAGGACTCGGGAAGATCCAGCGGCAGATGCAGGGTGTGCAGTACCAGCCAGGCGGCCTCGTCGAAGGCGTTGTCGGTGCCATGCCCGAAGCTCAGGCCGGCGCCGCGAAACTGACTGGCGCCGAAGCGAATGAAGTCGCGCAGGCTGCGCAATCCGGTGGTCGAATCCATGCCCGGTCTTTCCGTTACGTGCGAGGGCGGTCATCATACCGTCTCGAACCCGGCCTGTACGCCACCCTTCCCGTCGGACATCACATGAGCAAGATCGACCCCTGGCTGGCGCGTCTGTCGCACCTGCTGCCCCAGCACGCCCTTTCGCGCGGCGTGCACTGGCTGGCGCGCATCGAGTCGCCGCGCCTGCAGCCCCTGCTGCGCGCCTTCGTGCGCCGCTTCGGCCTGAACCTGGACGAGGCCGCCGAGCCAGACCTCGCGGCCTATGCCAGTTTCAACGCACTGTTCACTCGGGCCCTGCGCGAGGATGCGCGGCCGCTGGAGGGGGACGCCAACACGGTGGTCAGCCCGGCCGATTCGCGCGTCAGCGTGGCCGGGCGCATCGAGGCCGGCCAGATCTTCCAGGCCAAGGGCCATCACTACACCGTGCGCGAGCTGCTGGGTGGCGAGGACGATCTGGCGGAGGCCTTCCGCCACGGACACTTCGTCACCCTGTATCTGTCACCGCGCCACTACCACCGGCTGCACATGCCGCTGACCGGCACCCTGACCCACATGATCCATGTGCCCGGGCGGCTGTTCTCGGTGGCCCCGCGCATCGTGCGCCACGTACCGCGGCTCTACGCCCGCAACGAGCGGGTCGTGGCCTGCTTCGACACGCCTGTCGGACCCATGGCCATGGCCCTGATCGGTGCCCAGAACGTCGGTTCCATCGAGACCGTCTGGGCCGGCGAGGTCACCCCGCCGCGCGGGCGCGAGATCAGCGTAAGCGAGTATCCGGACCGCGATATCACCCTGGAACGCGGGGCCGAGATGGGCCGCTTCAACCTCGGGTCCTCGGTGGTGGTGCTGCTGCCCGACCATCCGCTGAAGCTCGCCGACCACCTGACGCCCGAGACCGAGGTCCAGGTCCGCTCCGCACTCGGCCAGTTCTACTGACTTTTTTCACCACGAAGCACACGAAGGCACGAAGAAGGGCCAGGTCAAGGGCGGTTAACAGGAAGATGGGAAGACTAGAAGTAAAAACGATCGGTTAGGTGGACTCGGGGGGCGGCCGGCCATCGAGGGCTATTAACTGCATCGCCCGGATCAGCCGTATCTTGCCTTTCTTCCGATCTTCCCGCCTTCCTGTCCGCTCCAAGCCCTTGACCTTCTTCGTGCCTTCGTGCGCTTCGTGGTGAATAAAAACGTTCAGGCGTGGGCGCGGGCTGCGGTCTGGTTGAAGTAGGCGGCCTTCCAGCTCTCGTAGTCGGCGACGAGTTGCTCGACGTCGGCGGCATCGAACGGGCGCAGGCCGCTCAGCACCAGGTGCTTGCTGCCGTCGGCGACTACGGACTGATCGATCACCAGCTCGTAGTCCAGGCGGATCTCGCCGCGCTTGCCGTTGACGGTCATCACCGCATCCTTCAGGCGCGGCTCCGGCACCCCGGCGCTGGCGGCCAGCGGCTCGGGCAGGCGGAAGCCCATGCGCTCGTACATCACCAGCGGGCGCTTCGGGTTCACCATCACGCCGTGCTCCTCCATCAGCGGCACCAGCACATGCGGGAAGTTCTGCCCGGAGAAGCTCACATAACTGCGGATCAGGGATTCAATCGCGTTGGGCTCGTCGATCACCGCGCCGGAGCGCTCGACCTCGATCACGCTCTTGCCATTGTCGTCGGTAATCGCAAAGGCCTCGCCCGGGGCCTCCGGGAAGATCAGCGGCACGTTGCCCCCCACCATGCCGGTAAAGCGGAAGTGCATGTTCGCGCTCGCGCCGTAGGTATCCAGCACCAGCGCGAACAGCAGATCGCCCGGCACGCAGAAGCGCCGGTTGTCGGCATCGTGAATCGGATTGAAATCGCCGGCGAGCGTCTTGGCAAAGTCACTGCCCTGCTCCGGGGTCACGACCAGTTGACCGTCGCGATGGCGGTAGAAATCCTCAAGGAAGCTTTTGTCGGTCACGCGGTCTCCCCGAAATCGTATTGCGGCGTGGTTTTTCGCACCACTATAGCCCGAAATGCCCCTCGATGGCCTTGATGAAGGCATCGCCATAGCGCTCCAGCTTGTGCTGGCCGACCCCGGAGATCCCGGCCATCTCGTCACGGCTGCGCGGGGCGGCCGCAACCATCTCCAGCAGCGTGGCATCACTGAAGATCACGTAGGGCGGCACCCCCTGATCGCGCGCAAGGTCGGTGCGCAATGCGCGCAGGGCCTCCCACAGCGCGCGGTCCTCGCTGTCCATCGCCGCCACACTGCGGGCGGTGTCGCGGCGGGCCGGGCGGGCCGTGCGCGCCTCGCGTTCCGGGCGCGCCACCTCCTCGCGCAGGTGGATCGAATCCTCGCCGCGCAGCACCGGGCGACAGGCCGGGTCCAGCTTCAGCCCGCCGTAGCCCTCCTCGTCCAGACGCAGCAGACCGCGGGCGAGCAGCTGACGAACCACGCCGCGCCACTGCGCCTTGTCCAGTTCCTTGCCGATCCCGAAGGTGCTCAGGCGGTCGTGACCGAGGCGGCTCAGGCGTTCGCTCGCGGAGCCGCGCAGCACGTCGATCACGTGCCCCGCGCCGAAGCGCTCGCCGGTGCGGTAGATGCAGGACAGGAGCTTCTGCACCGGGACACTGGCATCCCAGGTGGCCGGCGGCTGCATGCAGTTGTCGCAGGTCCCGCAGGGCTCGGGCATGCGCTCGTCGAAGTAGGCAAGCAGGGCCTGGCGCCGGCAACTGGTGATCTCGCAGAACCCGAGCATCGCCTCCAGCTTTTGCTGCTCGATGCGCTGGCGCTCGGCGCCGGCCTGCGAGCCCTCCAGCATCTGGCGCAGGGTGACCACATCCTGCAGGCCATAGACCATCCAGGCATTCGCGGGCAGGCCGTCGCGCCCGGCGCGGCCGGTCTCCTGGTAGTAGCCCTCCAGGCTCTTGGGCAGGTTCAGGTGAGCCACGAAGCGCACGTTCGGCTTGTCGATACCCATACCGAAGGCGATGGTCGCCACCATCACCACGCCCTCCTCGCGCAGGAATCGGGTCTGGTTAGCCGCGCGGGTCGCCGCCGGCAGACCCGCGTGATAGGGCAGCGCGGTAATGCCCTGCTCCACCAGCCACTCGGCCACGGCCTCGACCTTCTTGCGCGACAGGCAGTAGACGATACCGGCCTCGCCCGCGTGTTCCTCGCGGATGAAGCGCAGCAGCCGGTCGCGTGCGGAACCGCCGCGCCCCCCGTCGGCCTGGGCGATGCGGTAGCGGATATTGGGGCGATCGAACGAGCTGACAAAGGCACGGGCCTGCTCCAGGCGCAGCCGCTCGCGGATCTCCTGGCGAGTGGGCCCGTCCGCCGTCGCCGTCAGGGCCAGACGCGGCACCTGCGGGAAGCGTTCGGCCAGCACCGCCAGCTGGCTGTACTCCGGGCGGAAGTCATGCCCCCATTGCGAGACGCAGTGGGCCTCGTCGATGGCGAACAGCGCCAGCTCGATACCCTCCAGGCGCTCCAGCATGCCCGCGGCGAACAGGCGCTCCGGCGACATGTACAGCAGATCCAGTTCGCCCGCATGCAGCGCGGCCAGCACGGAGCGGGCCTCGTCCGCCTTCTGGCCGGAATCCAGACTGGCGGCCGCCACGCCGTTCTGGCGCAGGGCCGCCACCTGATCCTGCATCAGCGCGATCAGCGGCGAGATCACGATGCCGCACCCGGGCCGCGCCAGCGCGGGGATCTGGTAGCACAGCGACTTGCCACCGCCGGTGGGCATCAGCACCACGGCGTCGCCACCCGCGGTCACATGCTCGACGATGGCCTGTTGCTGACCGCGAAATTCCGTGTAGCCGAAGGTCTCGCGCAGGATCTCCAGTGGCGCCGCCGCCGGAGCGCTTCCCTGCGCTTCTCCAGCTGCAAGACCCGAGGGTTCCAATGGACGTACTCCAGACGGGAAGACAAGCCACGAAGACTGCCGAATGCCCGCCACTGCTGCAAGCCACCAGCGCCACAACCGCCCCGCGCCGGCCGCAATCCCTCCCGGTGCGCAGTCGCCCGCCGTGACCCGCCGCGATAAACTCCCCGCCTGAATACCAAAATCCAGGACGCCCGATGCCGACAACCGCCCGCCTCCTGCCCGCCGCCTTGCTGGCCCTGTTCGCGTTGACCGCCTGTTCCGACGCCCCGGAACCGGACACCGCCGCCGAGCCGCCTGCGCAGGCATCCGGCGAAGACTCGAGCGCGGCCTCCGGCTCCACCGCGCAGCTCGACTACAGCCTGCCGCCAGAGGACTTCGCCGCCGACCCCGAGGCCGGGCGCTCGCTGTTCCGCGCCAACTGCATGCAGTGCCACGGCGAGGACGCCCGCGGCACCGACCAGGGCCCGCCGCTGATCCACCGCATCTACGAGCCTTCGCACCACCCGGACATCACCTTCCATCGCGCGGTGGCCCTGGGCGTGCACGCGCACCACTGGGACTTTGGCGACATGCCGCCGGTGGCCGGCGTCACCGGCGAGGAGACCGCCCATATCATCGCCTGGATCCGCCAGGAGCAGCGCGCCGTCGGCATCGACTGAACTCAACCCGTACATGACAGATCCACGCACGGAGGCGATCCGCGGCACGGTCCACGCCTACCTGGACGCCTGGCTGCGCCAGCGCGACCTCGCGGCCCTGCTGCGCCTTCACACCCCCGCGGTCAGCGGCTTTGGCACTGGTGCCGACGAGGCCGCCTTCACCCCGGAAGAGGTCGGGCGCATCGTCGGGCGCGACATCGAACAGGTACCGGAACCCTTCGATTACACCATTCATCGCGAGGACGTCCGACTGCTGACCGATGACGTGGCCTTGGTCATGCTGATCTTCGACATGATGCTGGACACCCGCGGGCAGCGGGTCCGACTGAACGGCCTTCGCGCCAGCCTGGTGCTGCACGCGACCGCCGACGGCTGGCGCCTGGCGCACCTGCATGGCTCCTTCCCCGCGAGCGTCCATGGAGACGACGAGCCCTACCCGGTGAAAGAGCTGGAGGAGCGCGCCCAGGTGCTGGAACGCCTGGTACGGGAACGCACGCACTCCCTGGAGGCCGCCCAGCAACACCTGGAACACCTCGCCACCACCGACCCGCTGACCGGATTGAACAACCGCATGAAGGCCAGTGAGGCCCTGGCCGAAGAGATCCTGAGGGCCGAGCGTCACGCGAGCCCGCTCAGCGTGATCCTGCTGGACCTTGATCACTTCAAGCCGATTAACGACACCCTGGGACATGGCCGCGGCGACGCGGTACTGACCGCGGTCGGGCGGCTGATCACGGGCCGCATCCGCGCCACTGATCGGGCCGCGCGCTGGGGTGGCGAGGAGTTCCTCATTCTCTGCCCGCAAGACGACATCGCCGCCGCAGTCCGGCTGGCCGAGGACCTGCGCCAGTGCCTGGAGATCCACGACTTCCAGACCGGACAGCCACTGACCGCCAGCTTCGGCGTCGCCCAGCTGGAGCCCGGCGAGAGCGCTGAGTCCCTGGTAGACCGGGCCGACCGTGCCCTGTACGCGGCCAAGCACGCCGGGCGCAACCGGGTCCAGGGCGCGTGAAATCAATCCGGCCCCGGGGGCGTCCCGCCCGGTAACCGCAGGAACGCATTCACCCCGATCGGCAAAAGGAGCCTTGCCATGTGCACGAAGAGACTGACCCTCGCCACCCTTATGGGCCTTCTGGCCCTGCCCGCCCAGGCAGACCCGGTCGACATCCTGGAGGCCCAGCTGCATGCCAGCGGCCCGAACCAGTGGCGGGTCGCCGTCACCGAGGAGCATCCCGATACCGGCTGGGATCACTATGCCGATGCCTGGCGTGCGCTGGACGCCGATGGGAACGTCCTCGGTGAACGCATACTGCACCACCCGCATGTCAACGAGCAGCCGTTTACCCGCAGCCTGCGCCGGCTGTCGATCCCCGATGGCACGCGCTTCCTGCAGATCGAGGCCCGCTGCTCGCAGGACGGCTGGAGTCACCAGCGCCTGCGGATCGACCTGGAACAGGACCGGGGCGACGGCTACCGCATCCACCGGTGAGATGCGCGGCCGGGCCGCACCGGGCCGGGGAGCCGCCACGGAACGCGCGCCCATGTGCGTACCCGGCGGGGACCTCCTAAAGTAGGCAGCCTACCCAGCCCCGGATTCCTCCATGCGCGGTCACTCCAGCGTGCACGATGCGCCCGACGACGCGATCAACTGGCGCATCGTTCGCTCCCTGTTCCCTTATCTCGCGGAGTTCCGCGGCCGGCTGTTCCTGGCCCTGGGCCTGATGGGCCTGGCCAAGCTGGCGACCGTGCTGGTCCCGCTGGCGCTGAAGTACATCGTCGACCACTTCGAGGACGGCGGCACCGAGGCGCTGGTCGCAGTCCCGGTGGCGCTGGTGATCGCCTACGGCCTGCTGCGCTTCGGCAGTACCCTGTTCGGCGAGCTGCGCGACGCGGTCTTTGTGCGCGTGGCCGAACGGGCCATGCGGCGCGCGGCCCTGCGGGTGTTCGAGCACCTCCACCGGCTCGAGCTGAGCTTCCACCTGGCGCGCGAGACCGGTGGCCTGGCACGCGACATCGAGCGCGGCACCAGCGGCATCAGCTTCCTGCTGCGTTTCATGGTGTTCAACATCCTGCCGACCATCATCGAGATCGCGCTGGTCGCGGTGATCCTGCTGGTGGCGGTCGGTCCGGTCTTCACCGTCACCGTGATCCTCGCGGTGGCCGCCTACATCGCCTGGTCGGTATGGATTACCGAGTGGCGTACCCGCTTCGTGCGCGAGGCCAACCAGCGCGACAACGAGTCCAACACCCGCGCGATCGACTCGCTGCTGAACTACGAGACGGTCAAATACTTCGGCAACGAGGGCTTCGAGGCCCGGCGCTACGACGAAGGCCTGGCCACCTGGGAGCAGGCGCGCACCAAGAACGTGCTGTCGCTGGTATTGCTGAACTCCGGCCAGGCCCTGATCATCGCCGCCGCGATCACCGTGATGATGCTGCTGGCCGCCAGCCGGGTGGCCTCGGGGCAGATGTCACTGGGCGATCTGGTGATGGTCAATGCCTACATGATCCAGCTGTTCATGCCGCTGAACTTCCTCGGCTTCGTCTACCGCGAGATCCGGCAGTCGCTGGCGAACATCGAGCGCCTGTTTGGCCTGCTGGAAAAACCGGTACAGGTCGAGGACCGGCCAGGCGCGCCGGATCTCGACGTCGCGGAGGGGCATGTGCGCTTCGAGCAGGTTGCCTTCCACTACCAGCCGGAGCGCCCGATCCTCGAGGACGTATCACTGGAAATCCCGGCCGGGCACAAGCTGGCGGTCGTCGGGCCCAGCGGGGCCGGCAAGTCCACGCTCGCTCGCCTGCTGTTCCGGTTCTTCGACGTGACGGACGGGCGCATCACTATCGACGGCCAGGATATCCGCGAGGTAACCCAGCAAAGCCTGCGCCGAGCGATCGGCGTGGTCCCGCAGGATACCGTGCTGTTCAACGCGAGCATTCGCTACAACATCGCCTATGGTGATCCGGAGGCCTCCGAGGAGGCCATCCGGCGCGCGGTGCGTCTGGCGCACCTGGACGATTTCATCCAGCGCCTGCCCGACGGCCTGGATACGGTCGTCGGCGAACGCGGCCTCAAGGTCTCCGGCGGCGAGAAGCAACGCATCGCCATCGCCCGCATGCTGCTGAAGGACCCGCCGATCCTGGTCTTCGACGAGGCCACCTCGTCCCTGGACTCGGGCTCGGAGAAGGCGATCCTGCAGGCGCTGAACGAGGTCTCGGCGCGGCGCACCACGCTGGTCATCGCACATCGCCTGTCGACCGTGAAGGATGCCGAGCAGATCGTGGTCCTCGATCAGGGACGCGTGGTCGAACGCGGCACCCACCGCGAACTCCTCGCGGCGGGCGGCGCCTACGCCCGCCTGTGGCAACACCAGCAGGAACACGAACCCGCGCCCGTCGATCCGCGCCCGAATGCCGGGACCTGAACCCTTTTATTCACCACGAAGCACACGAAGGCACGAAGGAATTCAAGGGCGGTTAACAGGAAGGTACGAAGACGGGAAGATGAATAGGGTGCGTCTCCCAGAGCCCCTGATGCCCGGGCGCGCGGATGTGGCCAGCCGGTGCCCGGCGCCCCAACCAGAAATCCTTCCGACCTTCCCGTCTTCCTGTCCGCTTTTATGCCATTGACCTGGCCCTTCTTCGTGCCTTCGTGTGCTTCGTGGTGAATAAAGAGCTCTTGGCAGTCAGTCGGGATCGACGCGGCCGCGCAGGGCCTTCTTGCGGCCGCGGTGGGTCTTGCCCTCCAGGCGGCGCAGCTTGGAGGCGCGCGTGGGGCGCGTCGGCTTGCGCGCCTTGATCGGGCGACCCACCTCGCGCAGCAGCTCCGCCAGGCGCTCCAGCGCATCCTCGCGGTTGGCTTCCTGAGTACGGTACTGCTGCGCCTTGAGCACGACCACGCCGTCCTTGGTGATGCGCTGGTCATGGCGGCGCAGCAGGCGCTCCTTGTAGACGTCGGGCAGGCTGGAGGCGCGGATATCGAAGCGCAGATGAATGGCCGAGGCCACCTTGTTCACGTTCTGCCCGCCGGCCCCCTGGGCACGGATCGCGGTCAGCTCGATCTCGTGCTCGGGGACGCTCACGCTGTTGGAAATGCGCAGCATCGGGGAATCAGCGGAAATCGCCGCCATGGATGCGGCCATCCGCGTCCAGTTCGGCGAAGAAGCGGCTGTTATCCGTGCGGTATTCCTGGGTCACGATGTCGCCGGGCAGCACCAGCATCACGTCGGGGTAGACGCGCTCGAACTCCTCGGGCGTCGGCCGACTCTCGAGGAAGTGCAGGAACGGGTTCATCCGCTCGACCGTACCCGGTCGCGGCTCGGGTCCATCGCCCCGGGTCTCGGTCTTGTGCACCGCGCAGCCGCCAACCACCAGCGCCACGACCACGCCAATCACAGACAAGAATCGAAACGCCATATTCTCCTCCTGCACCACACAACTGCACCGTCATTGCGAGGCGTCGAAGACACCGTGGCAATCGCCTCAAGCTGGCATCAAGCCCGGGGCCGCTGATTTCGGATGGAGTTCGCCACGTCGCTTCGCTCCTCCCGATGGCGGTTCCAGTGCACCCCGGAGCGGCGATCTACTCCGTCGGCTGGCCGTGCTCGCGGGTCGCCTCGAAGCGGATCTCCGGCCATTTTTCCATCGCCATCTGCAGGTTCACCCGAGTCGGGGCGATATAGACCAGATCGCCACCGTGATCGATCGCCAGGTTCGCCGCGGCCTTCTCCCTGAACTCCTCGAGTTTCTTCGGGTCGTCGCACTCGACCCAGCGCGCGGTCTGGACGTTCACGTTCTCGAACTGCGCCTCGACCTTGTACTCGGTACGCAGGCGCTCGGCGACCACGTCGAACTGCAGCACGCCGACCGCGCCCAGGATCAGGTCGTTGTTGGTCAGCGGGCGGTAGAGCTGGGTCGCACCCTCCTCGCACAACTCCTGCAGGCCCTTGGCGAGCTGCTTCATCTTCAGCGGGTCCTTCAGCTGCGCGCGCCGGAACAGCTCCGGGGCGAAGTTGGGCACGCCGGTGAAGGTCAGGTCCTCGCCCTGGGTGAAGGTATCCCCGATGCGGATGGTGCCGTGGTTGTGAATGCCGATGATGTCGCCCGGATAGGCGGTCTCCACATGCTCGCGGTCGGAGGCCAGGAAGGTCAGCGCATCCGGGATCTTCACGTCGCGCCCGATCCGCACGTGACGCAGCTTCGCGCCCTTGTCGAAGGTGCCGGAACAGATGCGCATGAAGGCGATGCGGTCACGGTGATTCGGATCCATGTTCGCCTGGATCTTGAACACGAAGCCGGTGAACTTCTCCTCGGTCGGCTCGACCTTGCGCGAGTGTGTCGGACGCGGCAGCGGACCCGGGGCGTATTCGACGAAATCGTCCAGCAACTCCTCGATGCCGAAGTTGTTGATCGCGGAGCCGAAGAACACCGGGGTCTGCTCGCCGCGCAGGTAGGCGTCCGCGTCGAACGCGTGCGAGGCGCCCTGCACCAGCTCGAGCTCCTCGCGCAGCTCCTGCGCCTGATCGCCCAGCACCTCGTCCAGGCGCGGATTGTCCAGGCCCTCGATGATCTCGCCGGTGGACTTCTTCCCACCCTGCTCGGGATCGTACAGGTGCACCGCGTCGCGACGGATATGGTAGACGCCACGGAAGCGCTTGCCGGAGCCGATCGGCCAGGTGACCGGGGCGCACTCGATCTTCAGTACCTCCTCGACCTCGTCGAGAAGCTCGATCGGGTCGCGGCCCTCGCGGTCCATCTTGTTGACGAAGGTCATGATCGGCGTGTCGCGCAGCCGGCAGACCTCCATCAGCTTGATGGTGCGTTCTTCCACGCCCTTGGCCGCGTCGATCACCATCAACGCGGAGTCCACCGCGGTCAGCGTGCGGTAGGTGTCCTCGGAGAAGTCCGCGTGCCCGGGGGTGTCCAGCAGATTCACCATGCGCCCCTTGTACGGGTACTGCATCACGGACGAGGTGACCGAGATCCCGCGCGACTTCTCCATCTCCATCCAGTCGGAGGTGGCATGGCGCGACGACTTGCGCCCCTTGACCGTACCGGCGAGCTGGATCGCGCCGCCGTACAGCAGGAGCTTTTCGGTCATGGTGGTCTTGCCGGCGTCCGGGTGCGAGATGATCGCGAAGGTCCGGCGTCGGCGGGTTTCCTCGATAAAGGACATGCATTCGGGCCGCTGGGAACAGCCCGCAAGTTTAACGCGAAATCGGGGGTCCGGTTCAGCCGGATGCCCCCGAAACGCAAACGGCCCCGGAAGCCGGGGCCGTTGTGCAACCCCACACTGGCCGCTGCGGGCTCAGCGTGCGGCGGCCGCCTGGATCGCCGCGTTCTGCTCCTCCAGACGCCCGCGCGCGGTCACCAGGTCGCGGTTGTTCATGCGGGCCTCGAGCGTAGCAATGCGCTCTTCGTCCTGGGCCAGGCTGTACCAGACATGCGCCTGCACCAGGTCACGCTCGACCCCGCGGCCGTTCTGGTGCAGCCGGCCCAGCCCGATCTGGGCATGCCGGTAGCCCTGTTCCGCCGCGGCGGTGTACCAGCGGGCGGCGGCAGCCGCATCGCGCGTGGTGCCCTGGCCGTTCTCGTGCAGCAACCCGACGTAGTACTGGGCGGCGGGCAGCCCCTGATCCGCGGCCCGGGTCAGCCATTCGAGACCGGCGGCCGGGTCCTGTTCGCCATTGGCCAGGTGGCTCCCTAGCCAGTACTGGGCATCGGCATGTCCCAGTTCGGCGGCGCGGGTGTAGTGCTCGCGGCTGCGCTCGGGGTCCGCCGGGGCGCCCTTGCCGGCCGCCAGGAGATAGCCCAGGTAGTAGTGGGCCCCGGCGTGGTCGGCATCCGCTGCGCGGGCGAACCAGCGCACGGCCTGGTCGTGGTCCACTGGCGTACCCCGCCCGGAGTAGTTGGCCATACCCACGTCGAACATCGCCGCGGTATTGCCCTTCTGCGCGTTGCTTTCGCGGATCTCGTACCAGACCTCCAGCAGTTCCTGCTGGCGCTCGGCCTCGTCATAACCAAAGGACTGCTGGGCCTGAACGGCCCCGGCGGACAGCGCCAGTGGCAGGGCCAGAGGGAGCGAAACGAACAGTGCGCGCAGGGATCGGGACATGGGTTACCTCATCCGGTGTCGGGGCGAATACCGGTTTTGATCATAGTCCGGGGGGCGGGCCGTCACAACGCGGGGGTGGCAGGACGAGAACCGATGACGGCAAAACGGGCGCACATCACGCAAAGGTCACCCGGGACTGTGACCGGTTTCACGCCGCCAGCGGAACCCGTCAGGCCCCGGCCGGGGCGTTGCAGCGACGTGTCAGAACCCAGGCATCCTCGCGGCCGCTGGGTAGCGGGTAGTAGCGCGGGCGGGTGCCGACATGCTCGAAGCCCTCCGAACGGTAGAGCTGGACCGCGGCCACGTTCGACGGACGGACCTCCAGAAAGAGCGCCTCGGCCTCCTGCTCACAGGCATAGTCGAACAAGCGCCGCACCATGAACCGGCCCAGCCCGTTGCCCTGCCAGCGCGGGTCCACCGTCAGGTTCAGCAGGTGGGCCTCGCCCGCGGCCACGCTCAGCACGGTGTGGCCCACCTGGCGGCCATCCACCTCGAGCACCCAGCAGTCATAGCCCACACGGATGCAGTCCTCGAAGATGCGGGCGGTCCACGGGTAGTCATAGGCCTCGCGTTCCACGCGCATCACCCCCTCCACATCCGCCGTCTGCATACGGCGCAACTCGGGCTGGACGCGGGGTTCGGCACTCATGTCGCAGCTTCCTCCTGAACGGGGTGAACGAAGGGGATACGGGGCGCTTCCGGGAGTTCCGAGCCCGGGAATGCTGCCCGGGTTCCCATCTCCACAACGGGAATCGGGTTACTCCAGGAAGGCCCGGGCGCGCTGCAGGTCCTGCCAGGCCTTGCCCTTGTCTCCCGGCTTTCGCAGCAGGTAGGCCGGGTGATAGGTCACCACCAGCGGCACGCCCTGATAGCGGTGCTGCGCCCCGCGCAGGCGTCCCAGGGGCTCCTCCGATGCCAGCAGGCTCTGGGCCGCGATCCGTCCCAGGGCGACAATGACCTGGGGCTGGATCAGGGCGATCTGGCGATCGAGGTAGGCGCGGCAGGCCGCCGATTCCTCCGGTTTCGGGTCGCGGTTTCCGGGGGGCCGGCACTTCAGAACGTTGGCAATGAAGACATCGTGGCCCCGCTCCAGCCCCAGCGCCCGCAGCATGTTGTCCAGCAGCTGTCCGGCACGGCCGACGAAGGGTTCCCCCCGCCGGTCCTCCTCCGCGCCGGGGGCCTCGCCAATGAACAGCCAGCGGGCGCGCGGATCGCCCACCCCGAACACGGTCTGCGTACGTTCGCGCGCCAGCTCGGCACAGGCCTGGCAGTCACGCACGCGTGTCTGGAGGGCCTCCAAGTCCAGGGTCGCGACGGCGGCGTCCTGCCCCCCGCCACCCGCATCCGCCGCCCCGGACGGCACCTCGGCGGCCGGGGCCAGCGGTTCGCCCGGCGGCGCTTCGATCGCCGGGGCGGCCGCGACCCGCGACCGCCACACCGGGATACCCATATCCGCGAGGATGCGGCGCTGGCGCACCGACAGCGACACGCGACTACTCCCCCGAGGGCGCCCGGCGACGATGCCGGCGCCAGCGCTCCAGGGTCAGCAGCGGACCGGACAGGGCATAGATCACGAAGCCCGCGAGGAGGACCTTGGGCGGATCCAGGGCCAGCAGCATCAGCGCGACCACCACGCCGACGATCGCCAGGAAGGGCACCCGGTGCTTGAAGTCCATGTCCTTGAAGCTGAAGTAGGTCAGGTTACTGACCATTGCCGCCCCGGACAGCACGGTAACCACCAGGATGCCGACCACGTACGGATCGGCCAGCTCGGCGGGGATGCCCCAATCCTCCAGCACCCAGACCATACCGACCAGGATCGCGGCACTGGCGGGGCTTGGCAGGCCCTGGAAGAAGCGCTTGTCGCTGACCGCGAGGCGGCTGTTGAAGCGCGCCAGGCGCAGCGCGGCGGCGGTGGTAAAGAAGAACGCCGCCACCCAGCCGAAGTTGCCCAGGTCATGCAGTTGCCACAGGTAGACGATCAGCGCCGGCGCAACACCGAACGAGACGAGATCCGACAGCGAATCGTACTGCGCGCCGAACTCGCTCTGGGTGTCGGTCATGCGCGCGACGCGCCCGTCCAGGGTGTCCAGCACCATGGCCACGAAGACCGCGATGGCAGCGGTGATGTATTCGCCGTTGATCGCCGAGACGATGGCGAAGAAGCCGGAGAAGAGCACCCCCGTGGTGAACAGGTTGGGCAGCAGGAACACGCCGCGCCGGCGCCGACGATGCGGGGGCTGGTCGTCGGCGATGGTGTCCTCGCCCTCGATGTAGTCGGGTTCCGCGCGCCGGTCGCCTTCGTCGCCTGTACTCATTGCAGCATCTCCACGGCCCCCTCGGCGTCCCCGGTCGATTCGGACTCCGGCAGCCCGCCCAGCAGGGCGGAACCAGCCAGCACCCGCTGCCCCGGCTCGACCATCACCTGCGACCCGGCCGGCAGCCACACCTCGAAGGTACCACCAAAGCCGGCGAACCCCATGCGCTTGCCGCGCCCCAGACGATTGCCCGGGACGTTGTTCTGCATGCGGATCATCCGCGGCCAGTGATCGACACTGAGGGCCAGGGTCAGCCGCGTGCCCTCGTCGGTCTCCAGCGCGTAGGCCAGGCGGCCCTCCAGTTGCGCATCCGGGGCTTCGTCGGTTTCCTTGCCCGGCCAGACCCGTTCGCGGATCTCGGCCTCCTGCGGAGCATGCACGTTGTACTCGCCCAGCCGCCGCTGGCGCAGGCGGATGCAGACCGCCGGCTTCTTCGTGAACGGGTCGCGGGCCTCGGCGACCGATTCGATGGTGCCATCAGCCGGGGCGATTACGCCCAGGGCCGGCGCCGGGGCCTTGCGCCGCAGGTCACGGAACACCGCCATCAGGAACACGGTGAGGATCACCATGAACAGGCCCAGCTCCGCCTCCCCGACCAGCAACGTGATAACCGCCATCCACGCGGCGATGATCACGAACAGGCGGCCTTCAGGGGCTAGCGGAAACAGCATCGGGCGCTCGGCAGGAATGAAGGACCACGGCGGGCCGGAACGCCCGCCGCGGGGAGCCGCATCAGTTGCGGGACTTGTCGACCAGCTGGTTGGCCTTGATCCACGGCATCATCGCACGCAGGCGTTCGCCCACCTGCTCGATCTCGTGGGCGGCGTTCAGGCGGCGGTTGGCGGTCATCGACGGGTAGTTCATGGCGCCTTCCAGGATGAACTGCTTGGCGTACTCGCCGTTCTGGATGTTCTTCAGCGCCTCGCGCATGGCCCAGCGGGACTCCTCGTTGATCACCTGCGGGCCGGTCACGTACTCGCCGTACTCGGCATTGTTGGAGATCGAGTAGTTCATGTTGGCGATGCCGCCCTCGTACATCAGGTCGACGATCAGCTTCAGCTCGTGCAGGCACTCGAAGTAGGCCATCTCCGGGGCGTAACCCGCCTCGGTCAGGGTCTCGAAGCCGGCCTTGACCAGCTCCACCGCACCGCCGCACAGCACGGCCTGTTCGCCGAACAGGTCGGTCTCGGTCTCGTCCTTGAAGGTGGTCTCGATGATGCCGGTGCGACCGCCGCCGATCGCGGAGGCATAGGACATCGCGATGTCACGGGCCTTGCCGGAGGCGTCCTGCTGGATGGCGATCAGGTCGGGGATACCGCCGCCACGCACGAACTCGGAGCGCACGGTGTGGCCCGGGGCCTTGGGCGCGATCATGATCACGTCCAGGTCCTTGCGCGGCTCGATCTGGTTGTAGTGGATCGCGAAGCCGTGGGCGAAGGCCAGGGTCGCGCCCTGCTTCAGGTTCGGTTCCAGCACGTCGCGATACAGAGCAGCCTGGTACTCGTCCGGGGCCAGCACCATGATCAGGTCGGCGCCGGCGGTCGCGGCGTCGACGTCGGCGACCTTCAGGCCGGCCTCTTCGGCCTTGGCGCGGGAACCGGAGCCCTCGCGCAGGCCCACGGTCACGTCCACGCCGGAGTCCTTCAGGTTGTTCGCATGGGCGTGGCCCTGCGAACCGTAGCCGATGATGGCCACCTTCATGCCCTGGATGATGGAGAGATCGGCGTCTTTGTCGTAGTAGAGATTCATCACAATTTCCTTGATATCAACCCCGTACGGGGCCCATGGCAAACAAACGGGTCCGGCCCCGCCAGTGGGGGCCGGACCCGGGGATTCAGATCTGCAGGCTGACGTCGCCGCGTGCGATGCCCATGACGCCGGAACGCACGACCTCCAGCACCGGGAACGGCTGGAGCGCCTCGAGGAAAGCATCCAGCTTGGAGCCCTCGCCGGTGATCTCGACGACATAGGTGTCGTGGGTCACGTCGATGATGCGGCCGCGGAAGATATCCGCCAGGCGCTTCGCCTCCTCGCGATCGGCGGCCTCCGGCACGCGGACCTTGACCAGCGCCATCTCGCGCTCGATGTGCGGATAGGCGGTCATGTCCAGCAGCTTGATCACGTCGATCAGCTTGTTCAGCTGCTTGGTGATCTGCTCGACGATCTCGTCGGAACCACTGGTGACGATGGTCATGCGCGACAGCGACGGGTCGTCGGTCGGCGCGACGGTCAGCGACTCGATGTTGTAGCCACGCGCGGAGAACAGCCCGGCCACCCGCGAGAGGGCACCGGCTTCGTTTTCCAGCAGGACACTGATGATATGACGCATACGGCTCTTCCCTGTACCCGGCTCAGACCAGGATCATCTCGTTCTGGCCGGCACCGGCCGGGATCATTGGATACACGTTCTCGGACTGGTCGGTGATGAAGTCCAGGAACACCAGGCGCTCCTTCTGCGCCAGGGCCTCCTTGATGGCACCCTCGACGTCGCCGGGCTGGGTGACCTGGATGCCGACATGGCCATAGGCCTCGGCCAGCTTCACGAAGTCCGGCAGGGCATCCATGTAGGACATCGCGTAGCGGCCCTGGTAGAAGAACTCCTGCCACTGCCGGACCATGCCCAGGTAGCGGTTGTTCAGGTTCAGGATCTTCAGCGGCAGCTGGTACTGGAAGCAGGTGGACAGCTCCTGGATGCACATCTGGATGCTGGCCTCGCCGGTGATGCAGCCCACCGTCGCGTCCGGGTGCGCGAACTGCACGCCCATCGCGAACGGCAAGCCCACGCCCATCGTGCCCAGGCCGCCGGAGTTGATCCAGCGGTTCGGCTTGTCGAAGCGGTAGAACTGCGCGGCCCACATCTGGTGCTGGCCGACATCCGAGGTCACGAAGGCTTCGCCCTGGGTGAGCTCCCAGAACTTCTGCACCACGTACTGCGGCTTGATCAGCTCGGAATTCTGGTCGTACTTCAGGCAGTCCTGCGCCTGCCATTCCTCGATCTGCTTCCACCAGGTGGCCAGAGCCTCGGCATCCGGCTTGCCACCGTTCTCGCTCAGCCCCTTGATCAGTTCGCGCAGCACCGGCTCCACCTCGCCCACGATCGGCACGTCCACCTTCACGTTCTTGGAGATGGAAGACGGATCGACGTCCACATGCACGATCTTCGCGTGCGGGCAGAACTTTTCGATGTTGCCGGTCACGCGATCGTCGAAGCGCGCACCGATCGCGATCAGCACGTCCGCGTGATGCATGGCCATGTTGGCCTCGTAGGTCCCGTGCATGCCGAGCATGCCGAGGTACTGCTTGTCCGACGCCGGGTAGCCGCCCAGCCCCATCAGGGTGTTGGTGATCGGATAGCCCAGCTTGCGGGTGAACTCCGTCAGCGCCTCGGAACCCTTGCCCAGGATCACGCCACCGCCGGTGTAGATCATCGGCTGTTTCGCCGACAGGATCAGCTCCACCGCCTTGCGGATCTGGCCGGTGTGTCCCTTCGAGACCGGGTTGTAGGAGCGCATGTGGATGCTCTCCGGGTACTCGAACTCGCAGCTGTCGGCGGTCACGTCCTTCGGGATGTCCACCACCACCGGGCCTGGGCGACCGGTGGTCGCCACGTAGAAGGCCTTCTTGATGGTGGTGGCCAGGTCCTTCACGTCCTTGACCAGGAAGTTGTGCTTCACGCAGGGACGCGTGATCCCCACGGTGTCGACCTCCTGAAAGGCATCATTGCCGATCAGGCTGGTCGGCACCTGGCCGGTGAACACCACCAGCGGCACGGAATCCATGTACGCATCGGCGATCCCGGTGATCGCGTTGGTCGCGCCGGGGCCGGAGGTGACCAGCGCCACGCCGGGCTTGTCGGAGGACTTGGCATAGCCCTCGGCCGCATGTACCGCGCCCTGCTCGTGGCGCACCAGTACGTGGGAGACCTTGTCCTGCCGGTACAGCGCATCGTAGATGTGCAGTACCGCGCCACCGGGATAGCCGAATACGACCTCAACGCCCTCGGCCTGCAGGCTGCGGCAGAAGATTTCGGCGCCGGTGATGGCGGTGGAGGAACTTGCGGTCTCGGACATGATGGTCGACTTCCTTACCGGGGGCTTGTGCACGATCGTCGAGCGATCATGCACCACAAATCAAAATAGCCCACCATCCTAATATGAAATCGCCCCCATTTCACGCCATGACGCGCGGAATCGGTGCAATTCATGCAACGCCGAGGAGCCTGCCGCAACCCGCGTTGGGGTTGTGCCCAGAGATGGCCACGGCCCCGGCGGGGCCTCGCCATGACCGGCACGAAAAATAATCGTCATCGCGAGGCGCGCAGCGCCGCGGCGATCTCCAGGGAGCACCCCGGATCAAGGCTCAGCTGTGCTCGGCCCCAGCCTGCGCGGTGGGCAGCTCGGCGAAGTGCTCGCGGGCGCGGGCCACCAGCTGAGGCGGCAGGCCGTTCTTCTCCGCGATGGTCAGACCGAAGGAGACGCCGGGCTCGCCAATCAGCAGGCGGTAGGTGGGCGACAGGGTCTCCGCGTCGAACTGCATCGAGGCGTTGACGATGCCCGCATGCTGTGCGGCGTAGTCCTTCAGCGGCGCCAGGTGGGTGTTCACGATCCCGCGCGTGCCCCGCGCACGCAGTTCGTCCAGCATCGCCATTGCCAGGGCCGCGCCCTCGTCCGGGTCGGTGCCCGTGCCCAGCTCGTCCAGCAGGATCAGGCTCTCGGGGCCGGCGTTTTCGAGGATGCGTTTCAGGACCTCCACATGCCCGGCGAAGGTCGACAGGTGGTGGAACAGGCTCTGGTTGTCACCGACATCCACCATCACCTGATCGAAACGCCCGATGCGGCAGTCCTGCTCGGCCGGGATATGCAGCCCGCACCACGCCATGGTGACCAGCAGGCCCAGGGTCTTCAGCGCGACCGTCTTGCCACCGGTGTTCGGCCCGGTGATCAGCAACAGCGGCTGCTCGCCATCCAGCCGGATCGACAGCGGCACCGGCTGCGGGCCGTTGCCCTCGGCAAACTGCAACAGCAGCAGCGGATGGTAGGCCTCGACCAGCTCCACGCCCGCCTCGGCCTCCAGCCGCGGGGCGTGGGCATTCATCTGGGCCGAGAGCTGCGCCGCGGCCGAGGCGAGATCGATCCAGGTCAGCGCGGTCAGCATCAGCTCCAGCGGCTCGCCGTACTGGCGCACCACATCGGTCAGCTCGCGTAGCAGGCGCTGCTGCTCGGTGTTGATCTGACCGTTGACCGTATCCAGCTGGTTGTTCAGCGGCACCGCCTCGATCGGCTCCACGATCTGGTCGCGCCCACCCATGGCCGTGCCTCGGCGCACGCCCTTTACCGCGCCGGCGGCATCCCCGCGCAGCACCATCACGGCGCGCTCCTGGTGCCACTGAACCTTCAGCGCGTCCTCGCCCTTCTGCGCGACATCCGAGGCCTCCAGACGCTTCTTTACCACCGCCTCGACCTCGCCGCGCAGGCGGTTGCGCTCGCCAAAGGCCTCGACCAGTGATGCACTGGCGTCCTCGCGCAGCGAACCCCCAGGATTCAGGCACGCGGACAGGCGCTCTTCCAGTACCTCGGGCGGATACAGTTTGTTCAGGTCGGCCGGGTAGATCTCCGGCGTATCGGCGAGCTGGTCCGCCAGCTCGCGGGCATGACGCATGATGGTCTGCAGGTTGTGCAGCGCCTGCACCGGGAGGGCCGCGCCGGGATTGGCCGCCTGGCGCAGCGCCGCGCGCACGTCGGGAAGCTGGCCCAGCCGCGGCAGGGTGCCGGCGTCCAGGCGCTGGCGCGCCACGGTTACCGCCTTTTGCAGGGCCCGGGCGGCATCCAGGTTCGGCGCCGGCTCCAGGCCGCGCGCGGCATCGGCACCGTAGGGGGTGGCAGTCAGGCGCTCCAGCAGGCGCTGGATCGCGGGAAATTCGAGGGCCTTCAGATCAACCTGCATGGCATACCCTTGTGCATGAATTCGCGATTGCAGCCGGGGCCCGGGACCCTGTGGGAGCGTGCTTGCACGCGAAGCCCCTGCCAAAGCCGGATGCAGGCAGGGGCTTCGCCGGCAAGCCGGCTCCCACCAGGGAAAGACCCGGCTCCGGCTTACTCCTCGGCCTTCTTGAACATGCCAAGGTAGGCCTTCTTATCCATCATCGGCTCGCGCATCACCGCCAGCATGTCGTCCAGGTGCGCCGGCGTACTCATGCCGACCAGCGAGGTGCCCAGCCCCGGCGTGGAACGGTTGAACTGCATCGCGCGCTGGGCCGGATTAGGCAGGCTGGCCAGCTGCTGCTCGACCACCTCCACCGACTGCTGCGCCAGATGGCCCTTGAGCATGGAGTGCGAGGCAATCATGTACACCTCGAGCTGGTGGGCGGCCTGCAGCGGGCTCGCCACGTTGCCCTGCCCGGTGGCGGTGTTGAAGCGGGTGAACCCCTCCAGCATCACCTGGTTGAAGGGGAGCATCGCGATCTTGAAGTGATGCCGGGCATGGTCGTCGCCGGTGACGGTCTGCGCGGCGCGCTCGGCCAGCCCCTGCATCGAGGTCAGCGACTGGAACACCGCGGCATCGGTCTCCTCGCGGAAGCCCTCGAAGGTGGAGATGCCGTAGGCGCGGATCTTCTTCTCGCGCGCGGCCCGCTCCAGCACCTCGAACACCGGCTCCAGCTTGCGGTTGGTCGCTTCCTTGCCGATCTCGTGGATGTGCACCTCGGGCTGGTCGATGATGAAGGCATCCAGCGTCTCCACCCCCATCAGCGAGCGCGACAGCTCCATCTGGTAGTGGATGTATTCCGGCGTCAGCAGGTGCGCGCCCTTGGCCAGGTCGTCCTTCGTCCCCATGCCCTGGGACTCGATCTCGCGCTGGAACCAGGCCTCCATGTCCTCCGGCGGCCCGCCGCGCAGCGTCAGGAAGCCGCCCTTGGAGATCAGGAACATCGCCTCGCGCGGGACCCCGGCCTCCAGCGCGGTGCGCACACCCGCCCCGACGGCCGCCAGCGAACGCCCGTACCGGTAGTGCGCGCCAGTATCCACCACGTTGACGCCCTCGGTCAGCCCGCGCGCGACGATCGCGGAGATCTGCGCGTCCACCTCGGCGGTGGCCGCGCCGCCGAAGGTGCCGATTCCGAGGCTCGACAGGCGCATCTTCGCGCGCGAGAACTCGCTGTAATGCCCCTCGGCGGCCTTGCCCTCGGACACGAACTGCTCCGCGTAGCGGCGCGTTGCCTTGGCGTTGGCGTATCCGGGTATCAGTTTCTGCTCGGACTCCATGCGTTTCCTCGCTCGGTCGCAGCCATCCCTCATCCGGCCAGCGGGGGCTGGCCGACCCGGGCCGAACGGGGTCCGGGCGCGGGAGGAATCCTACGTCAGCGGCCAGGATTTGCGAAAACCCGCAACGCGAGCGGGCCACTACTGCGCCGTTTCACCCCAAATGCACTGCGCCCCGGCATATGCCGGGGCGCAGGGTCAAGCGCGGAAAGGCCGAGAGGGGCCGGGCGCCTAGTGGGCTGCTGGACCCGCGCGACCGCGCCGGCGCACGGCTACCACCAGCAGGGCCAGGCCAAGCCCCAGCAGCAGGAACGAACCGGGCAGCGACACCGGCGTACCGTTGGTGAACCGGCCACTGAGGTAGAGCTCCTCGAAACCATTGTTCAGGTCATTCATGAAGAAATCGATCCCGAACAGATAGCCGGCCCCGGCAAACAGACTGAGGTCCATGGTCGGCGCGAACACGATGTAGTCCAGTCGGCCGCTCCCGACATTAGCATTGGCCTCGTACACGGTGCCGGATTCGCCGATCACCTCCACGTTACCGGGCGAGAGCGCCGGGTTGCCGTTGCCATCGTCGAAGATCCAGCGGGCCACGCGTTCCCCGGTCTCGGGGTCGTAGATGAAGACCTCGGCCTGCACCCACAGATCGGGGGAGCCCCCAGTCTGGTTGTGGTCGAAAATGAAGGTGGGAATCGTCGCGCCCGGATTGATGGCGTCGAGGTAGGCCAGCAGATTATCCACCAGGACCGGGCCATTGGCCTGCGTGCCCATGCCCCAGGTGCCGTCAAACTCCGAGGTATTGCCGCTGGGGAAAGGCATGGGGCTCTCGAAACTGTAGCTACCCCCCGGCCCGATGTTCTGATTGTCCTGGCCACTGGATCCCGTGCCCACGATCAGGTCCAGCGATCCCGTGCCCTGACCGGTGTACTGGTTCTGAGTGAGGAAGCCCCACTGGTACAGCAGGGAACCGGAATAGGAATAAAAGTCGTTGTACTGCAGCGCGACCGGGATCCCGTCGTAGGTTTCATCGATACCCGGAAGCTCGATGATGGCGGCATTCGCCACCGATCCCGCGAGCATCACGCCCGCAAGCACTGCAACCTGATTCGCCCACCACTTGCGCATCGCACCCACCTCCAGCTCCCGGCCCCGCGGCCTTCGAGGGCGCCCATCGCCCCTTGCTGGAATACAAAGCAAACGCCGGACCAAATCCGTAAGCGCCTAGTTTGTTTATGCGTTTTCGTGAATATGTTCACCCCGAGAGGCTGTTATGTAAAAAGATCCGACGCTGAACGCCGAATATCCACCGTAGAGGCGTCGGACATCTTTACACCGAGGACCGAGGGGACCGGTCCTCCACTAAGGACGCCGCCCCTGCCGCCGCAGGGCCAGGCCGCCCGCGCTAGCCGCGCAGCAAGGGGTGTGTGGCGCGCAGCTGCGCCAGTCGCGCCTCGAGCTCGGGGCGGACTGGGCCCGAGCGGTCGGCGTCGAGGCGGGAGACGAACAGGTTCTCGTACCAGTCCTCCTCCTCGTCCATGTCCCAGTCGACCTCGCGCAGCAGGTTCTGGCCGGCCTCCGGGATCGCGGCGGGGAGCTCGCGGCCAGTCAGCAGGGCCCAGACCCCGGTCCAGCAGCGCGCCAGCGCCAGCGGGTGATAACCGCCGCCTCCGAGCACCAGGAGCCTCGGCGTGCCGTCGGCGTGGCGCGGGCTGGTCTCGATTACGTCGTCGATGCACTGGAGGAAGCACTGGGTGGAGATGCCGAACTTGCCGAGCGGGTCCGGCAGCAGCGCATCGGTCCCGGCCTGGACCACGACCGCATCCGGCTGCCAGCGGGTGCGCACGGCCTCCCAGACGGCCGTGAAGGCGGCGCGGAACTCCGTGTCGTTGGTCTCCTTGGGCAGCGGCAGGTTCACGGCGTTGCCCAGCGGTCCGGTGTCCTCGATGCGGCCGCCCTCGAAGGGGTAGCCGTATTCGGTGTCCATGTGCAGGGAGACGGTGAGCACATCCGGGTCGTCGGTGAACGCGGCCTCGACCCCGTCGCCGTGGTGGGCGTCGATGTCCAGATACAGCACGCGCTGCCCGGCCTGACGCAGGCGCAGGATCGCCAGCGCCGGGTCGTTGAAGTAGCAAAAGCCACGGGCCTGGTCGGGGGCGGCGTGATGCATGCCACCGGCCGGGTTGAAGGCCATGCGCCCGCCCAGCACCACCTCGGCCCCCTGGATGGAGCCCCAGGTGGCAGTCGCCGGAGTAGCGAAGAAACCGGCGAAGAACGGGTTCTCGAAGTTGCCGATGTTGTGGCGGTCGCGGTAGCGCTGGAAGACCTTGCCCAGCGCCTCGGCGCGCTGCATCGCGGCCACGTATTCGCGGGTGTGAAACCACTCGAGCTCGGCCGGCTGGGCGCGGCGGGTGACGGCCATCTCCACCGGGGTGATCGCGTCGTAGGCCTCGATCAGGTCGATGGTCAGCGAGACGCGCGGGATCCCGAGCGGGTGGTTGTCGCCGTAGCTGTGCCCGCGATAGCGCGGGGCATGCAACAGCGTGGCATGACGACGGGCCGGCTCCGGGTGCCGGGCCGCGGCCCCGGTGGATGCGTCGATGGATTCGGGGGTGGCACTCACTGTCGCAGCCTCAGGTAGATCTCGGGCAGACGGCGCGGCAGCTCGTCCACGTGGTCGATGATGGTGTAGTGACCGGGACCGAAGATCGCCGGCAGGTACTCGGAGCCGGACGGGTCCAGGGTGATGCAGAAGGGGTGGACGCCGGCGTCCACCGCCTCCTTCATCGCCATGCGCGTGTCCTCGTGCAGGTAGCGCTGGTCACCGCCGTCGTCGTAGTCGGCCGGGCGGCCGTCGGACAGGATCAGCAGCAGCCGGCGCTGGGCCGAGCTGCGCCGGAACGCCTCCAGCGAGTGGCGGATGCCCGCGCCCATGCGCGAGGCCAGGCGCCCGGAGACCCCGGCGATGCGGGCGCGGACGGTGTCGTTCAGGTCCTCGTTGAAGTCTTTCAGCCAGTAGTAGTTGACCTGGTCGCGCTGCTTGGAGGCGAAGCCGGAGATCGCGTAGGGGTCGCCGACCTTCTCGATCGCCTCGGCGAACAGCATCATCCCCTCGCGCACGCGGTCGACGATCTTGCCCCGCCCGCCCGGGTGGCGCGCCATGATCGAGGTGGACATGTCCGCCAGCATCAGCACGGCCGTATCGCGGTGCTGCACTGCACGGCGACGGTAGATGAAGGCCTTGGGCGACAGCCCCGCCTTCTTGTCGGCGATGTAGTCGATCACCGCCTCGGTATCCAGTTCATCACCGTCGAGCTGTTTCCTCAGCGGCGCCAGGCGCATCGGGCGCTGCATCTCCAGGCCGCGGGTCAGGCGCTTCAGGGTATCGGCGTTCTCCGACAGGATCGTGGCCGCCCGCGCCGGGTCCTCGTCGTCCAGCACCCGCTCGTAGAGATTCACCCAGTCGGAGATGTAGCGCTGCTCGCGGTAGTCCCATTCCGGATACGGGATGCCGTCCTTCTTCGGGGTGTAGGGGGCGGCGCGCTTGGCCACCTGCGCCGGCTGCGGGATACCGGTGCCGATGCGCCCGCCGGTGCCGGAAGTCTCCTGCTGCGGGGTCCGGATGTCGGCGTCCGGATCCTTCTGCGCCTGCTCCGGGGCCTGCTGCGGCTGCTCTTCCTGTTTCTGGTGCTCGAACTTGTGCT
Source organism: Thioalkalivibrio sp. ALE22 (assembly GCF_000381445.1). Lineage (NCBI taxonomy): Bacteria > Pseudomonadati > Pseudomonadota > Gammaproteobacteria > Chromatiales > Ectothiorhodospiraceae > Thioalkalivibrio > Thioalkalivibrio sp. ALE22. The sequence goes on from NZ_KB906502.1 coordinate 249,575, forward strand.
CGTCGTGCGCCTCGTGGTCGCGGAAGTCGGCCAGGCTGCCGTCGCGTTTGCGCTGCGGATACACCGGCAGCGACTGGTTCAGCGACAGCCCGGGCAGATAGGCCTCGGCGCGATCCTCGATGGTGATCCCGGGGAAGGCCTCGTCGGCGAACAGCTCCTCGCCGACCGCCCAGGCGGTTACGACGTCCGCGTCCGGCTCCAGCACACGCGCCAGACGCGGGTCCTGCGGCTCGTCGCGCAGCAGGGCCTGGTGGGCCTTCAGTGCGAAGTCGAAATAGACGCCGGCCACGCCCTCCGGGCGACCGTGGACCTCGGCCAGCGCCACCAGGCGTGGCAGGAAGTTCGGTATGCGCGGGGCCAGGCGCGCGTTTACGCGCAGGTCTTCGGCCAGGTCGAACAGCACCTGGAAGCGGAACATGCGCGCCTCGAAGGGCGCGAACAGCGGGCGCCAGGTGATGCGCGACTTGTCGTCCAGCGGTGGATGCTCGGCACCCGCGCGTGCGAACAGCCGCTCCACCTCGCTGTGCGCATAGGTATCGAAGGCGAGATGCGCGGCCGCATGCTGGGTGGCGACGATCGCCTCCTCGCGCGAGTCCATTACCGCCGGCATGAACAGGCGCCGGCCATCGGTCTCGAGCATCGGACGGCCCTCGCCCGGCTTCCAGCTGGAATCGGCCAGCGGGATGTCGGCGTCCAGCCAGGCCATCAGCACCAGGCGCAGGAAGCGCCCGTGCATGCGCGGGCGAAAGCCCGGCAACGCCTCCAGCAGCAGCTTCAGGCTCTCGTCGCTCTCCAGGCGAAAGTACGCCTCGCCGCGCGAGCGCCCGGCCTTCAGCAGGTCCGCGCCGCGTCGCGCCCAGGACAGCAGGCCCTGGTCGCCGACCAGGTTGCGGGCGATCGGCGCACCCTCGAGGTAGGCATCCAGGGTCAGGCCGCGCTCGTCGAACAGGGTCTCGGCCGGCTCGATCAGGGCGCGCAGGCCGTCGATGCCACGCCCGCCGGCGAGCTTCTCGAAGTCGGTCTCGAAATAGGCCCGGGCATCCGGGAGACTGCGCGCGCACCAGCGCAGGCCGATCTCGGCCCACTCGCGCTCGCCGGCCTCGCCCCAGGCGTCATACACGCGATCGGCCTGGGCCATGAAGCCTTCCAGGGCATAGTTCGAGTTGACCCACTCCTTGAAGCGGGCCGCCTGCTCCAGCCACAGCTCCACCGTCTGCATGTGCTCGGCGAGTCGCGCCGAGTGGCGCATGAAGCTCTTGCCCGACTCCCGGTCATGGAAGAACAGGTCGCGGGCCGTCTCGATCCAGCGCCGCGCAATGGTGGCGCCGAACGGGCGGATAGCCGGCAGGGCTTCCTTCGTGTCGCGGTGGGCGACGAAGCTGATGTCCTCCAGGTGCTGGAGGATTTCCTCGATCTCGACGAGTTCTTCCGCCTCCGGTTTCGCGCCGCCGTTGGTCGCGATATCGCTCACGCGGCTTCGGACTCGGGGAAGTGGGCGTCGAAGATCTCTTCCAGCGCCTGGATCAGCTCGGGGTCGTCGGTGATCGGGGCGATCATCGCGGCACGGCAGGCCACACGCGGGCTCAGACCGGCCTGCATCAGTTCGCCGGCATAGGCGAGTGCTCGGGTGGAGGTCGCCTCTTCCAGCCCATGGTCCTTCAGGGCCCGGGCCTTGCGCCCGGCCGCCACGAGTTTTTCCACGCGGTCGGCATCCAGGCCGCCGGATTCCTTGGCCACGATCTCGCGCTCGACATCCTCGGCCGGGTAGTCAAAGTGGATGCCGACAAAGCGCTGCTTGGTCGAGGGCTTCAGATCCTTCAGCACGGTCTGATATCCCGGGTTGTAGGAGATCACCAGCATGAAGTCCTCGTGCGCGTCGATGATCTGGGACTTCTTGTCCAGCGGGAGCTGGCGGCGGTGGTCGGTCAGCGGGTGAATGACCACGGTGGTGTCGGTACGTGCCTCGACGATCTCGTCGAGGTAGCAGATCGCGCCCTCCTTGACCGAACGGGTCAGCGGGCCGTCCTGCCAGACGGTCTCCTCGCCTTCCAGCAGGAAGCGGCCGACCAGATCGGAGCTGGTCAGGTCCTCGTGGCAGGAGACGGTCACCAGCGGCTGGCCGAGGGTGTGCGCGACATGTTCCAGGAAGCGGGTCTTGCCGCAGCCGGTCGGGCCCTTGAGCATCACCGGCAGGCGCTTCGAGTACGCCGCCTGAAAGATCTCGATCTCGTCACCCTGGGGCTTGTAGAAGGGGGCACCGCCCGCGTCCCCCGGCTTCTCGATGACATCGCGTTCCACACCGCGGATGCGGTTGATCAGGTTCTTCATGGGATCTCCGGCAGGGACTGGTGTATGCGCGTGCGCAGCGTTACCCTCCAGCGCGCTGGGCGGGCGGCCAATCGTGTTCGCGCAGGCTTTGTTGTATCATTTGCTGTTTATATTCTATCGAACCTGCGCACTTGCATGAACCAAACGCCCCACGGCTGCGGGGTTGGGCGTGCAAAGGCGCCCGTCACTCGGATTCAGCGCTTCAACAGAGGACCCGGTATGAAACTTGTCAAACTCGTCAAGCTGAACAACCTGCAGTACAACCCGAACCGCGACCCGAACGTGTACCGCCGTCCGATCAACGAGGAATTCCGGGTCCAGGCCATGCTGAACGGCTCCGGCAGCGCCAGCTGCAAGTTCTCGGTGGAAGGCGAAACCCTGTGCGAGGGCAGCGTGTCCCTGCCGGGTACCTTCGATTGCAAGTTCAGCTTTGATACCGCCGGCACCCGCATTGGCGACCTGGTGATCGAGGGCAATGGCGAGACCTTCCACGAGAAGATCCGCATCGACGTGCTGGAACACGCCTGGATCGGCTGATCCCGGATCGCCCCACCCCGCGGCTCGTCCCGGGGCGCGTCACTCAAAGGCCCCGCGGCGACCCGCCCGGGGCCTTTCGCGTTCCGGGCCGGGTGCACCGGTGGCCCACGCCCCAACAACAAACCTAGACATACGGCTGGCACCGCCACCATCCCGGCAGCCCCCTCCGCAACCCTGTCATCTCGGCCGCCCCCCCTACCCTCCTGTCATCCCGGCCGCAGCGCAGCGGAGAGCCGGGATCTTTCGAGCCTGCCACCAACGCATCGCCAGCCCCGGGAGATCCCGGACGACCGCTTTGCGGTTTCCTGGATGACGAGTGTGGGAGCGGTTTCCGGGATGACGATGATTGGTGAAAGGTTCTTGCGAGCAGGATGCGGTTGAGCGCCGCGAAACGCATCCATCCGGGCACCGGGCAGCTTCACATCCTGCCCTTTGGTAAGCTAGCTCCTTTCTCCGTGAACTCTGTGCCCTCTGTGGTGAAAAGCCCTTAACCTGGCCCTTCTTCGTGCCTTCGTGCGCTTCGTGGTGAAACAAAATGCAGTGGCCTGAACAAAGAAAGCCCCGCCGGGGCGGGGCTTTCGGGTGCTGCGGGTAGTCCGTGCTGATCAGTCGATCACGCCGGTCACCCAGTACTGCACGTACTCCGGGTGGTCCTCGATGAAGCGGTCCACGGCCTCAGCGTAGGAGTTCTCCTGGGCGTAGAACATCGCCTCTTCCAGCACGTCCAGGTTCAGGTGCATGCGCGAGATCATCATCGCGACATCGTGATACTCCTCGGCGAAGCCCTCGCGGGCCAGGGCATGGATACGCTCGAAGCCGCCCAGGGCCTCTTCCGGGTCTTCCAGGTAGCGCAGGTCGTAGGCGCCGAACTTCCAGTGCGGGCTCCAGCCGGTGACGACGATCCATTCATCACGACGGATCGCCCGGTCCAGCGCGGAGGTCATGCCCGCCCCGGAGGAGATCTGCAGGCTGTAGCCGTCCAGGCCGTAGGTCTCGAGGGCCTCTTCCGAGAGCCGGGTCAGGCCCGCGCCGGGGTCGATCCCGGTAATGCGGCCGTCCAGGCGATCGCGGACCGAGTCCTTCTTCAGATCCTCGATAGAGCCGAGTTCATCCTCGGGCACGTAGTCCGGGACCACCCAGCCCAGGCGGGCATTGCCGTACAGCGGGCCGAGGTTCACCACGTCCTGCCCGACACGTTCCATATAGTCGGCATGGGTCCCCGGCAGCCAGGCCATCAGCATCATGTCGATATCGCCGGAGGCCAGGCCCTGATACTGCGGGGCGATGTCGGTCTGGATCAGTTCGACCGAATAACCCATCTCGTCCTCGATGACGCGTTCGGCCAGCTTGGTCACGAACTCGGCGTCGGACCATGCGGTCCAGCCGATCTGGATATCGTCGGCCTGCGCGGTGGACAGGCCCATGGAGGCGGCCAGCACGCCGCCCAGCAGGGTTGAAGTCAGTGTCTTGTTCATCGTGCTACTCCTTCCTTCGAGTGAAACGGATGGCGCCGCGCACGAGCCCGAATCAGCCGCTCGCCTTGCGCCGCAGCCCTACGCTCTGGGTGATCCGGTCGAGCAGGATGGCGAGGATCACGACGCCCAGGCCGCCCTCGAACCCCAGCCCGACATCGAGCCGCTGGATACCGGTCAGCACGGTATTGCCGAGCCCGCCGGCACCGATCATCGACGCGATCACCACCATGGAGAGTGCCAGCATGATGGTCTGGTTGATGCCGGCCATGATGGACGGCATCGCCAGAGGTAACTGAATCTTGGTCAGAAGCTGGCGCCGATTGCAACCAAACGCCAGCCCCGCCTCGATCTGCTCGCGGTTGACCTGGCGAATACCAAGGTTGGTCAGGCGCACCACCGGCGGCATGCAGAACACCACCGTGGCGATCGCACCCGGCACGGTGCCCAGCCCGAAGAAGATCGCCGCCGGGATCAGATAGACGAACGGCGGCATGGTCTGCATCAGGTCCAGCACCGGACGGATCGACGCCTCGACCCAGTCGCTGCGCGCCATCGCCACACCCACCGGCATGCCGATCGCCAGCGCGACGGCGGTCGCCGCGAGCACCAGCGACAGCGTCTTGATCGTAGGCTCCCACAGGTCCATCCCCAGGATCAGACCCAGCGCCACGATGGCGAAGATGCCGAAGCGCCAGCTAACCCGCCACCAGCTGAGCCCGACCAGGATCAGCACCAGCAGCCACGCCGGGATCGCCAGCAGCGCCCCCTCGAAGGAGTTGGTCAGCAGCCCCAGGAACCAGGCGATGCCGTCCAGCGCGGGCTCCAGATTGTCGAGGATCCAGTCGACCGCGGTCTCGATCCAGTCCCCCACGGGGATGTTGATGCGTCCTTCCATGTCAGTGATCTCCGTTCGCGGCGGCCGCGGTCCGGCTGCGATCCAGGGCCTCGACCAGGCGCTGCAGGGTCACCAGCCCCCGGAACTGTCCTTCCGCATCCACTACCGGGATGGACACCGACGCCTGCGCCGCCCGGCCCGGGAGATTCGCAAGAGGCGTGTCCTCGCCCACCGGCTCGACCTCCACGGCCACCTCGCTGGCGGGGCGGTCCACGGTCAGTTCGCCCAGGCGCTTGGCCTGGACCACGGACTGGAAACGCCCCGCGGCGTCGACGATCACGGCCTCGTTGCCGGGCACGCGCGCAATGCGGCTGCGCGCCTCGCCAGCCGTGGTATCCGCCGCGAGGACAGGAATGGTGTCGCTGTCCATGATGTCGCAGGCCTGGAATACCTGGGTGATGTCCACCCCGTGAAAGAACGAACGCACGTATTCGTTGGCCGGATCGAGGATGATCTCCTTGGGCGTGCCAACCTGCACCACCTCGCCGCCCTGCATGATGGCGATGCGATCGCCGATGCGGATGGCCTCGTCCAGGTCGTGGGAGATGAACACCACGGTACGCCGGTGCTCGCGCTGCAGATCCAGCAGCCGGTCCTGCATCTCGGTACGGATGAGGGGGTCCAGCGCGGAGAAGGCCTCGTCCATCAGCATGATGGAGGGGTCGGTCGCCAGCGCCCGCGCCAGTCCCACGCGCTGCTGCATGCCGCCGGAGAGTTCGTCGGGATAACTGCGGGCATGGGCCTTCAGACCAACCTGGTCGAGCGCCTCCAGCGCGCGCTCGCGGCGCCGGGCGCGGCCCACACCGGCGATCTCCGGCCCCAGCGCAGCGTTGTCGATCACGGTCTTGTGCGGCATCAGCGCGAAGGACTGGAACACCATCGCCAGATCCTCGCTGCGCAGCCGGATCAGCTCGCGCTGACTCATGCGCGTGACGTCACGCCCGCGGACCTCGACGGTCCCCGCGGTCGGCTCGATCAGGCGGTTCAGCAGCCGCACCAGGGTGGACTTGCCGGACCCGGACAGCCCCATCACCACGAAGATCTCGCCTTCGGCGATATCCAGGTTGCAGTCCTTCACGCCCACCGTGTTGCCGGTACGCTCAAAGATGGTGTCCTTGTCGAGCCCGTCCTCGATCAGCCGCAGGCCCTCCTGCGGGTTCGGGCCAAAGACCTTGTACAACTCGCGCACCCGGATGATGGGGTCCATTCGACGATCTCCCTGCAATACACCTCGCGGCGCCAGGCCCCGCGCGGGCCGATGGCTACCAGTCGTACTGGCGGACGAATTCGGGCAGCTTTTCGATCATCTCGTCGCGCCCGAAGAAGCGATCGGCGCGGGCCAGGCGCATTTCATCCTGGATGTCCTGATCGCCACCAAAGCAGAATACCGGAAGGTTGATCTGGTATTCCATGCGCAGCATCCGGATCACGTCGAGCGGATCAAAGGCCTCGATCTCGTCCAGGTCCAGCAGCAGGAATCGGTACAGCAGGATCTCGTTCCACGGCCCGAGCTCATCCAGGTCGGTGACCTGGTGCAACTGCCACTCCGGCGGCAGCTGGGCCTGCAGACGCTCGGCCATCGCGCCGTCCCGGGTCATCAGGATCAGGCGTTTCTCCAGGCGGCGTTCGATCGTCGGTTCGGACATGCGGCTTCTCCGGCGTTCGTGGGGAGGGGGCTCGGGACCGGGGCCTGTCTGTCAGGCCGCTGCGATTCCGCGATAAAGCCCGTCGATGCGGGCACTGATCTCGTCCACCATGCGGGCATCGAGCTGGCCGTTCAGGCGCGAGCGTACGCGCAGGCGTTCCGGCGATTCACCGACCAGACGCTCCTCCAGGATGGCGGTGGTGGCCGCATCCTCGCACCAGATCCGCGCGATATGCGATCCCTCCACGTGCAGGCGCAGGCGCCCGCAGGCCCCGCGGGTCTCGAACACGTGATTGTCGCGGTTCACGCGGATGCCATCGCGCACCGACGGCGATCCCTGCCCGTCGGCGAGGTCCGTCAGTTCCTCGCGTCCCAGCGCCAGCCACTGATCGAGGATCGCCCGGTCCGGCTCGATCCGGCGTGCCGGAATGCCGAAACGGCGCGCCAGCACATCCTGCAGGGCCGCCTCGACCTGCGCGGGCGCGGGGACCTGCGGACACTGGCGGGCGCAGTCGGTCATGCCCGTCTCCAGCGCCGGGCGCAACCAGTCACGGTAGCCCTCGCTGGGGGCATACACGCAGGCGAGGAAGCGCTCGACCGGGAAATGTCGCAGGAAACTGGCGCCGAACACACAGCCCTCGTCGAGCGTTGCGGCCCCGGTCCCCATGATCTTGCGCCCCTGGACCCAGACGTCCTGGCCCCGGGCCTCGACGCCCTCCAGACCGAGCGCGCGCAGCACATCCATGGCGATGCCCAGTCCCACGGCGAAGAGGTGGCGATGCCCACGGGCCAGCACCTGGCGCGGCTGGATCAGGAAGAAACAGGCCTGGTCGGCGTCCACCCAGACCGAGCCGCCGCCCAGTGGACGCCGCACGACCGGCACACCCTGTTCGGCGCAGGCAGCCAGGTCCAGGTCGGATTCCGCGTCCTGGCTGGCCCCGATCGAGATATGCGGCTCGTGCGCGTGCACCCACAGGATACGCGGGGGCGCATCCGGAGCGGTGGAGGCCGCAAGACCGGTATACAGCGCGTGGAGTTCTTCGGCGGATCGGGCCCCGGCGTCGATCCACTCCGGGGTTACCGTGGATGCGACCAAGTGTCAGCCCTCGGGCTTGTCCTGTCCGGCACTGGAGTCGTCTGCCTTGTCCTCCTGGCCGGGCTGGTAGAAATAGCGGAAATAGAAGTCACTGCGGGAGAGGTCCTCGTACAGCTTGGCGCGCTCCTCGACCCCGCTGCGCATGATCTCGACCATTGCCATCGCCTGCTCGCCATCGATGATGTGGATGCCGCCGGTCAGTTCCTGGTCGGTATCGAGGAAATGCGCGGCCAGCTCTTCCGGCTCCTGGATATATACCAGGAAGGACTTGCAGTCCGGGTCTTCCAGATCGAGCGGCTGCATCACGATCTTGCCCAGCCAGGCCAGGCGCGCCACCTGGTTGAACTGGTGGATATCGAGCTTCTTGCCCTTCTTGTACTTGTTGAGTTCGTTGCGGATCTCGCCAATGTTGGCGATCTTCATCGATTTCATGGATGTGCGTCCTGCCGCGAATGTTGCGGGAGCATAAAACAAGTGCATGTCCGGATCGTAAAAAAACCCCGGCGGACCGGGGTTCTTGAGTGGGCTACGCGGGAATTCCGCGCACCCTTGCGCCGTTCCATGGCGCAGGCGGTCTCCAGCGGTCTTACCACTCGAAGCCGGTATCCTCTTCTTCGTAACCCGCGACTTCCTTCAGGGTCTCTTCCAGCGCACCGGGCGAGCTGCGCAGCCGCATGAAGCTGTTGTCACCCAGCATGCGCAGATCCGGGAAGTGCAGGGCCTTGCGGAAACGCATGTGCAGGGCCTCGACCTCGCCGCCGCGGACCAGGATCTCGATCGGCACCGTCGCGGTATGGCGGAACTCGCCCACGTCCACGATGCCAAGCTGGTGCAGATCGGCCGAGTCCTGGGCCGCCCCGTCGGACTCGCGCACGGCCACACCGATCACGGTCACGTCCTGGCCCGGGATATCCACCCGGTAGATCTCGCTGACCCCCGCGACCCGGTTGCCCAGGTTGCTGTCCAGCTCGCTCAACGCGCTCCTCCGGTTGCCATGGCTGGCCAGCTCGTAGGGCGCATCGAAGCGCTCCATGCCGAAGGTGTAGCGATAGCGATTCAGGTCGCGCTCGCTCATGCCGTCCTCGGACCCGAAGTCGCGCTCCGCTCCGAGGGTACTGGCCAGCCGGTCGCTGACGCCGGATACCGGCGCATCCAGGCGGTAGGCATGACGGAAATACTCCAGGTTGTTGTAACTCACCTGCAGTTCGCCATCGACGGCCGTCACGGACACACGGATCGGGGCGATGTAGCCGCCGCGTTCCTCGGAGCCGGCCACCGCCAGCAGATCATCGTGGGTCACCACGACCACATGCCGGTCGTCACTGACCGGATATTCGCCCAGGAACCGGAAGTCGGCCCCCTCCAGGCGTTCCCGCACACTGGCGGCCTCGGCGGAGACATCCGTCCCCGATTCGGTGTAGGCCAGCACGAACGGACGGTAGTTGTCCGCCGCCACGGTCTGGCTCGCCGCGAACAGCGCAACCGCCGCGACCATGCCGACGGCGCGGACACTCCCGCGCAAGGCGTGGATTGCTCGCATGGCATCCTCCTTTGAATTCTCTAATAAGTTCGAGCGGAACGCTCGACAGGAAGAAGGGCCCGGAACGCACCCCCGGTGCGTCACGAACTTCAGAATCACCCGCCCTCCCTGGCGGATCCGACCTTCCCCTCAAGGTCGGCGCGCCCCTCCCGGGCGCGTGACACCGAAGCTCCGCGGCGGTCAGGCGACCGCCCCCGGACCTCCCAATCAGAACCGGTACGCGTACCCGATCTCGAGCTCGTACTGACGCATCTCGATCTCGACTTCCTGAGCCGGGTCCAACGCATTCGGGCCGGAAACCCGCTGACGCGGGGCGTACATGGCTGCGAAATTGAGCTCGTGCTGACCGAACTCCTTGGTGAACCCTGCCGTGAAATGATCCTCCATCACGGCCGGCGCCAGGATATTCAGCACCACATCCTGGGAAGAGATCGGGTTTTCGCCGCGGTTGTACCCCACGCGCCAGGTCCAGCCGTTGCCGCCATCGATCTGGGCACCAAGCTTGAAGATGTTCACGTCATCCCACCCGAAGCCAGGACCGCCATCCGCCCCAAATTGAGCCTGCTGAACGTTGGCAACCGGATTCGCAATGGCATCAATCTCAGAATAGCGAATCTTTTGGTAATCGGCAGACAGCGTGATGTTTGGTGTCACATCGAGCGAGAAACCCAGGCCATAGGTCGACGGGATATCGAATTCGCCACCATTCGCGAACAGGCCTGCATATTTGTCAAAGTCCCCCGCGCGGATCTTCGAGCGATAGCTCGCACCGACGCGAGCCCCTTCGGCCAGCTCGGCCTGGAAACCGATCTGCCCACCATACCCCCACGAAGAATCCGTCCTGCCACTACTCAGATTCTCGGGATCCGAGCTATACCCGAAATCACCGAATGCACCGAGCCCTTCCGCGCTGAAACGCTGATAGCTGATGATCGGGCTAAAACCCACACTCACGCGCCCATCAGCAAACTTCTGCGCGTAAGTGGGAATAATCGCCAACTGCTCCAGGTTCACACCTGCCGTGCCGTCACAAAACGGCCCTGTACCAGCCGTGCCTGCTGGGCAGAACTGATTATCGAATGCCGGATAGTCCGTGTTCATCCCGCCATTACCGAGTAGCGCGATACCCCAGGACCGATCTTGGTCGATCTGCTGGACGAATCCGATCGAGGGAATGAAAAAGTTATTGCTATCGCTATCGACCTCCCCTGGCGCCAGGCCGAAGGTACCCTGCTGGCCAGACGGCATACCGGATACTTCATAGGAGCGCTCGGGACGGAAGTAGGTAAGCGAGCCGTCGATGCGGGTTTCCATGCCGGCGATGCCGGCGGGGTTGATGCCCGGGGCGTAGGCATCCTGGGAGATCGCCATCCCGACGCCCCCCATGCCCTTGGCCTTGGTGCCGTAGCCGTGGGCGAAGTAGCCGTTGGTGGCGTGCGCGACGCCGGCGGAGCCCATGGCCAGGCCGACCGCGATCGTCACCAGGCTGCGGCAAATGATGCGTGCTTCCATTTTGTATCTCCTTTGGTGGTCTTCTTGTTGTGTTGTGCGAACACCCCGGTTACGCGCGGCCCCCTTGTAATGCCGCCGGTCCGGTCTTGATGGTGTTCCCACGGCTCGCGCCACGGTGACCGACCGTGGCGCGAGTTTTTCGGCAGGTCTGTTCAAGGGCACTCTTCGGAATGGCCTTGATAACCCTGCTCGAAACCTGAATATTCAAAAAGTCTTATTGATCCCCTGACGTGCGAAAGCCCCGGGGATGCCGGGGCTTTCGCTGGATACTACCACTATCGTTTTCAGGCTGTCTTCTCGTCTTCCGCCTCGTCGGCGTCGAAGTCGAAGGTGCCGACGTCCTCCCCGGCCATCTGCCGCTTGACGAACCCGACGTCGCTGCTGTTCAGCGCGAACGGGAACGACAGGATGTCCGTCGGGCTGGAATCGCCATATGGACGGTTACAGGCCGAGACCTCCTCGTCCGACTTGCCGGGGCAGCCGGAGGTCTGGAACGGCTTGCCGGAGGCGATCAGTTCCTCGACCTCGGACTGCGGCAGACCGAAGTCCACCACCTGGCCGTCGGCATTGAACTTCATGTCGTCGATGCGGCCACCGGCGTAGTCGATGACGAAGCGGCCCAGCTGCACGCGGCGCCACTGGTCACGCGGGACCGGGTTCCAGTCTTCCATCAGCGAGCCCTCTTCCGGGAAGAAGGCAAACATGTGGTTATGACCGCCCAGGTCACGGATGCGCTGGCAGACCTGCAGGATCTCTTCCTCGGTCTCGCCCATGCCGCAGATCAGGTGCGCGCCGAACTTCTCCGGGCCGAAGATCTCGGCGGCCCACTCGATGGACTGCCAGTACTTGTCCCAGGTATGCGGGCTCTCCACCGACTTGCCACGGGTACGCTCGAAGATCTCCGGGGTCACCGCGTCCAGCGCGACCGTGAAGATGTCCGCGCCCTTGTCGCGCAGGAGCTGGAGGTCTTCATAGCTCATGGTGGTCGGGTTCGACAGGATCGACACCGGGATATGGTTGACCTCGGCGACCCAGCGCTCCAGCAGCTCGACGGTGTCGGCATCGGAGTTCGGGTGCGTGATCATGGAGATGCACATGCGTTCGAACTGGCCGGCGTCGGCATGATTCTTCACGCGCTCGATCACCTCGTCGTACTTGGCGGTCGGCCAGTCGACGCGGATGAAGTTGCGATCGGCGTAATCCCGCGATTCCTCGCGGTGGCGGGCCAGACCGCAGTAGGAGCAGTTGGCGCGGCAGCCTTCCGGATAGGTCACCAGGAGGTTCAGGCAGTGCGTGCAGGACGTGCGATGCATGGTGCCCGGCACCAGGCCCAGCGTGATCGCGGCCGCGGTGGACATCTGCACGTACTCCGGCGAACGCATGTCCGGGGTCTTGATGTGATAGTCGGGCCGGTAAAAGTTGATCGGCGCGACCATCTCCTCTGCACTTGCACTCATGGGGTTCCTCCAGCGTTGTCTCGGGGATGCCAGGCATCCGTCGACCGGGTCCGATTACGCGGCCCAGTCACCATCGTTGAAATACTCGGAAAATGCAATCCATCCGCGGCGCTGGGTGGCGTCTTCCTGCGCCCGCGGGGTTCGCCAGTGTTCGTTGAGGAAGGCACGCCGTTCGCAGGCCCGTTCCAGCGCCGGCCCGTACTGGTCGCGCATCTCCTCGTCGTAGTCGGCAAAGGCCTCGGCAGCGCCTTCCAGGTGGCCGATCGCGGCCTCGCCGGCTGCCTCGCCCGACACCACGGCGGCGGCGATGCCGGCGCCGGTGATGGGGTGGGTCAGCCCGGCGGCATCGCCGACAAACAGGACATCCCCCGCCACCAGTGACTCCCGCAGGCCGCCGACCGGGATCGCCCCGCCGGTGCGGTAGCGGATCTCTTCGCCCAGCAGGCCCTGCTCCACAAGCTGGGCGTGCAGGGACTCCAGCGGGGCCTTAAGGTCACCGGCGATCCGCTTGTCGGCGCCCAGACCAAGGTTGGCCCATTCCCCCTTGGGGAACAGCCACGCGTAGCCACCCGGATAATCGTCGGAGAGCCAGACATCGGTTGCGGTATAGGCCTTTTTCAGCGGCACGGTGTACTGGCGTGTCTGTACCGTTGGCAGGGCCGGCAGGCCCAGCGATTCGGCCACCGGGGAATGCGGACCGTCGGCGGCAATCAGTACGCGATAGCCGACCTCCTGCTCCGCGCCCTGATGTTTCACCCGGGCGACGTGACGCTCGGCATCCACCGCCATCAGCGGCGTGGAGGTGACCAGCTGCGCCCCATTCGCCTCGGCCGCTCGGATGATGGCGCGGTCGAACTCGCCGCGATCCACCATCAGGCCGGGGAAGTCGGAATGCTCGACGGTGCCGGAGGGCAGGAAGCTCTGCATGGAATCGATGCGCTGCAGCAGAACGCCCTCGGGCTTTGCATAAGCGCCCATCGGGTTGGGGATAAACTCGGCGCACTGCACCGGCTCGCCAAACGCCTTGTTGCGCTCGACCGCCAGCACCGACAGCCCGGCCGCGGCACATACGCGCGCGGCGGAGGCCCCGCCGGGCCCCAGCCCCACCACCAGGACATCGACCCTGGACGGCAGCATCAGCGAAGGCTCCCTGCGCGGCTCACTGCGCGGCCGCCGAGTCGACCTCGGCCTGCGCCAGGGCCGACTGGATGGCGGCGATGAAGTCGTCGGCCGTCAGCTGCAGCATCTCCACGTCGCGTTCCGCGAAGAAGGCGCGCACGCGATCCTCCATCTCGGCCTGCGGCGTATCGCGCAGGGCGGCTTCCAGGTCCGCGATGGTCCGCGCCGGCTTGACGAAGATATCGCCGGTAATCCAGAGCTGCTTGAGGCGCTTGCGCTCGGGATCGAGCGCCGCACCCACGCGCATCAGGCCACCGTCGGACTTGAAGATGCTCTCGAACATCGGGGCATCGGTCGCCGGGCGGTTGCGCTGGTACACCCACTCCTCGGTATCGATCTCGGCCAGGGCCGCGTCGAAGGCGCGACGCTCTTCCGGCAGCAGATCGGCGGCCTCGGTGCGCACACCGAACTCCTCGGCGAAGGCACGCGCGATGGCGTCCTTCACCACATCCAGGGCCGGCATCTCCTCCAGCAGCGTCGCCAGGTTCACGACCCGGTCCCGGGCGGACTCGATCGCCTTGTTCGAGAGCTTCTCGGCCGGAATGCGCAGGATGCGCAGCATGTCCTCGACATCGAATTCGATCAGCAGCGTGCCCTGATACATGATCGACTCGCCATCGAAAGCGCCGCCGGTACCGGAGATCTTGCGGCCATCGACCTCGATGTCGTTACGCGGGCGGAACTGCGCGTCCACGCCCAGCGAGCGCATGCCCGCGGCCGCCGCGTTGCAGATGCGGGCGGCGATCTGGCCCATGTCCGCCGTGCCGAGGAAGCGCTTGTCCAGGTACAGCTCCCAGCCGAGCTGCGTGGCATCGAAATAGATCGCACCGCCGCCGGTAATGCGCCGCTGGATCGCGATCCCGTGCTCCTTGCAGTACTCGGTGTTGATCTCCTGGTCGACGTTCTGGTGAAAGCCCACCAGCGCGCAGGGCTCGAACTGCAGGAAGCGCAGGGTATGCGGGGAAACGCCTTCCTGGTGACACTCCAGCAACGAGCGGTTGAAGGCCATGTTCTCGGCCGCCGGGCGCAGCCCGGTGTCCAGGACGCGCAGGGTCGTCTGATCGCGTTCAGGCATGACAGCCACCCCCGGATGCCACTTCGCCGCCTTCGGTCACGATGCGGATGCCGCCCAGGCCCTGGCGCGCCTTGCGCTCCTGTTCCCGACGGCGGGTCTCCTCCGCCACGATGGTGTCGAGGTCCAGCTCAACGCCGCTGCCGACGCCGGCGTCCTCGGCCATGACCTCGTCGCCGACCGCGATGGAACAGCAGGCCGGCGTAACACGGACCTTCTTGCCCAGGCGCGCAGCGAGTTCCACCACGCCCTCGGCCGGGTGCGCGATGCCGGACAGTCCCGCCATCACCGCGTAGCTGTCGATCTGGCTCTTGGCCTCGCCCGGCGGCCGTGCGCAACCCAGCAGCAGCGACGTATCGCCCAGGCGCTCGCGCGCATCGTGGAAGAAGCGACCGACCGCGTGCACGTCCGGGGTCTCGAACGGACGGCTGGCCGGGGCGTAGAACGGCATGACCACCACCAGCACCACCGCGTCGGGCAGATGGCGCGCCAGCATCTCCAGCGCGTTCCACTCGCCCAGCAGCTTGCCGTAGTGCAGACCGATCACGATATGCGGGACCACCTTCATGTTGGTGTTCACCAGGCTCTCGAGGGTCTGCTCGAAATCATCCACGCTGCGCCGCAGGTGGTAGACCTGCGTGATCGTGTCCTGGGCCCCGATCACGTCCATCATGGCCGCGTCGATGCCGGCCTGCTCCATGGACAACGCGATGTCGTCATCCACCAGCGCCGTGTGCATGGCAATACGGAACTCGGGGAACTCGTCCTTGATCCGGCGGATGGTGGAGTAGTACGGGTCGTACTCCACCTCGTTGCGATGGTTGGAGCCTCCGGTCAGCAGCATGCCCTGGGCCCCGGACTCGATCACACCATTCACCTGGCGCCAGAGGTCCTCCGGGGTGCGGACGGGGATCATCGGCTCCAGGATCTTCGCCTTGCAGTGATCGCAGGCCAGCTTGCAGTCACCGCCGGTGATGGACATGGCCGGCCAGGCACTCTTGCCGCAATCGGCCAGTTCCGTCGACTGATAGGACTTGAACGTCGGGGTGTAGAAGTGCACCGAACCCGGGTCACCGCTGTGTCGCAGGCTGTGCTGGAGGTCATCAACCAGCGACGGATCGACAGGGACGTCCTCGAGGGGCTCGACCCGCTGGATTACATCGTTCCAGCTCGTCATGGGCGTTCTCCGGGTTCGGCGAATTTCTTGAAGGTTTTACTCGGGTATTACCGAAAAAAAGGGGCCGCCGACCTCGAGGGAACGGCGGCCCGGACAGGAACCGGGATCAGCAGCCGCCGAAACCGTCCGCTTCCATCTTGGCTTCGAAGGCCGAAAGGGCATCGGAGCCGGTCTTCAGATCGCCGACTTCGCCGTCCCAGTCTTCCGGCTTCAGCTTGATCAGCCAGCCTTCGCCGTAGGGGTCTTCGTTGATCAGCCCCGGATTGGCAGCAACCTTGTCATTGGTCTCGGTGACTTCACCGGTGACCGGGGTCTTCGCCGGACCCACCCACTTGCCGGATTCGACGGTGGTGCAGGACTTGTCCTTCTTGACCGTCTTGCCAACCTTCTTCGGGGTGTAGGACACGATCGTGCCCGCCAGCGAACAGGCGTAGGAAGTCAGGCCGACCGTCGCGGTACCGTCGCTTTCCTTGCGCACCCACACGTTGTTTTCAACGTTGTACATCAGATCTTCCGGAATATCACAACCCCGAACTGCACCCATGTCTTCCTCCAGGAATATTCAAATAAAGCGGGAAAATTAAAACGTTATCGTTTTATCACTGCGTAGTATCAGGTCGGCTAGTTCGCTCGCCCGATTCACTTCATCGACTTCGTCGATGAGATCCGAAGACGCGTCGATTCTATACCCCGGCAGCGCGGGCTGGCAAACGTGCAGCCGCACTCCGGCGCGCTTCGCGTCCTGAATAAAATCCTTGATCAATTTGCCGTCTTCCATGGCCCGAAGGTCGTCCGCGACCCCCTTCTCCATCAGGCGCACGCCTTCCATAGTGAAGAAGATATAGACATCCACGTCCATGGACGCCATCACGGAACCGAGATAGAACGGGGTGGCACAGCGCCCCGGCGTCGACGGGCCCGAGGTCATGATGATCACGACCGTCTGCTCGTCGTTGTCCAGGTAGTAGTCGTCGTCGAGATTCGCCATGGTTTCGCTCACCGCAGCTTGCGCTGGCACTGGATGTCGTCATCCTTGGCCCGCTTGCAATAGCCTTCCTCGGCCTTGTCCCCGGTGAGGAACTCCTCCAGCGCCGCCTCGACCCCATTGGTCGGCTCGACCCGGGCGATCCAGGCATTGTACGGATCGGAGTTCAGCAGCACCGGATTCTCCAGCACCTCGTCATTGCCCTCGACGATCTTGCAGTCGATGAAGTTCGGAATCGGGCCTGCCCACTTGCCACTCTCGATGGTCGCCACCGGCTTGCCCGGGGGGCGCCGCGTGCCGGGGCGTCGGACGCGCACGTGGATGATCTTCCCCGCGATCGTCTGCGACAGGTCGGTCATCCCCACGGTCAGGATGTCGTCGTCCTCGCGGCGCAGCCAGATCTGGAACTCGTCGTCGTAGAACAGTTCAGGGTGAAACTCGCAGCCGTTGCAATCCATGTTTCGCCTCGTTCCCGGGACCGAGCGGACCCGTGCCTCCACAAAAAACGGGCGCCAGGCGCCCGTCTTCTGAACTCGTCAATGGGCCATGCTGGGCATGGATCGGGGGATCAGATGACCCCCTTCTCCTTCAGCAGACCGATCGAGTCACTCACGTTTTCGTGAATGCCCAGCTTGCGCGGGGACAGGCCCATGGCCAGACCCAGCAGCTGGGTGAAGTACAGCACCTTCACGTCGGTCTTGATCCCGAACTCGGTCTCGGCGCGCACCTGGTGCATCTCCAGGCCGGAGTGGCAGGTCGGGCACTCGGTCGCGATCACTTCCGCGCCGGAATCCTCGGCCGACTGCAGCAGGTTCAGCACCAGCTGGGTCGAGGTGTCGGAGTCCGACAGCGTATGCGCCCCGCCGCAGCAGGAGGTCTTCAGAGGATACTCGACGTTCACCGCACCGGCGGCTCCCAGCAGATCATCCATGAAGTGCGGCTGGTAGCTGGAGTCGGAACCCGGACCATTGTCCTTCTCGGGGAAGATCTGGCGCGGCCGGGTATACATGCAGCCGTAGTAGTTGGCGACCTTGATGCCGTTCAGGCTCTTGGTCATCTTCTGCTTGATCCCCTCGGGACCCAGCTCTTCCATCAGCCACTCGAGCAGGTGCAGCGTGCGCACGTCGCCGCTGTAGACCGGGTCGTCCGACTTGCGTGCCAGATCCTGGACGGTATTCATCGCGTCCTCGGAGGTGGCGGTCTCGTACTCGGCCTTCTTCAGGTTGTGGTAGCAGCCGTTGCACGGCGCCATCACGGTGTCCATGCCCATCTGCTCGGAGGCGATCGCCATGTTCCGCGCGGACAGGTAGGTCTGCAGCATGGGATGGACGTTCTTCACCTCCATCGCGCCACAGCAGTTCCAGTCCCGCAGGTTCTCCATCTCGAGACCCAGCGCCTTGACCAGCACGCGGGTGGAGCGGTCGTACGGCCCACCGGAGCCCTCGAGCGCGCAACCCGGATAGTAAGCAACCTTAGCCATGAGCGGCCTCCTTCTGTTCGCGCACGTAATTCTTCAGCACGTCCCCGGTCTTGCCCCAGGACTTCGTGCGCGGCGTATGAATCGTGTTGAAGCCCATCGCCATCAGATGCTTCACCGGCAGGTGCTTCATCATGCGGAAGATGAACACCTTCAGCCATTCCTGCACCAGCGGCTGGCCGGTCTTCTTGAAGAAGTTCTGCATGACCTTGCCGTCTTCGATGCGGCCGGTCTTGTAGATCTGGTCGGCAAACTCTTCGTCGAAGTGCGTGGACGGGGCCTTCTCGGTAATCCCTTCCTCTTCCATCCAGTGCGCCAGGGCCTTCATCACACCTTCCGGCTTCACGTCCTTCGGGCAGATGTTCGTGCACTTGTTGCACGAGACGCACTGCCAGATGATGTCCTTGTCCTTGACCAGCTCTTCCTTCATGCCCAGGCGGGTCAGGTAGATCCAGTAGCGCGGATTGAACTGCACGTTCTGCGCGTACATCGTGCAGGAGTTCGTGCACGAACCGCACTGCCAGCAGCGGTGGACGTTTTCGCCACCCGCGAAGCTCTGGATCTTCGATTCGAAATCGTCGTCGTAATCGCGCACCGTGCGCGGGGCGATCATGGTGTTCCAGTGGCCGGACACATCCACCCCGTCGACCACCAGCTCGTCGTGCTGCTGGAGGCGCTCGTCCTCGATCAGTGCCTTTTCATGTATTGCCATGACGTCTCTCCGAAAACCTGTGTAGCCAGGCTCAAGTTCGTTCCGTTATTCAATGCAGCGACGCATCGGTTCCTTTCAGGCGACCTTCCGGGGAGTCGATCCCCAGCATCTTGACAGCCAGTTCCAGCGGGTCCTGCTTGGTGCCGAACTGGTTGTCGATCATCCCCAGACTCATCGACAGCGACCGGGCATAGTCCGAATAGGCCTGCACCCAGACCAGGTCCGTCACGAACGGCAGGTCCCGATAGAAGCCTTCCTCGGCCAGCGCATCGAAAAACCAGCGCCGCGCCCCCTCGATCGAGCCGACCGAATCCCCGATGGGGATCGACCGGAGGGTGTCATTGCCGCGGATAAACTCCCGCAGCGCCCCCGTCGTGGTCGACGTATCCCAGACCCAGCGACACGCCAGCGGCATGGCCTCGGGGTCTGCGAAGTGCAGGATCTCGGCGCCGAAGTCCCAGATCGCCCGCCGCAGCTTCTTGTCGTCGGCCGCCAGGTCCGCGAACCCGGCAAGGCGCTCGTTGACCTCGACATCGGGCCGCACCAGCGCCCGAACCCCGTCGACCAGCGCACCCTGGCGCTCGGCCATCAACGAGCCCAGCTTGCGCCGGACCGAGAACACCAGACCGCCAAGGGTCCGGACATCCTCGGCATCGATCTCGTCGCCCTTGGCCACGATCGCGGCAAACACCTCGTGCTTCGACCGCAGGGCCTCGATGAAGGTCTCCAGTCCGTCGACCCCGCCGGCCTCGGCGATGGCCTCGTTCAGACTGTTCAGCTTCGTCGCAAGGATCTCCTTGTCGAAGCTGACCTCCAGCGGCTCCGGGGCAAGCCCGGAAGCCGCCGCGTCGCTAACGACCTCAGCCGGCTTTCTGAACCAGCGCATGCAGATCCGCAACCGCGCGACCACCAGCGGCGGCACCCTGGGCGATCGAGTCATCGATCGTCTCGGGACCGTAGGCCGCACCGCAGGAATAGACGCCCTTACGGGTGGTGCCACAGGTGTTGGTGTACTGCTCGGCGCGCTCCAGGAAGCCGTGCTTCTCGAGCCCGACACCGAAGACCTGCGAGATCTCGGGATTGTCGGCGTTCGGGTCCATGCCGATCGCGTGCACCACGATGTCGAACGGGATGACGATCGGACGCTTGACCAGGGTGTCTTCGCCCTTGACCAGCAGGCGGCCATCACCAGAGGCCGTCACTTCGGCGATACGCGCCTTGACGAACTTGGTTTTGAACTCTTCCTGGGACTTCCAGTAGAACTTGTCTTCGTACAGGCCGAAGGTCCGGATGTCCATGTAGTAGATGAACACGTCGGTTTCCGGCGAGATCTCCTTGATCTCCATCGCCAGGTTGGCGGACACGGTGCAGCAGATCTTGGAGCACCACTCGCGGCCGATCTGGCGGTCACGGGAACCCACGCACAGCAGGATGCAGACCCGCTCGGGCACACGGCCGTCGGACGGGCAGGCGATCTTGCCGCTGGCGACCATCTGCTCCATCTGGGTGGTGGTCAGGACGTCTTCGTACGTCCCGAAACCCCACTCCGGCTTGTTGATGGAGTCGAAATGGGTAAAGCCGGTGGCGAGCACCACGGCGCCGGCCTGGACCGATTCGCCATTGGTCAGGGTCGCGGTGAAGTTGCCGGCTTCGCCGTCCAGCTTCTCGACCTTGGCGCCCTTGTGCACGGTGGCGTTCGAGTCATCCTCGACACGCTTGACCATGCGGCCGATGGCGTCCTTCGCCCACTCGCCGGAGGGCACCAGCTTGGCGTAGCCCGAGAGGATCGGGGCGCCCCCCAGGACGTCTTCCTTCTCGACCATCACGGCCTTGAAGCCAGCCGAGGTGACATTCGCGGCGGCGGCCAGACCGGCCGGGCCACCACCCACTACTAGAACGGTATCTTGCTGCATCAGACCTTGCCCCCGTAAGCGAGTTCAGGATTGTAGAGGTATTCGATATTGCCGGCCTCGACCTCCTTCAGGTACTCCTGGAAGGTCTTCTTGGCCTCGGACCAGGACATGCCCATCTTCTCGACCAGGTCCTCGCAGGGCGACGCATGCCACTGCAGCTGGACGATCTTGAACGGATCCGCACCGCAGGCCAGGGCCGCGAACTGGACTTCCGCCATGATCGGAATCTGGAAGTTCTGGTTGTGGGCCTTACCGATCCACTGGTTCTTGTCCATGGTGGTGACGCAGCCGGTGTCGTTGGCCAGCATCACGTCGGCGTTGGCTTCCTCGCGGGCCACGCGGATCTTGCGATCCATCGTGAACGAGCGGGTGAACTCGCGCTCGGAGATGATGTGGCGGAAGCCGAAGCCGCAGCAGTCGTACCAGGTCGAGTAGTCGATCACCTGCGCACCCAGGGCCTGGGCGGTGGAGGTGATGATCGCGGTACGGTTGCCACCCAGCACGGACGGATCGTACACCGCGTCCTCGTGCACCATCTTGTAGTAATGGCAGGCCACGTGGGCGGTGGTGCGGATGTTGGAGACGTCGATGGTCTGCAGCTCGGAGGCGATGCGGTTGCGCATCACGTGCACCCACTCGGAGTAGTGGATGATCTCTTCCGGGATGACCAGCTTGCCGTCGACCAGGCGCCCCAGCTTGCCAAGGATCTTGGTGACCTTTTCGCGCAGCTCGGCGGACTCCACCAGATACTTGCGGATCTCCTTGTAGTTGCCGAAGGAGGTGCCGCAATGGACCAGCGGGTAGAAGTGACCCAGCTCGTGCCCGTGCTGCTTGCCGGAGACGTAGGCCTGGTGGAAGTTGCGCAGGAACACCGCCGCCAGCGACTCGACGTTCCCGATACCGGAACCGTGGTAGTTCCACGCGGTGCAGGAGGTCTGGTCGGTCTCGTCGAGGTAGTCCTTGCCCGGCTCGAAGCCGAACTTGTTCATGAACCACAGCAGCGAGGTCGGGTAGCCCGGGATGTTGCCGCACTGGCCGCAGGACTTGTGGTGCCACAGCTGCTTGGTCGGGACCTTCTTCTCCCAGCCGAACAGGGTGTTCACCGACATCGGCTCGTGCTGATCCTCGATGCGATGGATGATGATCTGGCCGTCCTTCTCGAGCTCGTACATATGCTCGCGGACGTCATCCATGCGATCACCAAGATCGATGGTGCGGCGGTCGACGTGCTTGCGCACCCAGTCGGTGGCCTTGACCGCGTCTTCCTTCGACAGATCGGTCGACTGGAAGAACGAACCGTGACCGGCAATGCCCTGGCCGTCGGTGTTGTGGTAGCCCGGCTTCATGGTGCCGGCGCCAGCGCCTTCACCATTCTGGTTGTGATTGCCTGGGGTCTGTTCACTCATAACGCTTCTCCTGATGTCTTGGATGCGGGATTCGGCGAGCGACTTATTCGTCGTCTTCCTCTTCCTGCTCCTCGAGCCAGTCTTCGTAGTCCTCGCGCTTCTCGTCGATGAAGTCTTCGATCACGTCGAAGAGGTTCTCGTCCATCAGTTCGAGGGACTTCAGGACCCCGGTCATTTCCCAGATGGTGTACATCTCGACCGAGGTCTTCAGGGACACTTCCCAGGCGGTCTCGACCGTCTGCAGCGTCTTCACCGGAATCGCCTTGCGCAGGATG
This sequence comes from Thioalkalivibrio sp. ALE22, assembly GCF_000381445.1. Taxonomy (NCBI): domain Bacteria; kingdom Pseudomonadati; phylum Pseudomonadota; class Gammaproteobacteria; order Chromatiales; family Ectothiorhodospiraceae; genus Thioalkalivibrio; species Thioalkalivibrio sp. ALE22. The sequence goes on from NZ_KB906502.1 coordinate 272,256, forward strand.
CGCAGATCGCCTTCCACCTTCTGGATGTTGGGGCCCCAGTCAGGGAAGTGATCGGGCTGGATCATGTCGGGGGACAGCTGGTTACCCGTGGTGATCAGCTTGAGCATCACGCGGCCGAACGGACGGAGTACGTCCTTCGCGGACTGCATCTCGTGCTTGATGGCCACTTCGCGCATGATCGCGACCAGGCCACCGGGAGAGTTCTTGAACGGGCAGCGCGCCGCACAGGTCATGCACTGGGCGCAGGCCCAGATCTTTTCCTGCATCGCGTCGTAGATCTGCTCGACGTTCTCGGTCCAGAGCAGCTGGACGATCTCGCGTGGCGAGTAATCGTAGAACTGGGCGGACGGGCACGTGGCCGTGCAGATCCCGCAGTTCAGGCAGCCGTTGAGCTCGTGGTCGTAGCGAAAATCCCCGCGGATATCGTCGAAGATTTGCTGCATCTCAGCGTATGTCGCCATATCTCACACCTCTTCGCTTTAGGCGATGCAGGTTTCTTTGTGAACCTTGCGCAGCCAGCCTAGACCTCGTCCAGGCACCAATCCAGTTACCGCATGGCAACCGTCGTTATTCAGGATTCGGGGCGGTCAACCCTTGCGGATTGCCGCCCCGAATCAAGCGTTTGAAACGCTTCAGGCCTTCTTTACGAGGAAGTAGAACTTGCCGCCTTCTTCCTTGTGTTCCATCAGCTCGTTGCCGGTTTGCTTGGCGAAGGCCTGGAAGTCCTTCACGGCGCCCGGATCGGTGGCGATGATATGCAGAACCTGGCCGGCGTCCATCGCGGCGAGCGCCTTCTTGGCGCGCAGAATGGGCAGCGGGCAGTTCAGGCCGGAAGCATCGAGTTCTTGGTCAAAGTTGGCCATCGTTTCTCTCCTTTGAGTGCGTTTTATCAGTCGGGTACTGCAGTCCGAATCGGGCCCTGAACGCGACAGCCTCGACCGAACAGTTACCTGCCGAATTCCCCCTTATAGGCGAAACGGCATCGGAATACAACCGAATTCTAATCCGGGCTTACCACCGGCTTGCCCGTCTGTGCCCAGCCGACGATACCGCCACGCAGGCTGCTGGCGCAGTCGACACCCTGCTGGGCGAGAAAGGCACAGGCCTGCGCGGAACGCGCGCCACTCTGGCAGTAGATCACCAGCGGCGTGTCGTCGCCGGTGAACTCGTCCTTGCGCATCGGCAGGGTCGCCAGCGGGATCAGCTCGGCACCCGGAATGACCCCGCGCCCGGTCTCGCCCGGCGAGCGCACGTCGAGCAGGCGAAAGGTCTTGCCTTCGCTGCGCCACTGCTCCAGTTCGTCCGGGGTGATCTCGCTGAATCCGTACACGCTGTGCTCCGGGTCGTCTCGTCGTGGAATGCGAACTCTCGCGACTCCCGCCGGCATGCCTTCGGCGCTGACAGCGCAAGAGTGGGCGCGGAGCATAGCGAAACCGGCCGCAAATGCAAACAAGTCCGACGGCGGGCAGGTGGATGGTCGCCCGTGGCGAAAAGTTCTGCTATGGTCGCTCCCGCTTCAGGAAACGCTGATGCATACTGATCAGCTTCATTGCTTCGCGGAGGATATCCCGGTGGACAAGAGCGAATTCCAGGTGGACGGCCATTACGCCGTCACGCTGAAAGACGAAAACGGCAAGCTGCGCCCCGCCAACATCTATGTGCACGACATGCAGGACGACTACATGATCGCGCGCCGCACCTCCGGTGGCGACGTCGGCCTGCTGTTCAAGATGGGCTACGACGACATCGTCAAGAAGGTCCGGACTCACAAGGTACTGGATCGCAAGAAGTTCATGGTGCCCGAGGCGATGCTCAAGCCGAAGCTGTGGGAAACCCGTGACAGCATGCGCACCTATTCGTCGGCCCCGGGGCTTGGCAAGTAACTACGCCTCCCGGCATTGCCGCAATGCAGGGCCGGCGCCCGCCGGCCCTCGCGGCCTGCTGTTTATTGCTCATTTCCTGCTCGCCGCGCTGCTGGCGCTGGCACTACTGGCGGCCCCGCCCGCCCACTCCGGCGGGGTCTCCCTCCCTGATCTCGGCGAGGCCTCCGGCGGCGTCCTGACCCCCGCCGAAGAACGCGAGCTCGGTCGCTCGCTGCTGCGCGAGATCCGCCGCACCGCCCCGCTGGTCACCGACCCCGAGGTCGTGTTCTACGTGGACTCGCTCGGGCGCCAGCTCCTGGCTAACGCCCCCAGTGCAGACGGCCCCTTCTACTTCCTGACCGTAGACAACGGCCAGGTCAACGCCTTTGCGATGCCCGGGGGCATCATCGGCATTCACGCCGGACTGATCCTCGAGGTCCGCGATGAAGCCGAACTGGCGGCGGTCATGGCACACGAGATCGCCCATGTGACCCAGCGTCACCTGGCGCGCATGTTCGCGCGCGGGCGCGACATCAACTTCACCACCGGCCTGGCGATCCTGGCGGGCATCCTCGCCTCCGCGGTCGACCCGACGCTGGGCTCGGCGGTCATCACCGGCGGCGTGGCCGGCGGCATCCAGCAGCAGATCAACTTCACCCGCGCGAACGAGGCCGAGGCCGACCGCGCCGGCATGCAGATCCTGCAAGGCACCGGGTTCGACCCGCACGCGATGGCGGATTTCTTCGAGCGGTTGCAGGAGCTCTCGCGCGGGGTCGGCGACCAGGTACCGGAATACCTGCGCACCCACCCGGTAACCCTCGACCGCATCACCGATGCCCGCAACCGGGCCAGCCAGATGGCCGCGACCGAAACCCGCGCCCGCGGGCCCGAATTCGAATGGATGCAGGCCCGCGTGCAGGCCCTGAAAGACCCGCGCCGCACCCTGGAGCGCTTTCGCGCGACGGACTCCCCATCCCCCGCGCGGCGCTATGGCGCAGCCGTCGCCTATCTCGAGCGCGGAGAGGCCTCCCGCGCGCGCGAACAACTGGAACGGCTCGATGCCGCCGATGCCCCCGGGCTGACCCTCGAGCTGGCGTTCACCGCCCTGCTGCGCGAGGAGGGCGAACATGAACAGGCCCTCGAGCGGCTCCAGGACCTGGACGCGGTGTACCCCGGCCACCCGGTGATCCGGGAACGCCTCGCCCGCGTACACCGGGATCTTGGCCAGCCCGATCGCGCGATCCGCATCCTGTCGGACATGGTCCGCCAGGAGGCCGCCCCCAACCCGGAGCTGCTGCGCCTGCAGGCCGACATCGCGGACGGCGCGGGCTATGTTGCAATCAGCCGCGAAGCCATGGCCGAATACTTCTTCCACCGCGCTCAGTATGAAGAAGCGGTCCGCCAGTTCGAGGCCGCCATGGACGCCTCGGATGCCAGCGATCGGGACCGCCAGCGTATCGAGGACAAGCGTGACTCCGCCCGCGAGACCGCGCGCGAGGCCCGCGAGGGGCGGCGCTAGGGAATGCACGCCGGCAACGGATCGTCTACCTCGCGTCGCAAAATGTCTTTACTGCCATTCACCACCAACCCGGAATAGAGAGGTAGGATTCCTCATGCACATCTCACGCCGAGAATTCATGCAGTTGCTGGCCGCCGCCAGCGCCGCCGGTTTCCCCCTGGGCACCGCTGCCTGCAGCAACAACAAGGGCGGCACCGCGGGTGATCCCTACGATGCGCTGGATCGCTTCGGCAACGTGCACCTGCTGCACTACACCGACTGCCACGCCCAGCTGAAGCCGATCTACTTCCGCGAACCGAACATGAACCTCGGCGTGGCCGACATGCGCAATCGCCCGCCGCATATCGTGGGCGAGCACTTCCTCAAGCACTACGACATCGAGCGCGACAGCATCTACGCGCACGCCTACACCAATCTCGACTTCATGGAAGCGGCCGAGAAATACGGTCGTGTGGGCGGCTTCGCGCACCTCAAGACCCTGGTCGACAAGCTGCGTGACTCCCGCCCGAACGCCCTCCTGCTGGATGGCGGCGATACCTGGGGCGGCGGCTCCGGCTCCGCGCTGTGGACCAACGCGCAGGACATGGTGGATGCACAGAAGCTGCTGGGCATCGACATCATGACCGGCCACTGGGAATTCACCTACGGCGCCGACCGCGTCGAAGAGGTCGTGAACGGCGACTTCGCCGACGCAGGCATCGACTTCGTGGCCCAGAACGTGCGCGACGTGGACTGGGGTGATCGGATCTTCAAGCCCTACGTGATCCGCGAGATGAATGGCGTGAACGTGGCGGTCGTAGGTCAGGCCTTCCCCTACACCCCCATCGCCAACCCGCGCTGGATGGTGGAGCAGTGGTCCTTCGGCATCCGCCCGGACGACATGCAGGAACAGGTCAACGCGGCCCGCGCGGAGGGCGCCGAGATCGTCGTCGCCCTGTCGCACAACGGCATGGACGTGGACATCAAGATGGCCGGTATGGTCGAGGGACTGGACGCCATCATGGGTGGCCACACCCACGACGCCGTGCCGCAGCCGCTGCCGGTGGAGCGCCCCGATGGCGGCACCTGCCTGGTCACCAACGCCGGCTCCAACGCCAAGTTCGTCGGCGTGCTGGACTTCGACTTCCGCGACGGCGCGATCCAGGACTGGGAATACCGCCTGGTGCCGGTGTTCGCCGAGATGCTGCCGGAACACCCGGGCATGGCCTCGTTCATCCACAACATGCGCAACAGCGAGGTCACCTGGAAGGGCGAAACCTTCAACATGGAGGAAAAGCTGTCCGAAGAACTGGCGGTCACCGACGACCTGCTTTACCGCCGCGGCAATTTCAACGGCACCTTCGACCAGCTGATCTGCGACGGCCTGATCGAATACAACGACGCCCAGATCTCCTTCTCCCCGGGCTTCCGCTGGGGCACCACGGTGCTGCCGGGCATGCCCATCACCTTCGAGCACGTGATGGACCAGACCGGCCTGACCTATCCGGAGATGACCCGCAACACCTTCACCGGGGCCCAGATCAAGGACATCCTGGAAGACGTCGCGGACAACCTCTACAACGCCGACCCCTTCTACCAGCAGGGCGGCGACATGGTGCGCGTCGGCGGCCTGAAATATGCCATCGATCCGACCGCCGAGATCGGCAACCGGATCTCCGAGATGGAACTGGACGGCCGCAAGCTGGATGCCGACAAGGAATACGTCGTCGCCGGCTGGGCCAGCGTGCAGCAGAATGTTCCGGGCGGTGTCGGGGTCGACATCTGGGATGGTGTCGCCGAATACCTGCGCAGCCTGGACGGCAACGTACGCATCAGCGACCTCAACGAACCCAAGGTCAAGGGTATCGGCGAGGACAACCTCGGTTTCGTTCCGACCACCGAGGACATGTACCGCCGCTCCTGATCGGTTGCCGGCACCCGTCCGGGCCTTGCCTGGAACGAGAAAGCCCCGCTCATGCGGGGCTTTTTTGTGGCTGCGCGGCTCTCGACAGCCGTGCTTGACCGGTTACCACCGGAACCCAAGACTGAGCGATCACGCCTGGACGTCAGACGTTCACCCAGCGCCCGCTGGCATCGCGGCAGGCCGTGCCCGTGATGGTCTCCGGATATCCGTCCATCGTTGCCTGCACCTGATACTCGCGGCAGTCCTGCCCCGAGGAACGGTAGGTGCGGGTGGGCGTGGCCTGATACTGATGCCCGGTGTTCGGATTGCGCCAGGTCGAGCTCTGCCGGTCCGGGACCGTCTCCAGCGTGCGCGACACCCGCATCCGGTCGACATCGTCCATGCTGCGCCCCACCGAACCGCCGATCGCCGCACCCGCCAGGGTGCCGGCAATAATCGCGGCGGTACGCCCGCGCCCGCCGCCGATCTGACTGCCGATCGCGCCCCCGGCGGCCCCGCCGATCAGGGCCCCGGTCTGCTGCTTGCTGATCGTCTGACACCCCGCCAGCAGTGCCACCGCACCCGCCAGTGCCAGCATCATCAGGATTCTGCTCATCATCTGTGCCTCCATTGCGCCGCCATCCGGCCACGCGATCACTTGACCCATTCCAGCCTAGGCCTGCTTGGCTGAACCCTTCGTGAAGAGACCCGCGATGCGGCAGCCGGGACCGAATGTGACCTCCAGAGGGCAAAATTCCCAACCCGATCAAAACACGTACGCGAAACCCCGTATTCACCTCTCAAAATCACCCCCCTGCTCTGGCCCGCGGGTGCGCTCCCCTCCTAGACTGCATCCCGACAACCGACACCCCCGGTGAAGCGAGGAACGTGACCATGATCAAGAAGATACTTGCCACGGCCGCCGTTGCAGGCCTGTTCGCAACCAACCCCCTGATGGCGCAATCCGTCGGTACGACGGGCGGCCCCGCTGCGGCTGCCCCGTCCAGCGCCAGTTCCAGCGCGAGCGCCCCGCAGGGCCGCGCCAATGCGCCGGTGGCGGGCGGCTCTCCGTCCGGCGGCATCTCCGCGGCCGCTCGGTCCGAACCGGGCGCGATCTCGCGCATCGCCACCCGCTCCGGCCGTCTGGTCGGCCTGATTGCGTCGACCGGCACCACGCCGGGCACGGGTACCACCCCGGGTACCGGCACCACCCCGGCTACGGGCACCCGGTAACGCCAGCCCATGCGGACCAATCCGCTCTTCCCTCGCGAAGGCCGCCTCCGGGCGGCTTTCGCATGTCTGGGCCTGGGAATTTTCGTGAGCCTGGTCACGGGCTGCGGCAGCGGGGGCCCCACCCCGCTCGGGGCATCCCTGAAAGGGATGGTTTCCGGAGGCCCGGACGTGACCTCCCACGCCGAGGAGCTCCCGTACGCATCCCTCGCGGTCCACACCGAGAACCACCGCGGGCTGCTGATCCTTGGGGCGATGGCGAATGGGCACACGTACTGGCCAAGCGCCGAGGGACTGTCGCTCCAGTTGCGCGACGGGGGCCTCTTCGCCACGGCCGGTATGGGTCGCGACCTGCTCGGCACCCACTACCCAGGCATGGACGGTTCCCCCTGGCGGAGTACCTCTCCCGCCGGCTACGCCATCGAGCGCCACGTCCGCGACGCCTCGGGGACCGTGGTGCGCCACGTCGGTGAGGGCACGCTCGAATGCAGCGCCCCCACCACGCGGGAATTGCCCCTGGCCACGCTGGAACTCGAGCGCTGTCGCGAACGGATCGACTGGAAACAGGCCGGCACCACCCGCGCCGAATTCTGGCGCGATCCCGAAACCCGCGATCTCTGGGAGTACGAAGGTCAGGCCTGGCCGGACGGTCCCGCGATCGCCTGGCAGGTGGCGCGCCCCTGGTGGTAGCCGCGGCTGGAGACCTCATGCAGAAGCCATTGCGCCTTTTCTGGCCGGTCCTTTGCGGGCTGGTCCTGATCCCGGCGGCTGGCCAGGCCGACACGGCACCGGCCGGGACGCCCCTCCCCGACCACTGGGTCGCCTGGCAGGGCGAGCGGTCCGAACCGATCGACTGGGCCTACAGCTTCGGCCTGCGCAGCCGCGACAAACGTTCCGTGGACCACGAGCGCAAGCGACTGCTGGCCGAGATCGAACTGATCGGACAGACCATGGATATCGCCGGACGCCCGCAGACGGCGCGCGCTCTCAACGACTGGAGCCGAACTGTCGAATCAATGGAGCCCGCACCCAGGGCGCGCAGCGCGGAACGTCTCGACCTGCCCTGGCTCCTGGCGAACCTGCGCCACGCGCCGGCCACGGCCGACCTGGCACACATCGGCTATTGCAAGCCACCCGACTGGGTGGAGCTGTGGTCCATGGAGGGGGTCCAGCGCTACGAATGGCGGCCGGGCATGACCCTGCAAGACCTGCTGGGGCAACCGTCGCGCACTGCCGTTCGCGGCTCCGATACCGCCGCCGTGGTGACCCCGCTCGGGGAGGTCCATGTGTTCGGGATCGCCCCCTGGAACCGGGAAGACAGCGTGATCGCCCCGGGAACCCGGGTGATGGCACACCTCAACATCCGCGACCTGGGCGGAACCCTGGAAGGCGACCTCCTCAACCAGCGCCTGCCCCGCTTTCTTGCCACCCGCCTGCCGGGTGACGACTGCACCCTACGGACCCTGCCATGAATCCACCCGCACTCCCCCAGCGCCGCCGCAGCCTGGTGGTTGCCGTACTCATCGGTCTGGGCATACCCGCGGCCCAGGCCGACGACTTCGGACTCGGACAGGGCCAGCGCGATACCGGCGGCATCGGCCTGCTGCAGACGCCCACCGCCCGCACCGGCGACGCCGGCCATTTCGCCGCGGGCTGGAACCGGACGTTCCCCTATCGCCGCTGGAGCGTCTTTGTCCAGCCGATGGACTGGATGGAACTGGGGTTCCGCTATGTCCAGGTGGAAAACCGACCCTATCTGGCGGCCGGTGACGACGACCGCTACAACATCGACAAGGGGGCGGACCTGAAGCTGCGCCTGAAGCAGGAGACGCGCTACATCCCGGAGATCGCCGTCGGCTTCCAGGACCTTGGCGGCACCACCCTTTTCGGCGGGGAGTACCTGGTCGCGAACAAGCGCTGGAATAATCTCGATTTCTCCCTGGGCCTTGGCTGGGGCTATCTGGGCAACCATGGCGACATCGAATCGCCGCTGGGCTGGATCCACGACAGCTTCGACACCCGCCCACGGTCCGCCGGCGGCGGACAGGGCGGGCAGGTCGCCACACACCAGATGTTCCGCGGGCCCGCCGCCGTTTTCGGCGGGGTGGAGTACCAGACCCCCTGGGACCGGTTGTTGCTGCAGGTCGAGTACGAGGGCAACACCTATCAGCACGAACCCCAGAGCAATGCCCAGGAGCAGGACTCGCGTTTCAACTTCGGCGCCCGCCTGCGTCTGACCCGCAACGTGGAGCTGCACGCCGGCTGGGAACGCGGCAATACCGCCATGGTCGGCCTGCACTTCACGACCAACCTGGCCCGGCTGTCACAGCCCAAGGCCGATGACCCGGCCCCGGTCGAACCCGCCCATCTGGAGCGACGCGACTGGGATGCGGTCGCGGCTGACCTCAATGCCAACGCCGGGATTCACGTGACCGAGATTCGCCAGGTCGGCGACACCCTCCGAGTGACCGGCCAGCCCAGCCGTTTCCGCGACCTGAAGCAGTCCGAAGGCCGAGCCAATCGCCTGCTGGAGGCCCAGGCCGACGCCGGCATTCATACCTTCCAGTACCGCTGGCAGACCCTCGGGCTCGATCTGCGCGAGAGCCTGCACGATCGCGAGGCCTTTGGCCGCGCCCTGGCCTCGGCCGATCACGAGACCGACTACCGCCACGGGGTGCGGGTACGCGATTCCAAACCCTCGGACCACGAACGCGGCGACGTCCTTTACGAGGCCGAACCGCGCCGCTTCGAGTGGGGCATGGGGCCCTCGCTGGAACAGAACTTCGGCGGACCGGATGGCTATCTCTATCGCCTCTCGGCCTATCTCGACGCCAGCTATTTCCTGAGCCAGGGCACCTGGATCTCGTCCATGCTGTCCACCACGTTGCTGGACAACCTGGAGAACTACGACTACATCGCCGATTCGGAACTGCCCCGCGTGCGTACACACATCGGCGACTACCTGGCCGAGACGGATGTGGGGATCTCCAATCTGCAGGCCACCCACACCCAGCGCCTTGGCCAGGACTGGTACGCCATGGGTTACGGTGGCCTGCTGGAGACCATGTACGCCGGCATCGGTGGCGAGGTCCTGTACCGACCGTTCAACAGCCGCTGGGCCGTCGGACTGGATGCCAACTGGGTCCGCCAGCGCGCGTTCGACCAGCAGTTCGGCCTGCGCGACTACGAACAGGTCACCGGACATGTCACTTCCTACCTCGACACCGGTGTGCAGGACATCCATGCGCGGGTCAGCGTAGGCCGCTACCTCGCGGGCGACATCGGGACCACCCTCGACTTCTCGCGCGAGTTCGACAATGGCGTAGTGGTCGGCGCCTGGTCCACATTCACCGACGCGGGCGACGACTTCGGGGAAGGCAGCTTCGACAAGGGCCTGTACCTGTCCGTGCCATACGACTCGTTCTTCTCCACCTCCAGCCGCAACCGGGCCAACATCGCCTGGCAGCCGCTGACCCGCGACGGCGGCGCGCGCCTCAACCGGCGCCATCAGCTGTTCGACATCACCGAGGAACGCCAGATCGGCCGCTACTGGGACGACCCCGACGCCACCTGGCGTTAGATCCGGGTTCGTCCCTTCGGGTCCCCGGGCTGCGAATCGCCCTTTTCCCTGGACCGCGGCACACCGACGCCCCCCGGCGGCAGCCGACACATAGGCCGTCGCGGGCACCCCGGCACCGGCTCGAATAGCGCACCCGGTGAACGTGCACGCCCCACCGCGCCGCCTTCCTTCCGCTCCCCCTCCAGCAAAAAGCCCCGGCAGGTGCCGGAGCTCCGCTTGAGGCCCGTTCGGGCCCGGGCGCGCGGTTACCGCCTGCTACTTGTAGGAGTAGTGGTAATAGCCATACCCGTAACTGGTCGAGGCCTTGTACTCGATCGAGTTCAGGATGCACCCACGCACATCCACACCGGCCGCTTCCAGGCGGCGCCGGGCCGAGTCGATCTCGCGCAGCGGGTTCAGCTGGAAGCGCACGACCATCAGCGTGGTCGAGCACTGGCGGGCCACCACGGCGGCGTCGGTCACCGCCAGGATCGGCGGCGTGTCGATCAGCACCAGGTCATAGGCGCGGCTGACCTGATCGAGCAGGCGGCTGAAACGGTCTCCCATTAACAGCTCGGAGGGGTTGGGGGGCGCGCTGCCGCGCGCGATGTAATGCAGCCCCTCGACCTCCGTACGACGCACGATGCCGTCCAGCGACTCGCGCTCGCCCAGGTATTCCGACAGCCCACCGTCGCTGCGCTGCCCGAAGGCGTGGTGCACGTGACCCTTGCGCAGATCCGCATCCACCAGCAGGACCCGCTGGCCCGCCTGGGCACAGACCGCCGCGAGGTTTACGGACACGAAGCTCTTGCCCACGTCCGGGCTCGGCCCCGTAATCACCAGTCGGTTGTTGGCCGCCTCGAGCATCGCGAAGTGCAGGCTGCTGCGCAGGCCGCGCAGGGCCTCGACCGCATCGTCGGCGGGGTCAATCGAGGCGAGCACGCCCCCCGGCACCTCATAGCCGCGCGGCTGGCGGCGCCGCTTGACCCGACGCAACAGGTTTTCCTGCTGCCGGGATCGCGGCACGCTGGCATACACCGGCAGGTCGATGCCCTCGATCTCTTCCTGCGACTCGACGCCGCGGTTCAGCATCCCGCGCACCAGGACCAGCGCAATGGCCAGCCCCCCCCCGAAGACCGTGGACAGCATCACGATCATCCGCCGCTGGGGCTCCACGGGCGACAACCCGGCCTGGGCGTCATCGAGGATGCGCACGTTGCCAACCGTGCTGGCCCGGGCGATATCCATTTCCTGCATACGATTGAGCAGCTGGACATAGATGTCCTGGTTGACCTCGACATCGCGGTTCAGCCGCAGGATCTGTTGCTGGGTCTCCGGGAGCGCCCCGACCTCCTGGTTCAGCCGGTCGCGCTCGCTTTGCAGTTTCTGACGCTTCTCGATCAGGGCCGCATAGGTTGGATGGCTGGGCGTGTAGCGCCGGGAGATCTCGGCCTCCTCGAATTCCAGCTCGTTCAGCTGGCGCTCGAGGTTGACGATCCGGTCGAGCACGGTGCGGGTCTCCTGCGAGAGGTCCACGCTGTCCCGCTCCATCCGGTAGTCGTTCAGGGCATCCTCGGCCTCCTGCAGTTGCCCGCGGACATCCGGGACCTTCTCCTCCAGGAACTCGAGGCTCTTCTCGGCCTCGGCGGCCTTGCGCTGAATGTTCTGTGTCAGATAGATCTGGTTGATGGTGTTCAGGATGCGGCGCGCCCGATCCGGATCCGGGTCGGTCAGGGCGAGACTGAACACGCCGCTCTCGCGGCCCTGCTGTCCGACATCGAACTGGGCCCGCAGGGCGTTGATCGCGGCCAGGCGGGAACGGCGCCGAATGTCGAAGCGAGCCCCCGGGGCCGCGTCCAGTTCCGCCACCCGCAGGCGCACGGCCCCGTCAAGAAACTCCGCATCCTCGCCAACGCGGCCCTCGCCCAGGTCGCGATCACCGCCCAGGAGCCGGTAGTGGTCGCCGTCCAGCACCTCCAGCGTGAAGGTTTGTCCCTCGTAGGCCTGGGACACCCGGAACTCGCCGACATTAATCGATTCTCCGGCCCATACGCTCGAGCCGGCGAAGGCGGGGCGCTCCATGCCGCGGCGCACCAGATAGTCGCCCACTACCGGCATGCGCTGGGGCGTCACCTCCAGATCCAGCGATTCCTGGTCGACCGCGCGCCCGAGCACCATGCGCGAACGCAGGATCTGCAGCTCGGCCTCGACCCGGGGCTCCTGGCCCAGCATTTCGCGCACGTTCGCCAGGGGGCTGCTGAAACGCCCCATGTCCTCCACCTGCACCAGGGCATCGGCGCGGTAGATCGGGGTCGACAAAATCGCGTGCACCGCGCCGGCGACGGCGAACATCGCGGTGATCGCCAGGATCCACCACTTGTGGTCGAGCAGCTGGCCCAGCAGCCGGCCAATGTCCAGCTCGCCTTCCGGCGTGCCGGGGGAATGATTCCGGGTCATCGGTATGTACCTGTATCTAGAGTCATCGATTGAGGCGGCGTGCCCAGGCCTCGGCCGCTTCCACGAGCAGGGCATGGGTCTGCTCGAAGACCTCGGGGCTCTTGCCGTAGGGATCGGGGATATCGCGCCCCCCGCCCCCATCCAGCCAGTGCCCGAAGCGCATGGTCTTGCCCAGCACCTCCGGGTGGCGCGACCCGACCGCCTGACGCTGCCTCTCGCTCATGACCAGTACCAGGTCGGCGTGATGCAGGAAGTCAGGCTCCACCTGTCGCGCCACATGCGAGGCGACATCCAGCCCATCGGCCTCGGCCAGACGCCGGGCCTCGGGGTGGACGCCCTCCCCGACCACCGCCCCGAGGCCGGCCGATTCCACCTCGCGTGCGGGCAACCGGTCGCGCAGCAGGGCCTCGCCGACCGGGCTGCGGCAGATATTGCCGGTACAAACCACCAGAATCCGATTGAACATGGCTAGAGGTCATCCCCGAGGTTGCGAACATCACGCGTGGTACGGGACGCCTGATAGACCGCGCTCACGGTGGGCAGGAGCTGGCTGATCACGCGGTTCCAGCGCCCGAGCGGCGTGGTCGTGACGTAGACGATGTCCAGCGGCTCGAGCTCGAACTCGGCACCCAGCATCAGGGCCGAGGCATTGCGTGCATCCAGCTGATACACGGTGGCGAGCTTGTCGCTGTCCGGGGGGGACCGGCGGATCACGAAGATCCCGCTGGCGTCCGCGCGGGTTTCGTTAAATCCTCCGGCCTGGCTGAGGGCATCCATCAGGGTGACCTGGCCCCGCCCCAGCGGCAGACGCTGGGGATCGCCCACCTCCCCCATCACGTAGACCTGCTGGCCCGCGGTATCCGGAATGTGCAGGACATCGCCGTCACGCAGCAGCCGGTTCTGCGACATGTCCCCATGGCGCAGCATGTCGTACAGCGAGATGACGATCTCCTCCCCGTCGCGGGTCAGGATGACCTCGTGCCAGTTAGCCGAGTCCGCCAGCCCACCGGCATGCTGAATCGCATCGAGGACGGTCTGCGGGACATTGGTGACGGGCTGTACACCGGGCTCGCGCACCTCGCCGGTCACCCGCACGTTCTGCGAGTTGAATGCGGCCACGCGAACCTCGACCTGGGGCTCGTTCACGAATGCCGCCAGATCACGCGCAATGAGGTCGCGGACCTCCGCGACCGTGCGCCCCTCGACATGCACCCGGCCGATGTACGGATAGAAGATCGTGCCGTCCGAATGCACGGTGTTGCCCGATTCCACGGCGGAGCGCTCGCTCCCGGCCGGGATGGTCAGCTCCGGGTGCTCGTAGACGATGATCGCCAGCACATCGCCCCGACCCACGCGGTAGTCGTACGCGTCGACATCTTGTGCCAGCTCGTCGCTCACGCGGCGCAGATCCGGGGGCACCGAGCGTCCCTCCTGTGCCCGAATCAGCCCGAACGTGATCGGTTCAATATCCACCAGGTCCTCGATCGGGGCGCTGGAACTGCGCTCGGAGATATGCCCACCCGGGGCCCAGGCACAGCCGCCCAGGGTCATCCCCATGACCAGCGCCAGGGCCCAGCGTACGGCGGGTTTCTCGTTCATGGATCGTCCTCTTTATCGCGTTGCCGCAGCACCCGTGGTGCAACCAGTCGCGCGGCTTGATTCGTCATGGCGAGCGCGTGCGCACCCTCTAGCGGATGGTGCCAACCGTGTCACGAATGACCCGGATCGTCGCCGAACTGGCGCAGAATATCGGCGTCTCCCCCTGCCTCGACAACGCCCGGATCCGAAACTTACGGGCCCGTTCACAGCTTCGACGGATCGACCTCACGTTTCCCGGAAACGGCGTTGCGGGCCCGCGAACGGCGGTGCTTGAATCCATCGCGTTCCGTCCATGCGCGACTGTCCCGGACCTCCGTCACGCCGCATTCGCAGCGCTGCCGGAGGGCCGCGAACGGCCGCCATTCATCGAGGTAGAGGCGACATGAAAGTCCTGATCACCGGAGCAGCCGGCTTTATCGGCTCCCACCTGGCCCTGCGCCTGCTGGAACGCGGCGACACCGTGATCGGTGTCGACAACCTGAATGACTACTACGACCCGGGCCTGAAGCGGGCGCGTCTGGACCGCATCCGCGCCCTGCCGGCCGCCCGCCAGCACTTCGTGTTCGAGCAGCAGGACATCGCCGACCGTGCCGCGATGGAGCGGGTATTCCGCGAGCACCGTCCGCAGCGGGTGGTAAACCTGGCGGCCCAGGCCGGGGTGCGCTACTCGCTGGAGAACCCGGCGGCCTATGTCGACACCAACCTGGTCGGCTTCGGCAACATCCTGGAGGGCTGCCGCCACAACGGCGTGGAGCACCTGGTCTACGCCAGCTCCAGCTCGGTCTACGGCGCCAACACCACCATGCCGTTCTCGGTGCACGACAACGTCGACCACCCGCTGTCGCTCTACGCCGCGAGCAAGAAGGCCAACGAGCTGATGGCGCACACCTACAGCCACCTCTACGACCTGCCGGTCACGGGCCTGCGCTTCTTCACCGTCTACGGCCCCTGGGGCCGCCCGGACATGG